>JAZQPI010000080.1:0-45024 GCA_045628545.1 Kiritimatiellia bacterium
CGATCCCGTTGCGCGGCTCACAGAAGCGCTTGATGCCTACGCGCTCGACAGGACATTCAAGATCGAGGATTTCCTGTTTCCGCTGCCAAAGGCCTGACAAGTCGTGACGGGGTGGGACCCCGTCGGTAGAAAGGGAATCGGGCAAAAGCCGCAACCGCCTTTGTAGCGGAATCATCGGCAATGCCAGTCGACTGCGGCTTTTGGCACGACCACTCGAAAAGGCCCAGATGCTCAATCGCCCAGATGCCCAGATGCTGTAGTCGGGCATTCAATGCCGCGAAGCGGTGTTGAGTGACCGACTACTAGCCTGCGTAAAAGCCGCTTGCAAGGCGGCTTTTTTTTCGCTATAATGATACAAGATATGAAAACATTACTTTCCTTTTGGTACGGGGTATTCAAAAACAACCCGACGTTCCGCCTCGTTCTGGGGCTGTGTCCGACTCTGGCCGTGACGACTTCGCTGGAGAACGCCCTCGGCATGGGGCTGGCGGCGACTTTCG
The DNA here is from genome assembly GCA_045628545.1 of Kiritimatiellia bacterium. Lineage (GTDB taxonomy): Bacteria > Verrucomicrobiota > Kiritimatiellia > RFP12 > UBA1067 > UBA1067. Next base: position 501 of record JAZQPI010000080.1, read on the forward strand.
TGCTCGTGTGCTCGAACGCGCTCGTCTCCGCGCTGCGGCGGTTGATTCCGGCGGCCGTCCACATTCCCTGCTACATCGTGATCATCGCGACGTTCGTGACGGCGATCGACCTGCTGATGCAGGCGTATCTGCCGTCGCTGTCGGCGAGTCTCGGCATCTTCATTCCGCTCATCGTCGTCAACTGCATCATCCTCGGCCGCGCGGAGGCGTTCGCCTGCAAGAACGGCGTCCTCGATTCGATTGCGGACGGCCTCGGGTCCGGCCTCGGCTTCACGCTGGCGCTTTCGCTCATCGCGGCGGTGCGCGAGGTCGTCGGCGCGGGTACGCTGACGGTCTGGGGCGATCTCGCGTTCAAGGGGCTTAACCCCGGGCCGGTGACGCTGGCGATCCTGCCGGCGGGCGGCTTCATCACCCTGGGGCTGCTGCTCGCGCTCATCAACCGCATTGCCGCCTGGCAGGCCCGGCGGCACGGCGGACCCGCCCCGCTGCCGATCAACCTCGACTGCCGTCACTGCACGGCGTGTCCCAACGGGAAGTGACATGAAGTGCCCGAAGTGCGGAGCTGAGGACGACAAGGTGCTCGATTCGCGCAGCGCCCGCGACGGCGCGGCGATCCGCCGGCGGCGGGAGTGCCTCAAGTGCGGTTCGCGCTTCACCACCTACGAGGAGATCGACCGCGACGAGGTGCTGGTCGTCAAGCGCGACGGCACGCGGCAGACGTTCGAGCGCTCCAAGCTCGAGAAGTCGATCCGCCAGGCGTGCGGCAAGCGTAAGATTTCCGAGGACCAGATCCGCACGCTGATCGACAACGTGGTTAAGAACCTGGACGGCGACGAAGTGCCGTCCGCGACCATCGCCGAACTGGTGATGAACGAGCTCCAGCGCGTCGACGAGGTCGCCTACATCCGTTTTGCCAGCGTCTACCGTCAGTTCAAGGACGTGGCCCAGTTTCTTTCGGCAATAACGGAGATCGTGAAAAAATGAGCGTTGTCTACCAGCGGCCGCCGCTTCGAGTGGCGCTTATGGGCATCGGTCGCGCGATGCTGGCGGAACACTACAAGGTCTTCAAGGCGCACCCCGCGCTGTTCAAGGTCGTCGCCGCCTGCGACGTCCTCAAGGAGAGGCGCGACATTATCGCGCCCGACTGCCCCGACTGCAAGATGTTCCGCCAGTTCGATGACATGCTCGACGAGCACGGCATCGACCTCGTGGACATCGCGACGTGTTCGACCGACCATCTCGCCCACGCCATGGCGTCGCTCAAGCGCGGCTACTGGACGCTGTTGGAGTCGCCGATGGCGCTGACGCTCGAAGACGCGCAGATGCTGCGCGGCGCGGCGATCAAGGCGAAAAACCGCCTGCTGGTCCTGCAGCGAGGGATGTTCTCGCCCGACTACCAGCTGGCGAAGATGGCGATGGGCGACGCGCGGCTCGGGGAGATCCACCAGGTGCGCATCCGCCGCGAGGACTACATCCGCCGCGACGACTGGCAGACGGTGAACCGGCTGGGCGGCGGAGCGTCCTACTACGCCATGCCCGACCTCATCCTCCAAGCGCTGAAGCTGCTGCCGACGCCGCCGATCCAGATGTGGAGCGAGCTCAAGCGCATCGCCTCGCTCGGCGACGCCGAGGACTACGCGCACGTGAACCTGCGCACGCGCGGCCAGGTTTCGGCCGACGTGGAGTTCAGCGGCGGCGTGCTTGAAGGCGCGCGCTCGCCGTCCTTCGTGATCCGCGCCGAGCGCGGCACCTTCACCGTCCAGCCCGGGGCGACCGAGGGCGTGCTGCACGTGATCGACCCGGCCTTCCAGTTCCCGCGCCGCCGTTCGTCGGTGCGCACGCCGGAGATCCGCGACTTGCACGAGCAGTTCCCGGTCGTCGACATTCCCGTCCAGCTGCCGAAGGGGACGCTTTACGGCGCGTCTGCCTTCTGGCGACACGTCTACGACACCGTGCGGACGGCGACGCCGTTTCCGCTGTCGCTCGAAGATTCGATCGAGGCCGTGCGTTTTGCGCACCTGATGAAGAAGACCAGCACGTTCGGGCGGTGACGCCGAGATTTTTTGTAGTATACCGAAAGACGAATGAATGAAAAGTGAAATCAATACGTTAAGGCAACTCCAAGAGCTCGTCCTCACGCGCGACGAGCATTATCAGACGGGTGACGGCAGCCATCTCGATTCGCTGAACGACGCCATCGATCGCGTGCAGAACCAGCTCGATCCGCATCTCGCCGGCATCTACGACCGGCTGTACAAGAAGAACCACGTGGTTCTGGCGGCCATGTCCAACGGCTGCTGCGCCGCCTGCGGCATGCAGGTGCCGATCGCCCAGGGGCAGCAGGTCCGGCTCGGTCAGCACCTGGTGACGTGCTCGAGCTGCGGGCGCATCCTTTTCGCCGACGACGAGGACGCGGCGCACAATGTCGCGGAAAAGCCGGACCATGACGAGCCGCGCACGGGGATTTCGCGGTTCAGCGCGGAGGAGCTGATGGTGGTCGATCTCGACTCCAGTTCGCGCGAGGCCGCGATCGCCCAGCTGGCGCAGGCGATGGAGGACCACAAGTTCATCAGCAACGCCGACAGCCTGATCGCGGCGACGATGGACCGCGAGGCCATGCTGTCGACGGCCAACGACGAGGGCATCGCCTTTCCGCACGTCCGTGGCGTCGAGGGCGGTGCGCTGACGCTGGCGGTGGGCGTCTCGAAGCAGGGGATCGACTGGGCGGGTTCGAAGGTGAACATCGTCTTTCTGTCGGCGATTCCGGTCGCCGTGTCGGCCTTCTACCTGCGGCTGATGTCCGAACTCGCGCGCACATTCTCGAAGCCCGAGAGCCGCGAGGCGCTCGTCGGCGCGGCCGATGCGGCGGCGATGTGGAAGCTGCTGGTAAAACTTACCCGTTCTACCGTCCGCTGAAATGTTCACGTCGCTTCTGCTCGCTGCGGCTGTTGCGGCAGCTCCGGCCTCGCATCGGCGCGCGCCCTACGTGGGCGCGATCTCCGCCGATGCGCAGACGGGGCGGGTGCTGTTTCAGGACCGCTCCGACGCGGAGGCGTATCCAGCGAGCGTCACCAAGCTGATGACGGCGCTTCTCGTGCTGGAGGACGTCGAGGCGGGGCGGTATGCGCTTGACGACCGCGTTGTCGCGACGGACGAGGCGTATCATTCCGAACCCAGCTGGGTCGGGATCCGCGCCGGACAGTCCATGACCGTCGACGACCTCATGATGTCGCTGCTGGTACACAGCGCGAACGACGCGGCGATCGTGCTGGGCGTGAAGTCCGCCGGTTCGCTCGATGCCTTCGTCAGGCGCATGAACGAGCGGGCGCAGCAGCTCGGCATGACGCGCACCCGCTACTACAATCCGAACGGACTGCCGCCCAACCGGGCGAAGCGGTATCCGTGGACGCAGAACAACCGGACGACCGCGGCGGATCAGCTCAAGCTGGCGCTGGAGGTCTTGAAGCATCCGGAGATCTTCAAGTACTCCTCGTCGAAGGTCGCGACCGTGACCGGCGGCGACGGCAAGCCGATCAGCATGCGGAACTCGAACCGGATCCTGCGGATGGACAAGTTCCACATCTACAACGACGACGGCACCGAGGCGGTGGACGGACTCAAGACCGGCTACATCGACGCCGGCGGCAGTTCGATCGTCCTGACGGGCAAGCGCGGCACCCACCGCGTCATCGTCGTCGTCCTCGGCTCCGACGGCTCCGACACCCGCGAAGCGGCGGCGACCCGTCTGATGACGGACGCGCTTTCCGCCGTCGCCTGGTGAGCGGTGTAGGCTACTCCTTCGCGCGATGCGTCAACCCTGCATTTGAGCAGTCCTTGCGGCTGAAAAATATGGTATAATAGTAGCTGTCGGCTCGGCTATGTCCGGGTCCGTTCGCGGGGCGTTGCACAGCCTGGTAGTGCGTCTGCTTTGGGAGCAGAATGTCGGAGGTTCAAATCCTCTCGCCCCGACCAATTAAAAAGTGCGTTTCGCCTAATAAGATCATGGGCCTTAAGGGTCAGAGCTTGTTGACACGGTGGCATTGACATAGTGATTGCTTTTATGATCCACGGCTCGACATGCGGAGTTATAACTCTAAGATTTGAAATTTTGCGCTTGAAAGAGAGTTATAAGTTGTGATAAAATACAGGGTGAAATCATTGTGCTGGAGGTGAAACATGGTTTTGCGGAAAAAACTGCTTGGAGAGGTGCGTGCTTTTATCGGTACGGACGTCATCAAGGTCTTTACTGGGGTGCGGCGTTGCGGTAAGTCTGTTCTGATGGGGCAGGTTCGGAATTTGATTGTAAACGAGGTTGACCCAGGGGCTCCGACATTCTATCTGGACTTGGATGACGAGGCGAACGCCAGATATCTCAAGGAAGGAGTGCTCTACGCTGAACTTGAGCGTCGGTTGAGGCAGAACAAAAGTCGCAAGACGTATTTCTTCCTTGATGAGGTTCATGATGTCGAGCGGTGGGAGAAAGTCGTCAATTCCATACGAATGCGCAAGAATGCGGATGTCTACATTACGGGTTCCAATTCAAAGTTGCTTTCGGGCGAACTTGCGACATACATAACCGGTCGGTATGTCGAGTTCCCCCTTGCCCCGTTCTCGTACGACGAGTATTTGGAGGCGGCGGACGCGTCTGTCGGCGAGGAGTCGTTCCGTGACTATCTTCAGTTCGGCGGCATGCCGTTTCTGTCTGAGGTCGGATATCGCCCCGAAGCGTCAAGGCGCTATCTGCAGGACGTGTATGGCGCCATCTTGCTGAAGGACGTTGTTCGCCGGAAGGGAATCCGCGACGTCGATCTTCTTGAGCGGATAGTGCGATATGTCATGACGGAGACCGGTCATGTGTTTTCCGCGCAGAAGATCGTCGACTTCCTGAAGCATGAGCATATCGTGACGGCGCCGTCGACGGTGCTGAATTACCTGAGGGCCTGCGAGGAAGCCTTTCTCTTGACGCGAGTCGAACGTGAAGACCTGATCGGCAAGCGGATTCTCTCGGTTGACGAGAAGTATTATGTCGCCGATTGCGGGCTTCGCAATGCCAATGTATCTTCGAGCCTTGGTCGTGACGTCGACCAGCTGTTGGAAGTCGTCGTCTATCGAGAGATGCGCAGGCGCGGTTATGCGGTGACGATCGGCCGTGTGAAGGAAAAGGAGGTTGACTTTGTCTGTCAGAAAGGCGCAGACCGGCTTTACATACAGGTGGCGTACCTGATGCCGACGCCGGAGACGCGGGAGCGTGAATTCGGTGCGCTGATGTCCGTTCCGGATCAGTACGACAAGCTCGTGCTTTCTATGGACCGGTTTGATTTTTCGGCGGATGGGATAAGGCACCGTTACCTGCCCGACTTTCTTGTCGATGACAGAATGCTCTGACCCTTGTGTCGCCTGCGCGGCGCACTTTGCGCGGCGCGGAAAAAAGAGTATAATTTACGGCAGGAGTTTATGGTGACCATTACGGAGAAAACGATGACGCTTGCAGAAACGCAGAACGAACCGACGAACACGTCCGCATCAGCCTGTCCGCCTTCGGAGCAGAACAAGTTCTATCTGTCGGCGAACGACTATCTCCACGACGTCTGGCGGCTGGCCGCGGCGATCCGGAAGTCGGGCTGGCGGCCCGACGTGCTGATCGCGTTGTGGCGCGGCGGTGCGCCGGTCGGCATCGCCGTGCACGAGTTCTTTCGCGCCGCCGGCTGGGACGTGCGGCACATGCCGCTGAAGTGCTCCAGCTATTCGGGCATTGGCGACAATCACGGCGAAGTCCGCCTCGTGCTGGAAGAAGAGGTCTTCTCCCTCCTCAAGAAGGGCGAGCGCGTTCTCGTCGTCGACGACGTCTTCGACACCGGCAAGACGGCCGAGACGGTGCTGTCGCACCTGGAGGCCCGTGGGTTCGAGGCCCGTCTCGCGTGCGTCTACCTCAAGTCCGGCGTGAATTGCGTGACGGACCGCCGCCCCGCTTATATCGTCCGGGACCTCGGGCCGCAGTGGCTCGTCTTCCCGCATGAGATCGTCGGGCTTTCGTCCGGCGAGCGCGCGGCGAAGGACCCCCTCCTGACGGAGCTGCTCGGATGAACGGCAAGCTCTTCATCGTCGACCTGATGCCGCTGCTCTACCGGGGGCATTTCGTCTTCCTGCGCAATCCGCGCATGACGGCCTCCGGCATCAACACGTCCGCGCTGCTGGGGCTTGTCAACGGCCTGCTGTCGATCTACCGCCGCGAGCGGCCCACGCACATGGTGCTGGCGATGGATCCTGGCGGGCCGACGTTCCGTCACGAGGCCTATCCGGCCTACAAGGCGCAGCGGCAGAAGATGCCCGAAGACCTCGCCGCGTCGATCCCCTACGCCTTCGAGCTGGCCGAGGCCCTGCGCCTGCCGGTGGTGCGCGTCGACGGCTTCGAGGCCGACGACGTCATGGGGACGCTGGCTGTCAAGGGCGCGGCCGCGGGCTTCGAGGTGTTCATGGCGACGCCGGACAAGGACGCGGCGCAGCTCGTGCGTCCGGGCGTGAAGCTCTACCGTCCGCCGCACGCGGGCGACGAGGCCGAGGTCTACGACGAGGCGGCCGTCTGCGCGCACTGGCATCTGACCGAACCGCGGCAGATGATCGACTATCTGGCGCTGGCCGGCGACGCCTCCGACAACATCCCCGGCATCCGCGGCGTCGGCGAGAAGACCGCCGCGGACCTCCTCTCGCGCTTCGGCACCGTCGAGGGGCTGCTCGCTAACCGCCAGAAGCTCAAGGGCAAGCTGGGCGAGAAGGTGGCGCTCGGAGCCGACGACGCGACGCTGTCGAAATTCCTCACGACGATCCGCACGGACGTGCCGGTCGTGCCGGACTGGGAGGCCTACCGGCTCAACGGCGTCGACCGCGAGCGGCTGGCGCAGGTCTGCGCCAAGTTCGAACTGACGCGGCTGGCGAAGGAGCTGCTCGGCGAGGCGCCGGCGGCTGCCGTGGCGGCGGAAGGGGACGCGTCCGCTCCGGCGGCGCTGGCGACCCTCGCGACCACGCCGCACGACTACCGCCTGGTGCGGACCGAGGAGGAGGCGCAGGCGCTTTTGGCCGAACTGATGCGGGCCGGGCGCATCGCCTTCGACACCGAGACGGCCGCCGTCGAAGGACACGCCTCGACCGAGGCCCACTACTGCCGGCTCGTCGGCTTTTCGTTCGCTGTCGCGCCCGGCAGGGCGTGGTATGTCATCGGCGAGCTCATCGACATCTTCCGTCCGCTTTTCGCCGACCCGACGAAGGTGTTCGTGGGGCACAACGTCAAGTTCGACCGCTCGGTCCTGCATCGGCAGGGGATCGGCTTCGCCTCCGTGCCGCGGGACACGATGCTGGCGCACTACTGTCTGGACGCGGCGGCGCGGCACGGCATGGACGCGCTCGCCGAGCAGTATCTCGGCTACCGGCCGGTCCCCATCACCGCGCTGATCGGCGAAAAGGAGCGCGGCCGCGAGCAGCTGTCCATGGCGGCGCTCAAGCCCGAGGAGGTTCTCGACTATGCGGCGGAGGACGCCGATGTCACGCTGCGGCTTGACGACGCGATCCGTCCGCTGGCGCCGCAGGCCGCGCTCGGCTGGGAGGAGCGGCTCGTCAAGGTGCTCATCGAGATGGAGCGCGCGGGCGTCCGGATCGACGTCGACGCGCTGCAGGCGTACGGCCGCGAGCTGGACCGGGAGATACTCGGGCTTCTCGGGGAGATCGCCGCGCACGCGGGGCCGGGGTTCAATCCCGATTCGCCGCGGCAGCTCGGCGAACTGCTCTTCGCCACGCTGGGCCTGCCGGGCGGCAAGAAGACGGCGAGCGGACAGTTCGCGACGGACGAGAAGACGCTCGTCAAGCTCGTCGACGCGCATCCGATCGTCCGCAAGGTCCTCGAATACCGGGCGTGCGCGAAATTGAAGTCCACGTATGTCGACAAGCTCCCGACGCTGATCGACGCTGACGGGCGCGTGCATACCACCTACGCGCAGGCCTTCACCGAGACCGGGCGGCTGAGTTCGTCGGAGCCCAACCTTCAGAACATCCCGACCCGGACGGAGCGCGGCAAGCCGATCCGCCGCGCTTTCGTCGCCCGCGACGCGGGGCACGTGATCCTCTCGGCGGACTACTCGCAGATCGAGCTGCGGATCATGGCCGCCTTTTCGCGCGACGAGGCGCTCCTCGCGGCGTTCGCCAACGGCGCCGACATCCACCGCGAGACGGCGGCGCGAGTCTACGGCGTGCTGCCGGGGCTGGTCACGCCCGAGCAGCGCGCGCGGTGCAAGATGGTCAACTTCGGCATCATCTACGGCATTTCCTCGTTCGGGCTTTCGCAGCGGTTGAACTGCCCCCGGCGCGAGGCGGCCGAGCTCATCGAAAGCTATTTCAGGAACTATCCGAAGGTGCGCGAGTACATGGACGGCGCGATCGCCAGGGCGCGGGAGAAGGGCTACGCCGAGACGGTGCTCGGCCGGCGGCGGACGTTGCGCGACATCGCCTCGCGCAACGCGACCGCCCGGCAGTCCGCCGAGCGCGACGCGATCAACACGCCGATCCAGGGCAGCGCCGCCGACCTCATCAAGGTCGCGATGGTGCGCGTCGACGAGGCGCTGCGCCGCGAGGGGCTGCGCGCGAAGATGGTGCTGCAGATCCACGACGAGCTCGTGTTCGACGTGCCTGTCGAGGAGGTCGGCCGCGTGACGGAGGTCGTTCGCCGCGAAATGACGACGGCGATCGACTTCGGCGTGCCGCTCGAGGTCGGCATCGGCTCCGGCGCGAACTGGCTGGAGGCGCACTGATTTACTGTTACAAGCTAGCTACGAGCGGTTTGCGCGGTCCGGCTGGCAGTTTTTCGCCATACGACGTTTTGAAACGTTATCCGTGGAAACGTGCGTCAAGCCGCCGTATCTTCGCAACTTGCCTTTTGTGTCTTGTTTTTGGTAGAATAAGGACTGATGGTTTCTCTGGTGTGGTTGCGGAGGCTGGTTGCCTTTGCTTAATCTCGGTCTGCGGAAGAATAGTGAAAGGAACGAACACGACATGAGAAGGTTGATTCTGGCTGGTCTGACGGCTTTTTCAGCCGTGATGGCATGGGCGGACGCGCTGCCGTTTGCCGTCGATGACATTTTCGGCGAACACATGGTCCTTCAGCGCGGTCGCCCGATTCGCATTTCCGGCACCGCTCCGTATGCCGCCGCCGTTTCGGTCGCGTTCGCCGGCGAGGAGCGTTCGGCGAAGGCGGACGAGAACGGGCGCTGGTCTGTCGAGTTCGCCGCGCGCGAGGCTGGAGGTCCGTTCCAGTTCGTCGTGCGCTGCGTCCCCAACGCCGAAATCGTCATCGATGACGTCAAAGTCGGCGAGGTCTGGATATGCTCCGGACAGAGCAACATGGAGTATTTCATTTGGCGCATGAACGCGCCGTTCTATTCGCTGCCCGAGGGCGAGGAGCTGCTGCGCCGGGCGGACGATTCTGATCTCCGTCTCTTCTACGTCCCGCATGCGCACCAGCCGGACGGTCCGGCGGCGTGCTTCGGAGCCCGCAATCTCCGCTGGCTGCCCGCCGACAATGCGGACGCGCTGCGCCAGTTCAGTGCGGTCGGCTACTATTTCGCGAAGGAGCTGCGCCGGCGGCTCGGCGTCCCCGTCGGCGTGATCGACGCAAGCTGGGGCGGTTCGATGATCCAGCCCTGGATCCCGCGCCGCGCGTTCGACGAGGCGGGCATGAAGGAAGTGACGGACGAACTTGACCGCATGACGCTCCCCGCCGCGCGCAAGCCCAGTTCGCCCGAAGAGGCGCAGCGGCGGCTTGCCGAACAGCAGAAGGCGCTGGAGGACTGGGTCAACCTGAAGTTCCTGAAGAACTCTCCGAAGCTCAGCGACGAGGCGCTGGCGAACTGGGCGAAGCCGGACCTTCCCGCGGACGGCTGGACGACCGCGCCGCGCGCGAAGACCAAGATCATCGGCCGTCCCGGCGTGCAGTGGATCCGCCTGGCGGCCGAGCTGCCTGCGTCCTGGGCGGGCGCGGAGTGCTCGCTGAACGCGGACTTCTTCAACGACTGCGACCAGACGTTCTTCGACGGCGTGAAGATCGGCGAGACTTCGGTCAACGTGCCGCAGTACTGGGCGGCGCCGCGCAACTACCGCTTCAAGCCCACGTCCGGCGGTCGCCATGTCTTCGCGGTCCGGCTGATGACCCACTTCGGTCCGGCTTATGTCGGCGAGCGCGTCTGGGCTGAGAATTGCGCGACGGGCGAGAAGCTCGACCTCGCGGCTGTGCCGTGGAGCGTGCGGACCGAGTTCGTCGCCGACAAGAACTGGGTCGGGGTCCGTCCGCCGCCGCCGGACGGAAACGCTTTCAACCGCCAGACGTTCGAGTTCCCGACGGCGCTCTACAACGCGATGGTCGCGCCGGCGACGGCAATGAACATCGGCGGCGCGATCTGGTACCAGGGCTGCTCGAACTCCCACCAGAGCGACCTCTACGCGCAGTTGCAGCGCATGCTGATCGACGGCTGGCGCACGGTCTTCCGCGACGCGGAGATGCCGTTCCTCATCTGCCAGCTTTCGGCGTTGTCGGTCCACACGCCGACTGAGCGTCTGCCGGACGACTTCTGGCGTGCCGAGACGCCCGAGGACAACGTCGGCTGGGCGCCGATGCGCCTGGTACAGGACTCGCTTCGGAACGATCCGATGGTCGGCATCGCCTGCACGGTGGACATCGGCGACCACTCCGACATCCATCCTTCCAACAAGAAGGAGGTTGCCCGTCGTCTGGCGCTGGAGGCGATGCGGCTGAAGTTCGGCGACCGCTCGCTGCGGCCCGCGCCGCGCTTCCAGTCGATGCGGCGCGTCGGCGGGGCGCTGGAGATTACGGTTTCGAATCCTGGCGATGGACTGGAGGTTCGCGGAGGCGTCGTTTCGCCGCACCTCTTCTCGGTCGCCGGAGCGAATGGCGAGTTCGTCTGGGCGAAGGCGTCGGTCGATCCGTCCGGCAAGATCATGGTGGGCGCGGAGTCGGTGAGTGATCCTGTCGCGGTGCGCTACTGCCACCAGCAGTACCCGCCGGATGTCAACATCCACCGCAAGGGCGACGGCCTGCCGCTCTATCCGTTCTGCGAAACGCTGCCGGAGGCGAAGAAGTAAATGAAGCTCAGGATCGGTCTGCTGCTGGCGGCTTTGGCCGCGCTCGTGTCGAATGACGCTTTGGCGGGTGACGTCGTCTTTCCGCTGAGGGACGGCTGGCGCATCTGCTACGACGCGCCCAAGCAGGGAACGGACCTCGAGATCTCCGCCGCCGCGCCGGATCTGCTGCTGGCCGACGACGATGACGAGGACCTCGCTCCCGCCGCGCCGTCGAAGAACGGCCTGCCGTCGGAACGGGCGACCTGGACGCGCACGCATCTGCCGATGGCGAAGGCCGACACGCGCAACAAGGAGGTCTTCTACCGGATGAAGGACGTCAAGCCGCGGGCGGACTGGAAGGGGCGCGAGGTGCGTTTCGCGGCCGACTTCTCCGGCTGCGAGGTCGATTTCTTCATTGACGGCGAGAAACGCGGCACGCTCGCCTCCTCCGGCGTGATCGACCTGACGAAAGAGTTTTCGGGCGGCGCGGCGAAGCCGCTGACCGTTGACCTTCATGTCCGCGCCAAGCCCGGAAAGCAGACGTCGTTCTCCCTGGGCAACGTCGCGTTCGAGTCGTCCGACCCGCTGCGTTTCGAGGATCCGTTCGCCAATCCGAGCTGGCGCAAGAAGCGTCTCGGCGTCGAAGTCGACGTCGCGGCGATCGCGCCGGGCCGCGGCACTGTCGTCTGCGAGATCGCCGACGCCGCGGGGAAGACCGTCAAGAACCTCCGTCGCGACGTGAGCTGGCAGCGTGGCCGCGTCCGCGTCGCGTTCGACGAGCCTTGGGCGGACGTCGTCCCGTGGGAGATCGGCAAGCCCTACCTCTACACCTGCTCGCTGCGCCTCGAAGGGGCGGCGGCGAAGGGCGTTGCGCCGCAGTCCTTCAAGTTCGGTTTCCGCGAACTCTGGTGCGAGGGCCGCCAGATCTACATGAACGGCCACCTCCAGCGTTTCCGCCCCGTCTACAACTTCTCGGCCAACGGCAACGGAGCGAAGTTCCTGCAGGGCATGGGCGCGAACCTGATCTACTACTGCCACGGCATCGCGCCGAGCGAGGCGACGGTAGACGAGCTTTCCGAGCTCGGCATCGCCGCCATCGTGCCTTGCGCGGACGTGCATTTCTCCGTCGGCGAACGCGACATGTCCGCACAGGTCCGCCGGTGGCGCAACAAGGCGGCGGTGGTTGCCATGTACCACGGCGTCAACCGCTACTGCCCGTGGTGGACGATGTGGCCATCGATGATCGGCACGTTCGACATGAAGGACGCGCCGTCGGACGCGATCAACAAGTGGTCGGCCTTCGGGCATACGCTGGCGCCGGGGCTGCTCTTCTATTCGCACGCGGACGGCAACTCCGGCGACATCGCCTCGCACAACCTCTACCTCAACTTCACGCCGCTACAGGAGCGCGAGGAATGGATGAAGGACTGGTCCGAGAAGGGGACGCGGCCCTACATGGCGGCCGAATTCGGCCAGCCCTACATGTGGAGCTGGTTCCGCAGCGGCTTCGCGGGGACGGAGTTCCTCTCGATCTACTTCGGCGACCGCGCCTATACCGAGGAGACGGACGACTGCCGGCGCAAGTTCAAGGGCCAGAGCTGGGGCGCGGACGATCTCGCCAATTCGAACCCGGTCTTCTGGGACTTCCGCCGGCTGTTCGTCATGCGCTCGAACCGCGCTTTCCGCGCCTGGGGCTGCAACGGAGGCCTTTGCTGGTTCAACCTCTCCGGCTACGGCGCGCCGCACTTCGAACATGACGAGAACGGCAACCTTTCGCGCTTCAACTACACCTTCAAGGAGCCGGTCGTCGGCCGTCCGTCGTGGGTCACGCGCGACTACGACATCTTCGCCGAAGGGAACCACGACTTCGAGGCGTTCATCGGCGGCGCGGGGCAGTTCACCGACAAGACGCACGCCTACGTCGCCGGCGAGAAGATCGCCAAGCAAGTCGTCCTTCTCTGGGACGGCTGCGGCGAGAAGTCCGTCTCCGGCAAGGTGACGTTCAACGGCTGCGCGCAGAATTTCAGCAGCAAGGTCGCGACCGGCACGACCGCCCTTGTCCCCGTCTCGTTCGACGCTCCGGCGGTCAAGGAGAAGACGGTCTTCGAACTGGTGCTGGAGTGCGAGGGCCGCCGCGACTCGTTCGCCGTCGAAGTCTATCCCGCGGCGGCGGCCGCGAAGCCGGAGACCCCGAAGGGGCTGAAGGTCATTCCGCCCTATTCGCTGACGAAGGACACGCCCGGACTGGAGCGGCTCCTGGCGCCGAAGGCGGGGACCCGGCTGCTGGTGATGGCGCAGAAGCCCGAGGTCTGGAAGAAGCTGGGGTTCGACGTCGAGGACGTCGCGCCGCGGCTGGTCTACCCGCGCGATTTCGCCGCGACGGCGGACGAGCTTTCCTACTGGCGCGGCGGCGTCGACCAGCCGAGCGCCCACGACAAGCGGCTGCTCAACGGCCGCAAGCAGCGCGGACCGCGCGGCAGCTTCAACCACGCCGTCGCGGCGTATGTGCTGCGCATTCCGTCCGTCCCAGGCTACCGTCCGCTCGTGGACTGCGAATTCGACCTCAACTACACCTGCCTCCTGCAGCGGCGCAACGCCGGTTCGCTCGTCACGTTCTGCACGATGGACTTCGAGGGCCGCGCGGGCGTCGACCCGGCGGCGACGAAGGTCTACGCCGAGGTGCTGCGGCGCGCGGCGGAAGAGCCGCCGGCGGGTGCGGCGGCGGGTCGTGTGGCCGGTCCGGCGGACGCGGCGGAGCTCGGCTTCGAGACCGAGGACGCCGAGGTCTATCACGCGGCGCTGCCGAAGGACTGGTCGGTCTTCCGCGGCATCGGGCCGTCGATCCTGCGCTGGCGCGACAGCGTCAAGGCGAAGAAGGTCGTCAAGGCACCCGCCGGCTGGCAGGTTTCGCCGGACGGACTCTTCGCGCAGAAGGCCGACGCGCGGACGGTCTATTGCGCGCTGGACGCGGACGAGTTCGCCTCCCGCTACGACGTGGAGCAGGCGAAGCTGGTCGGACTGGAGGAGAACGCGAGGTCGCACTTCCAGGACTCCGCGGCGCTTTCGGCGGACCGCCTGCGCCAGCTCTACGCGCGGCTGGCGACGAACCTCGGCGCGACTGCGGGTGACGGCGCGCCCTATGCGAAGGGGCCGAGACTGCCCGATCCGTACAACTTCAATTTCTGGTAAGCGTATCCAATCGCACTGCGGAAATGAAGAAGTACCTTTCCTTCACCATCTTGAAGTTTTAAGAAGATGAAGATGAGGCAGATCTGGTTTTTGGTAGCATGCTTTTGGGGATTTGGTCTGCTGGCCGATTCTCAGCCTAGGATTGCAGTCGAGCGGCTTGGACGCGAGACAGTGCAAGTCGGAGATTGCCTGGCTTTTCGCGTAATGACGCGCGTCGCGACCGTAGGCGTGAGGTGGTCGGTTTGTGGCGCTGGGCTTTCCGACGGAGGGCAGGTGGCGCAACGCAACGCGGGCCAGTCGTTCGTCTTCGAGTTCCGTCCGGTGGTGACCGGCGAAGTGTCTTTTACCGCACGGATGTGCGATGCCCAGGGGAACGATTGGCCGTGCGAGGAGGATGGCGCGGTTATGCCGCCCGTTGCTGCCTGTGCGATGGTTGGGCCGGCCTTGCCCGACGCGGCGCTTGGCGCGTGGAGGGATGGACGCGGACTGGAGGGAAAGGTTGCTGACGGACGGCTTGTCTTTCGGTGCGGAGAGCCGATTCGCTTTAAGTTCCGCGCAGGGAAGGGCGCGGAGGTCGTTCTTGCGCGTACTGGTGATGATGGACGTGAGCAGACGGAACGAATTGCGGCGACGGGTGGCTGGCAGGACTACGTGACCTATCAGGCGCAGCCCGGCTGTGTGCGGGTTGCACTGGCAGCGGAAGGGAAGACACTTGTGCTTGGGGCGATGGTCGAGCCGGAGTCATTGCGGGTGTCGGATACCCGTCCGTCGGACTTCGGCGCTTTCTGGACGGCGCGCCGAGCGCGTGTCGAGGCGGCGTGTGGACAACCTGTCTTTCACGGCGAGGGGCGTGGGCGTTGGGTTGAGATTCCTTGCGGTGAGGAAATGCCGGCAACCGGACGGCTCTTCGTGCCGGATGCGGCGCGGGCGGGGACATGCCCGATCGTGGTTGGCTTCACGGGCTACAATCCGACCGCGATTGACGGCGGCATCGCTCCGCGTCCGGACGCGATTGTCTTCAGTTTCAATACTCACGGGACGCGGCCGTGGGAGACCGGCTTCAACGCTGTCGACTGGGCGAACGCACACAGTCTCTGGAATTACGGTTTTGATGCGAAGACCAACGGAGATGTCGAGACGGCATACATGAAGGGCGTCCTCTGCCGGATTATCGCCGTCGTCAGTTTTCTGAAGACGTTGCCTGCCTGGGACGGGAAGACGCTTGTGATGTCTGGTGGCAGTCAGGGCGGTTATTTGGCGCTCATGGGCGCGGCGATTTGCCAGGAGACGACTGCGGTCGAAGCTGTGCATCCGTGGCTGTGCGACCTTGACAGTGCCCTTGTTGGTCGCCGCGGAGGATGGCATCCACGCTGGACGAATGCCCTTGCCTATTTGTCGCCGACGAGTGCGGCACCGGACATTCGCGCCAAGGTGTCGCTGACTGCGGGGCTAGCGGATGACACGTGTTCGCCAGCTGGTATCATCGCAGTCTACAACGCCTTGACATGTCCGAAGACATTGACGGTGGCTCAGGGCCAAACTCACACCGGTTCGGTTCCGAATCCAGAACTCGTGCTGACATTATCGCAATTTTGGAAATGATCGGCCGACATAACAAAGAACGGTTGTAGGTCGTATAGATTTGCTATAATATCATCCAATGAGTAAAGTTGCTGTCATAGCTGTAGTCGGGCGGACCAATGCGGGGAAGTCCACGCTGGTCAACGCGCTCGTCGGCGAGAAGGTTTCGATCGTCTCGCCGGTCGAGCAGACGACGCGCAACACGGTCCGCGGCATCGTGGCGGATCCGCGCGGGCAGCTGGTCCTGCTAGACACGCCAGGCCTTCACAAGGCGGTGGGGACGCTCGGCACGCTCCTCAACCGCATGGCCCGCCGCAGCGCGGCGGGAACCGACATCACCTGCGTCGTCTTCGACGCGTCCTCGGAGCCGCAGTTAGAGGACGTCGGCTGGATGCAGCGCATCGCGCGCGAACGCCCGGAGCGGGTGGTCTTCGTTCTCAACAAGGCCGACCGCGCGCCGTTTTTCGAGACGATGTTCCGGGACGCGTGGGCCCAGGCCCAGGTCGAGGTGAAGGATGTAGGTGAAGGTGTAGGTGTAGGGGTAGGGGTAGGTATAGGTGAAGGTGAAGGGGTAGGTGTAGGGGTAGTACGCTCTGAACCTGTGACTGCGCCTAAATGGGTGAAGTGCATCGCCACCACCGGGGGCGGGGCGAAGGCGGTCTTGGACGCGCTTTTCGAACTTGCCGAAGAGGGCGAGCAGCTTTTTGACGAAGATGTCGTCACCGACTATCCGCGCAAGCTGGCGATTGCGGACGTGATCCGCGAAAAGTACCTGCGCTATCTCCATCAGGAGCTGCCGCACGAGCTCGGGATTTTGGTGCGGGATCTGCGCGAAGACGCGAACCGCTGGGATGTCCGCGTCGAAGCGCTCGTGAACCGCCAGTCGCAGAAGCCCATGGCGATCGGCAAGGGCGCGGTCATCGTCAAGAGCGTCCGCAAGATGGCGGAGCGCGAGCTTTCGGACCTGTTCGGCGTCAAGGTGGCGCTGGAGCTGACGGTGCGGGTGGAGCCGAACTGGATGGCGAACAAGCGGCTGCTGACGGAGATGGGCTATTTAGGAGGACTGGTCTGATGCGGCGGCTCGTCGCGAGCCTGGCCCTGGCCGGCGCGTGCGTTTTCCGCGCCGCCGGCGATGATCTGTCGGTCGCCAGGTCCGCCCTGCGGGACGGTCTGTGGGACATCGCCCGAGCGCACGCCAGTGCGGTCGACGGTGATGACGGCCGGCTGATGGAACTGGAGAGCTTGGCCAGCGAGGGGAAGTGGCAGGACCTGCTGACGGCGGCGGACGGCGCGGGCGAAGGCGACGGCGTACGCTATTACCGCGCGGCGGCCTGTTACCGTCTCGGCGACCGGACTGCGGCCCGCGCGGAACTGGCGAAGGCCGCGTTTGCCGATGTCCGTTTCGTGTCGGCGGCGCGACGGCTGGAGGCGCTGCTCCTCATGGAGGACGGGCGGACGGCCGAGGCGCTCGCGCTCTTCCCGGAGCGCGTTGACGAGGTCGGCGAGAAGATGCTGGTCGCCGAACTGCGGCTGCGGCGCGGCGAACGGAAGCTGGCCGAGGGCCTTTGGCGCGAGGTGCTGGCGGTCTCCAACGTCGACGAGCGCGTGGCGGTCGCGGCCGCGGCCCAGCTGGACGACGCCGCGGCCCTGCGGCGGCTGTTCGACGGCGCCCGGTTCGCGGAGTCCCGCCTGCAGGCCGGTCTGGCGCTGGGACGGCTGCTCGTCAAGTCGCCGGCCACGGCGGCCGAGGGCGAGCGGATCGTCCGCGCGGCCGCACGGACGTCGCCTGATGCCTCTGGCATGAAGCCCGCGTTCCTCGCCCTGGCGGACGCCGCGCTCGGACGGCAGGATTTCGCGACGGCGACGGCGGTTTATGCGGACGCCCTTGAAATGTGGCCGGACCTCGCCCAGAACGCCGTCGTCCAGGAAGGCCGGGGCTGGGCGCTCGAAGGCCAGGGCAGGCTGCAGGAGGCGCTGGAGGCGTTCCGGCAGGCGGTGCTGCTGTCGACGAACGACTCCGAGCGGGCGCTGGCGAAGGTCAAGATCGGCGACGTGCTGTCGCGCGACGGCAAACTGGACGCGGCGATGGCCGAATACCGCTCGGTTTTGGCGGACTATCCCGACACGCTGGCGGCAGCCCGCATCGCCGACGTGATCCGCATCCGCGAACTGGAGGCGCAGGGGCGGACGGAATTCGAGAACTACCGTTTCGCGGAAGCGCAGCGGCATTTCGCCGAAGTGGCGGAGAAGGACGCGTCGCGGCGGGAGAAGATGGCGTTCTACGACGTGATGTGCCTTTACGGACAGGGGCGCGACGCCGACGCCGAGGACAAGGTCCGGCAGCTCGTCGCGACCGCTGCCGACGTCCAGGTGCGCGCGGAGGCGGCGCTTTGGCTGGCGAAGTTCTCCTACAACCGCGGCAAATGGAAAGAGTCCGCCGCGCTCTTCGCCGACTATGCGCGGCAGTCTCCCAAGTCCGCCTTCGCGGCGTCGGCCCGGCTGTGGTCGGCACGTTCGTTCTTCGCCGCCGGCGATTTCGACATGGCCATTCAGTCGGCTACGGCGCTGGTCGAGGCCTGTCCGGACGCGCCGGAGGCCGAGAAGGCGCTGCTCGTCCAGGGCGAGGCGCTGATCGAGCTGGCGCGGTTCGACGAGGCGCTGCTGGTGCTGGAACGCGCCTCCGTCTCGCCAACGGCGACGGCGGCGGACCGGCTGGACGCGCAGCTGCTGCGGGCGGACGCGCTGCTGGCGATGGGGGCGGACGATCCGGCGCGCTATCTTGAGGCGCTGGAGGCCTTCCGGGCCCTGCGGCTCGGCGAGACGCTGTCCGCCTCCGGCAAGATCGTCGTCTCCTACAAGCTGGCGAAGACGCTGGAGAAGCTCAAGCGCTTTGACGAGGCGGCGGAGGAGTATTACACGCAGGTCCTGCTGGCCTACCGTGACGGGCGCACCGCTGGCGTGCGGTACGACGACGAGGCCCGTGCCGCCTTCTCCCGGTCGGCGTTCCGTCTGGCGGAGGAGTACGAAAGCCGCGGCAAGATGCCGCAGGCCTTGAGCATTCTCGAACTGGTGGCGAACAGCGACGTGCCGGCGGCGGCGGAGGCGGTCCGGCGGCGCGATCGGCTTCAACGGAAAGGGGACTTCCTATGACGATTTCCGGCGGTCCGGTTTTTTGGATCCTGCTCATCATGGCCGTGGCGGCGGTGGTGATCTTCTTCGAGCGCTTCTTCGAACTGCGCCGGGCGCACATCGACTGGCAGGACTTCGTGAACGGCGTGATCAACGTCCTGGACCGCGGGGGCGAGGACGAGGCGCTGTCGATCTGTGAGGACCAGCCGGTTCCGGTGGCGAACGTCGTGGCGACGGCCATCCGTCACCGCCGCGGTTCGGCCGCCTCGCTGCGCGAGGCCGTCGACGCGCAGGGACGGGCGGAGGCGGGCCGTCTCGACCGGAGGCTGGCGGCGCTGGCGATCATCGGCCAGGTGGCGCCGGCGCTGGGACTTCTGGGGACGATCATCGGCTTCGTCCGCGCCGTGACGATGGTCGGCGGGACCGAACTCGTCTCCCGCGCCGAACTCGTTTCGGCGACGATGGAGGCGCTCGTTTCGGCGGCGCTGGGACTGGCGGTGGCGATTCCGCTGTCCGTGATGTACGGCATGCTGCGCGTGCGGATGGACCGCATCGTGGTCGAACTTGAGGCGGCGGCGTCGAGCATCGTCGGCTACATCGTCGATCAGGGGGCGGGCAAGTGAAGACGTGCTGGGGATGGCGGCCGGAGCGCTCTCCGGGCATCTGGGGCCATGGCGCGCTGTGGTTCCGTCCGTTCGCGGCGGCGATTCCGTGGATCACCGTCCTGCTGCTGCTGGCGATGATGTGGATGCTGAGCGGCACGACGGTTTCCGCCAAGGGGCTGCTTTTCGACCTGCCGGCTTCGTCGCTCGGAGACGGCGAGGCGACGTCGCTCGTGGCGCTGGTGCTGCCGGTGCGGCACGATACGCTGGTCTTTTTCGATGACGCGCGCTACACGCTGGGCGACTGGTCGTCCCAGCGGCTTCTGCGCGAACACCTTGCCGACCGTGCGGGCAAGGTCGAGGACAAGACGCTGCTCGTCCTGGCCGACCGGCGCGTGGCCGGCGGGGAGATCGCCCGCGTCGCCGAGATCGCCCGTGCGGGCGGAGTGCAGCGCATGCTGTTCGCGACCAAGAACGCCGATACGCCTTCCGAATGAAAGCCCCCGCCTATCGTCCGCGCCGCCGCCTGGTGAGCGAGCTTTTTCCGCTCTGCTCGGCCGTCCTGCTGACGGCGGCGGTCGTTTCGGCCTTCCCGCGCGAAGCCGTCGGCTTCAAGCCGAAATCCGCCGCGGACGGATCCGTGGCGCGCTGCGCCTACGTGAGCCTGTCGCCGGCGGTCGAGGCGAAGGTGCTGGCGGCGGCGCGTTCGGCCTGGCAGGTGGACGGCGGCGTGCGGCGCACCCGCCTCGAACTGCTGTCCGCGAAACTGCCGGAAACCCCGAGCGAGCCGCTGGCGGACGTGACGCGCAGGACGCCGCCCCGGCTGCCCCCGGCCGCGGTTTACCGTCCGTCGCTGCTCCCGCAGTCGCTGGCCGCGCCTCCGCCCGCGCCGCTGGCGGCGGGGACGGAGGACGCCGCGCCGCCGGCGTTTCCGCGCGAAGAGCTGCTGCGGCTGAACTGATTTACACGTAAAAGGAGACTCGAACAATGACACAGCAACAGGTTCTGAAGGCATTCAAGGATACGGGCGCCCTGCTGGAGGGGCACTTCGAACTGCGCTCGAAGCTGCATTCCAACCGCTACTTCCAGTGCGCGAACGTGCTGCGCTATCCGCGTATCGCCGAGAAGCTCTGCCGCGAAGTGACGCGGACCGCGGTGAAGAGCGGCAAGCTCGGGCAGCGCATCGACGGCGTGATTTCGCCCGCGGTCGGAGGCATTCTCGTCGGGCACGAAGTCGCGCGCGAACTTAACGTGAAGTGCATTTTCGCCGAGAAGGTCCAGAGCGCGGGCGTGGACGCGACGGGCAAGCCGAACACGGTGCTGGCCCTGCGCCGCTTCGCGATCCGCAAGGGCGAGCGGTATGTCGTCGCCGAGGACGTGGTCACCAAGGGCGGCCGCGTGCAGGAGACGATCGACCTCGTCAAGGCGGCCGGCGGACGGGTCGCGGGCGTGGTGGTGCTCGTCGACCGCTCGGCCGGCAAGGTGAAGTTCGGCCGCATCCCCATGTTCTCGCTCATGCAGATGACGCCCGAGACCTGGACGGCCGCGGAGTGCCCGATGTGCAAGGCGGGCGGCAAGCCGGTCCATCCGGGATCGTAAGCAGATGAACGCCGCGAAGAAGGAGCTCGGGAGCCTGGCGCGCCACCGCGCCTATCTCGGCCTGCCGCCGAAGCGCGGCAGCGTCGTCCCCTTTCCGTGCGATCCGGCCGCCGTGCTGGCGAAGCAGATCGACGGACTCGCCGCGCGGCTGCAGGCCATCGGCTGCCGCCACGTCGTCCTCGGACTCTCCGGCGGGCTCGACTCGGCGCTCGCGCTGCTCGTCTGCCTCGGGGCGTTCGAGCGGCTCGGCCTCGGACTGGACGGCATCCACGCGCTGACGCTGCCGGGCTTCGGCACGTCGCGCCGCACGCGCGGCAACGCGGACCGGATGTGCGCCGACCTTGGCGTTCGGCTGGATACGGTTTCGATCGTCCGCGCCTGCCGCCAGCATTTCCGGGACATCGGCCATGACGGAGTCACGCCCGACATCACCTACGAAAACGCGCAGGCCCGCATGCGCACGCTGATCCTCATGGACAAGGCGAACATGGTCGGAGGCATCGTCGTCGGCACGGGCGACCTGAGCGAAATCGCCCTCGGCTGGAGCACCTACAACGGCGACCACATGTCGATGTTCGCCGTCAACAACGGCGTGCCCAAGACGGTGGTGCGCCAGGTGTGCGCCTGGAGCGCGGCGGAATTGCGCCGCGTCGGGTTCGCCGCCGCGGCGGACGCCATCGAGGACGTGATCGCGACGCCCGTTTCTCCCGAGCTGGTGAAGGGTCAGGTCACGGAGGACAAGATCGGCCCGTACGAACTGCACGACTTCTTCCTCTGGAACTTCATCGTCAACGAAATGGGGTCGAAGGACCTGCGCGCGGCCGCCGGGCGGCATTTCGCCGGGCGCTACGCCGCCGCGGAGATCGACCGTACGCTGGCGACGTTCATGCGCCGCTTCTTCACGCAGGCGGTCATGCGCAACTGCCAGCCGGACGGCGTGAAGGTCTTTCCGTTCGAGCTGTCGCTGCGCGGCTGGTGGATTCCGTCGGACCTGGGGATGGTCGACTTATGAGACGGCTGATCCTGTTCGTGGCCTCGGGGTGCGGGCTCGGGCTGGCGGCGCCGTTCGCGCCGGGCACGTTCGGCTCGCTGCCGGGCGTGGCGCTCGCATACGCGGTCGCGGCGCTGCCGCTGGCGCTGCAGATCCCGGCCTGCCTCGGCCTGACGCTGCTGGCGATTCCGTTCTGCGACGCGGCGGAACGGATCCTGGGGGTGAAGGACGACGGACGCATCGCCGCGGACGAGTGGATGCTGTATCCGATTGCGCTCGTCGGGCTGCCGCTCGCCGATCTGCCCTGGTGGTCGATGGCGGTCTTCTTCTGCGTCGTGCGGGCCGTCGACATCGTCAAGCCGTGGCCGGCGCGCGCGCTGCAGGCCATCCCCGGCGGCCGCGGCATCGTGATTGACGACTTTATCGCCAACCTCTATTCGCTGGCGATCAACTGGGGTATCTACCTGCTGGCGTTTCGCTGAGCGGGGATCGGTGAAGGAAGCGCATGGAAGCGGACAATATCAGCACCTACGGCGAGGACGTCTTTTCCGAAAAGGCGATCCGCCGCCACCTTTCGAAAAACGCCGCCGCGAAACTGCTGGCGACGATGCACGACGGCAAGCCGCTCGACGCCTCGATTGCCGACGCCGTCGCGGAGGGGATGAAGCAGTGGGCCTTGAAGAAGGGGGCCACCCATTTCACGCACTGGTTCCAGCCGCTGACCGGCGGCACGGCCGAGAAGCACGACGCGTTCCTCGAGCCGACCGGTCCGGCGCAGGCCGTGAACCGCTTCTCTGGCAAGAACCTCATCGGCGGCGAGACGGACGCGAGCTCGTTTCCGTCCGGCGGCCTGCGCTCGACCTTCGAGGCGCGCGGCTACACGGCGTGGGACCCGACCTCGCCGGCGTTCATCAAGCGCCACGAGAACGGCGCGACCTTGTGCATCCCGACCGTGTTCTGCGCGTACACGGGCGCGTCGCTGGACCGCAAGACGCCGCTCTTGCGGTCAGTCCAGGCGATCTCGAAGTCCGTCTCGCGGATGATGCGTCTCTTCCGTCAGCCCGCGGCGCACGTGTCGATTACGCTGGGGGCCGAGCAGGAGTATTTCCTCGTCGACAAGCGCCACTACCTGCGCCGGCCCGACCTGCTTCAGACGGGACGGACCGTCTTCGGCGCGGCGCCGGCGAAGCATCAGCAGCTGGACGACCACTATTTCGGGGCGATCAAGCCGCGGATCCTGAAGTTCATGACCGAGGTCGAGCACCAGCTCTGGCGGCTCGGCATTCCGGCGCGGACGCGCCACAACGAGGTCGCCCCGGCGCAGTTCGAGCTGGCGCCGATGTTCGAGGACCTGAACCTCGCGGTGGACCACAACATGCTGATCATGGAGGTCCTCCGGCAGACGGCGGAGCGGATGGACCTCGTCTGCCTGCTGCACGAAAAGCCCTTCGAGGGCGTGAACGGCAGCGGCAAGCACTGCAACTGGTCGCTGGCCTACGGCGGGCGCAACCTGCTTTCGCCGGGCGACAATCCGCGGGACAACGCGATCTTCCTCACCTTCCTGCTGGCCATCGTGCGGGCGGTCGACCTGCATGCCGACATGCTGCGCATGACGACGGCCGGGGCCGGCAACGACCACCGCCTGGGCGCGAACGAGGCGCCGCCGGCGATCATCTCTATCTTCCTCGGCGACGAGCTGAACGCCGTCCTGGAGTCGATTGAAAACGGCTCGGACGATCCGCGCGTCTCCCGCCGTTCGCGCACGGCGCTCAAGGTCGGAGTCGACACGCTGCCGCCGCTGCCGAAGGACACGACGGACCGCAACCGGACGTCTCCGTTCGCGTTCACGGGCAACAAGTTCGAGTTCCGCGCCCCCGGTTCGTCGCAGAGCTGCGCGCCGAGCTCGATGGTGCTGAACACGATCGTGGCCGAGTCCGTCGACTTCATCTGCGACGAGCTGGAGAAGGGGAAGGGCGATTTCAACGTCCGCCTGCAGAAGCTGCTGAAAGGCCTGATCCGCCGCCACCGCCGCGTTTTGTTCGCCGGCGACGGCTACAGTTCGGACTGGCCGGCCGAGGCGGCGCGTCGGCACCTGCCCAACCTGCCCGACACGATGGCCGCGATTTCTCCGCTGAAGGAGCCGGCGAATCGCGAGCTGTTCGCGCGTTACGGCGTGCTTTCCGACGTGGAGATGCAGAGCCGGTGGGAGATCGCGATGGAAGACTACCACCGGCGGGTCCGCATCGAGGGGACGATCGCGCTGGAGATCGCGCGGTCGATGATCCGCCCCGTGGTCGCGGACGAGTTCAGCCGGCTGGCCTCGGCTTACGGACTGGCCCGGCGCGACGGACTGAAGGTCGGCGTCACCGGGCTGAAGGCGCTGTCGCTCAAGCTGGGGGCGGGACTGGACGACCTGCACGTCAAGTGCGAAAAGCTTGAGCGCGCGCTGTCGCACGGCAAGCACGAGGCGGTGCTGGCCGAGATGAACGACCTCCGGCGTACGGTCGATCGTCTGGAGCTGCTGGTGGACGACGGCCGTTGGCCGCTGCCGAAATACCGCGAGATGCTGTTCGTCTACTGAGCGGACAGGTGACGCCGCCTGCGAACGACAGCGTGAGACCCGTTACATGATGCAACGATCACTTTACAAACCGGGGTGAAATCTGCTAAACTACTCGTTGTCCGAAAAGGACGTATGTGCCGGCAGCGGTTCGACGGCGGGTGCCGTCTGAAGATTCCGCCGGCAAGGTACAGTGTTCTTCAAAACGGTTCTACGAACAGCAAGGAGTGACAATGGGCGGCTTTTGCGGGGTGATTTCTAAGGAAGACTGCGTCAGCGACCTTTTCTTCGGGACAGACTACCATTCGCATCTCGGGACGCACCGCGGCGGCATGTGCGTCCTCGGACAGCAGGGCTTCCAGCGCTCGATCCACAACATTCAGAACGCGCCCTTCCGCTCGAAGTTCGAGCATGACTTCGGACGCTTCGTCGGCAACGCCGGCCTGGGCGTCATTTCCGACACCGACCCCCAGCCGCTGGTGATGTGCTCGAAGTTCGGCATGTACGCGATCGTCACCGTCGGGCTGATTTCAAATGTCGAGGAGATCAAACGCGAACTCTTCGCCGAACACTCGATCCAGCTCCAGTTCTCGACGACCAGCGGCATGGTCGGCCCGACGGAGATCATCTCCTGCCTGCTGGCGACGCAGGACACGGTGGTCGACGGCCTGCGTTACGTCCAGGAGAAGGTGCGCGGCAGCTGCTCCGCCCTGGTGCTGACGGAAAACGGCCGGCTCTACGCCATGCGCGACCGCTGGGGCCGCACGCCCGTCATCCTCGGCCGCAAGCAGTCCGGCTGGGTGGTGCTGATGGAAAGCTGCGCCCTGATGAACCTCGGCTACGACTATGTCCGCGACCTCGGCCCCGGCGAGATCGTCGAACTGACCCCCGAAGACCAGACGGTCGTCGCGCCTCCGCGCGAACGGATGGCGATCTGCGCCTTCCTCTGGGTCTACTACGGCTACCCCGCGTCGACCTACGAGGGGCGGAACGTCGAGATGGCGCGATACCGCTGCGGAAGCGCGCTGGCGAAGCGCAATCCCGTCACGGCAGACGCCGCGTGCGGCATCCCCGACAGCGGCACCTCCCACGCGCTCGGCTACGCCCACGAGGCGGGCATCAAGTACGCCCGGCCTTTCGTCAAGTACACTCCTACCTGGGCGCGCAGCTTCATGCCCAGCGACCAGCGCCAGCGCGAGCGCGTCGCGGCCATGAAGCTCATTCCGATCCCGGGGCTGATCCGCGACCGCCGCCTCGTCTTCTGCGACGACTCAATCGTCCGCGGAACCCAGCTCGGCAAGCAGGCCGACCGCCTCTACGCGGCAGGCTGCCGCGAAACGCACGTGCGCATCGCCTGTCCGCCGCTGCTGTACCCCTGCCGCTTCATCAACTTCTCGCGGTCGAAAAACGAATACGACCTCATCACGCGCCGCTTCATCCGCGAACACGAGGGACCCGAAGCGGACATTCAGAAGTACACCGACCCGACGGGCGAACCGTACCGCGCCATGGTGGAGTATATCCGCAAGAACCTCAACCTGACGTCGCTCGCCTTCCAGACCGTCGACGACCTCATCGCGGCAATCGGTCTGCCGAAGGAATCCGTCTGCACCTACTGCTGGACGGGGACAGACCCGTCTATGCCCGCATCCTGCCCGCACGGATGCGCGACCTGCCCCCACCGGTGCGCAAAATAGGCATTTCCAAGTTTCGGACGGAATGCGCCGCAACCTCCCAGCCCTTGTCGCGTTAGCTTGCCTGGCGGCGGGGGGCTGCGTGGCGACGCGCTCCGACCTCAGCGCCCCGAGCCGCTGGCAGCCGCTCGAAGAAGAGCCGGTGACGGTCGCGGCGGACGGATCCGTCCTGCCGATCTACACCGACGACCGGCCCGAGCACCGCTGGGCGGCGCGCTTTCTCGCCGACACGATCGAGGAGACGTGCGGACTGCGTCCCGCGCTGACCGTCGGACTGCCCGCAGTCGAGACCAACGGACTGTTCGTCGGCTCCAGGACTGAATCCGCCGCGGCCGGCGACCTCGGTCCGGAGGGCTTCCGCGTCATCGCCGGAAACGGCCGCGTGCAGTTCCTGGGTCGGGCGGACTATGCCGTCTTCGACTGGTGCGAACGCGAACTCGCTTTGCGCTACTACGGCAAAGGCGGCAAGTGCGTGGAGCCGCGCCAGACCATCGTCGCGCAGGCGGTAGACTACGCCGACCGGCCGGTTTTCGAACACCGCATGATCAGCAGCGGACTGGGCGAGGACTGGGTGCGGGTCGTCAAGGCCGGGAGCGCACACCGCGGCGGCGTCGCCGTGCATGCGCCGCACAACTGGTTCAGGGACGAAAAACTGAAGGCGGAGCATTCCGGCATCTTCGAGACCGGCGAGACGCCGATGCTCTGCTACGGCAACCCCGAAACGCTCGCGTACTACCAGCGGCGCATCGACCGCCACATCGCCGGACTGGAGGACTCGGGCGGCATCGTGGACACGAAGCGGAAAGTCGTGACGGTCTGCCAGTGGGACGCGCCGATCCGCTGCAAGTGTCCGCACTGCCGCGACCTCTACGCGCCGGGCGAAAAGCCGGACGCCCCTTCGGCCTCGCCGATCATCTGGGGACGCTTCGCGGCGAAGCTGGCGGTCTGGCTTAAGGACGCGCACCCCGACTACATGATCTCCTTTCTGCCCTACCTGAACAGCTGCGCGGTCGCGACGGGCACGGATGGCGGAGACCTCGGGCTCGGCAACGCCGAGGCGGAAGTCTGCACGATGACGGGACTTGCGCTCCTCAAGAATCCGGCGCGGCGCGAACATGAAGAGACGCTTCTCGCGGACTGGCAGCGGGTCACGCGCCGCAAGGTCCTGAACTGGGACTACGAATGCTGGCCGAAGGACTGGACGTCCGCGCCGTATGTCTTCGGACGGACGATTCAGACGCATTACGCCGCCTTGCGCGACACCCTCTGCGGGGTCTATGTCTGCGGCGGCGCGTCCGATCCGCGCACGGAACTGTCCGTCTACATCTGGATGAAGAGCCTGTGGAATCCCGACTTCGACGTCGAGCGCGTGTACGACGAATACGCGCGGCGCATGTTCGGCCCCGCGGCACCGCCGATGCGCGCGCTCATCGCCATCCAGGAAGCAGGCTGGACCCGTCCCTGGCCGGACGACGCCTGCTCCTACCACAACGTCTTCGAGCTGAGCTATCCGCCAGCGGTAGTGGCGCGGATAGAAGACCTGATGGTGGCGGCGGACGAGATCGCGATGCAGGCGGGAGAACCGTTCGCCGGGCGCGTGCAGCGCTATCTGTCGGGACTTGAGACCTTCGTCGCCGAGGCCGAAGCGAACGCGGCGCGGCAGGGACGGCTGGAGATCCGTCCGAACGCGGTTTCGACGATGGTGCAGGCGCGGGACGTCTGGACGACGAACGTCTGGGCGCAGACCGAGGTCGTGACGCGGACGGAGGGCGGCGAACTGCTCATCCGCGCCCGGTGCCTCGAACCGGCGGCCGCCAGACTTGATTTCGCGCATGACGTGGAGGATTACGTCTGGGGAAACGACGCGGTGACTTTCGTGCTTGAAGACGACGGCGCGGTGCGCAAGGTCGAGCGCCGTCTGCGCGACGCCGTTTGCCGCGACGCGGAGAGCTGGACCGTCGAGGCGCGCTTCGCGCTTTCCGAACGGGCGCGCCGCGAGGGCCGCGTGCTGGGGAACGTCTGCCGTTGGCGCGTCGGGGACCGGCGGCGTCCGAAGGCGGAGCAAGTCGCTGGCAGCCGCTACGAACACACGCGGCTGGACACGCGCTTCACGAGTCCCGATGACGATCCAGCTGCTTTCGTCGTTTTCCTTTGGGGCCCAAGTCCGGGGCGGTGAAGTCGCTCTTCGTGAGAATGAGGAAATATGAGAATGAGAAAATTGCGACAGTGTGAGAATGCGGAAATGCGAGAACGGCAGCCCCTGCGTTCCCGAGCGCGTAAAACATGACCTTACACTTTTTGTTCGCATCCGCCGAGTTCTATGGAGCAGGATTTTCCGTCGCGTCGGGCGGGAATATGGTATAATTATAGTCATGGAAAAGGAAGAGAACAACGGTCTTGACCTCGGTTCGCTGGGGTCATTCGATTTTACGCCGGCGTGGGCGCGCAAGGATGCGGGTGTGACGGTCGGCAAGGTCAGCGCCGATCGCGACTTCGGCGAGCGGAAGCCGTTCGGCGAACGGAAAAGCTTCGGCGACCGTAAAGGCCCCGCCGACCGCAAGCCGTTCGGGGATCGCAAGCCGTTCGGCGACCGCAAGCCCCAAGGGAAGGGCTTCGGCGAGCGGCGTCCGTTCGCGCGCGCCGAACGTCCGCGTCCGCTCGACTGCGAGGTCAAGATCCTGCCCGAGACCAAGGCGCTCGGGACGATCAACCGCAAGCTGCAGGGCGACTGTCACGCCTACAAGCTCAAAGACCTGGCGTATTTCTTCCTCGACAATCCGCAGAGCGTGCTGCTGAAGGTTTCGGTGAAGCCGCCGGCCGAGGGCGCGTCCGCCGAGCCGACGGCCTTCTACCAGTGCAAGGCCTGCGGCTTCGCGTCGACGAACCGCGAGGACGTCGTCGAACACGCCGTCGCGGCGCACCTCTCCGACTACTATGACGCGAAGGAGGTCGAGTGCGAGCCGCCGAAGGGCAATTTCAACTGCGTGGCTAAGTGCGGACTCTCGGGCGTGCTGCTCGGGCCGCCGAACATCCACGAGTTCAACGAGATCGTCAAGGAGATGGTGCGCACGCGCTATCCCGACATGTCCGAGGCCGAGTACCGTTCGCGCATCGAGATGGTGCGCGAGGCGTCCGTCATCGACGAGTGGCGCAAGGGCGCCACGAAGAAGATGGTCTTTTTCGCGAAGGGCCAGGCGGAGGTCGAAGGCGCCGCGCAGCTGTCGCGCACCGAGGCCGAGGGCGAGTTCCGCCGGCTCGTGCTGCCGTCGCTCGTCGATTCGCCGCGGCATCTGATGATCACGGCGGACGTGGCGCTGAAGTCGCCCGTCAAGCCCCTCGTGTGGGCGGTCCGCGACGCGCTCGAGGCCGAGCGGCGCGCGCCTTATGAAATGTGCTTCGCCCTGCGCGGCGCCTTCCACCACCGGAAGCTGAAGTTCTTCCGGGTGAACGATCCGCGCGGGCAGGAGTTCGTCACCAGCGCCGAGCTCAAGGAGTTCGACGCCGAGCACGCGGTGCCGGCCCTGGCGGCCGTGGCGAAGTTCATCGCCGAGAACCCGTGCTGCGACAGGTCCGAACTGCCCGAGGGCGAGGACGTGCTCAAGAACCTGCAGTGGCTGGTGTCGACCGGGCACGTCGTCGCGTTCACGAACGGCGTCTATTCGGCGGTCGAGAAGTTCCCGAAGTACGGCCCCCAGTGGAAGAAGCGCGCGGCGAAGCCGTCCGCCGAACCCGCCGCGGAGCCGAAGGCCGAAGAGCCTGAGGCAGAGGAGCCGAAGGCAGAGGAACCGAAGACCGAGGAAACGAAGGCCGAAGAAACGAAAGTTGAAGCGCAGCAAGCTGAAGAACCGAAGGTTGAAGAGCAGAAAGTCGAGGAAGTGAAAGATGAGAATCCCGCTCAGTTGGCTTAACGAGTTTGTCAAGATCGACGACATCGAACCGAAGGAGCTGGCCGAGAAGCTGACGCGCGCCGGCCTTCAGGTCGAGTCTGTCGAGACGATCGGCGGTTCGCCGCTTTCGGAGCTGATCGTCGTCGCGGAGGTGCTGGAGTGCGAGGCGCATCCGAACAGCGACCACCTTCACGTCTGCAAGGTGACGGACGGCAAGGAGACCTTCCAGGTCGTCTGCGGCGCGCCGAACATGCGCCAGGGCATCAAGACCGCCTTCGCCAAGATCGGCGCGCTCATTCCCGAGGGCGAGTTCAAGATCAAGAAGGGGAAGCTCCGCGGCGTCGAGTCCTTCGGCATGTGCTGCAGCGAGAAAGAGCTGCACATCGGCGAGGGGAACTCCGGCATCATCGAATATCCCGCCGAGACGCCGAACGGGACGCTCGTGCGCGATCTCGCCGGCGGCGAAAAGCCGGAGACGGTCTTCGACATCGAGGTGACCTGGAACCGTCCCGACGCGCTGTCCGTCTTCGGCATCGCCCGCGAGTTCGGCGCGATCCTCTTTCGTCCGGTCACGCGGCCGGCGGTCGATTTCAAGGAAGAGGCGACGGCGGTCGGCGACGAGGTGTCGGTCGTGGTCGAGGACGCGGAGAAGTGTCCGCGCTACACGGCCCGAGTCGTCACGTCGGTGAAGGACGGGCCCTCGCCGGCGCTGATGGCCAAGCGGCTGGAGCTGTGCGGCGTGCGGTCGCTCGGCCTGTGCATCGACGTCACCAACTACGTGATGCTCGAGCTCGGCCAGCCGATGCACGCCTTCGACTACACGCAGCTCGAGGGCCGCAAGGTCGTCGTCCGCTGCGCTCGGGATGGCGAGACGATCCGGACTCTGGACGGCGTGGATCGCAAGCTCGAGCCTTCGATGCTGATGATCTGCGACGCGGAGCGTCCGAACTGCGTGGCCGGCGTGATGGGCGGCGAAGAGAGCGGCATCGCCGAGGGCGTGACGCGCTCGGTGCTGCTGGAGTCCGCCCTGTTCGATCCGGCGTCGGTCAAGGACACGGCGACGAAGCTCGGTCTGGCGAGCGAGTCGGCTTACCGCTACATCCGCGGCGTCGACAAGGATCTCGCGGACTTCGCCTCGCGCCGCGTGGCGCATCTGCTTCAGAAGTACGGCGAGGCCAAGATCGCTGGCGGACTGATCGACGTCGACAACCGCAAGCTTCCGCTGAACGCCGACGTGTCGCTCGATTTCGAGCGGGCGCGCCGGCTGATCGGCATTCCGATCGGCAACGACGCGATGGTGCTCATCCTGAGGTCCCTCGGCCTCGAACCGCGCCAGCAGAAGGGCTTCCACTACGCGGCGGCCGCGTCGGAGACTTTCCGGATTCCGTCCTGGCGCTGGGACCTGTCGCTTGAGGCCGACCTCGTCGAGGAGATTGCGCGCCTTTACGGGCTGGACAACATTCCGGACACGATGCCGTCGGCTCCCTCGGTCTCGCCGCTCGACGACCGTCCGTTCCGCGCCAAGGCGCGCGTCCGCCAGATCTGCACCGCGCTCGGCTTTTCGGAGGCGATGCATTATTCGTTCCTCTCCGAGAAGGAGCTGCGGGACTTCGACGCGCGGCCGGAGACGGCGGCCCGCCGGCTGGCGATTCCGGATCCCGTCTCGGCCGAGTACGGCGTGATGCGCGACTCGCTCCTGCCGCAGATGATGGGCTCGCTCGGGCGCAACGCGTCGCACCAGCAGGACGAGGTGATGCTCTTCGAGATGGGCAAGGTCTTCTTCACCGCCGGGGACAGGCCCTGCGAGAAGGAGACGCTGTCGCTCGGTTTCGTCGGTCCCGTCGGCCGCGGGGCGCTGCAGAAGCGCGCCTCGCTGGGCGAGGAGGAGGCCGTGCTGTGGATGAAGGGCGTCGTCGAGGAGCTGGTCGCGAAACTTCACGCCGGCCATCTCGAGTTCGCCGCCTGCGCACATCCGGCGTTCGCGGCCGGAGCGGCGCTGTCCGTGCGCCTGAACGGCAAGGAGATCGGCGTTATGGGCGCGCTTTCGGCGAAGCTCCGCCATCCCTACCGCCTGACGACGCAGATGGCGCTGTGCGAACTCGAGCTCAAGATGCTCTTGAAGAAGGCGGACGAGCTCGGGCGCGTTTCGGCCGTGCCGCAGTTCCCGTCCGTCAGGCGCGACATCGCCGTCGTCGCCGCGAAGACGGTCACGAACGCGGAGATCGAGACGGTCATCCGCAAGAACGGCGGACGCGAACTCGTCCGCGTGACCCTCTTTGACGTTTTCAAGGACTCCCGCGCCTATTCCCTCGAATTCCGTTCGGCCGAACGCACGCTGACGGACGAGGAGGTGGGCCGGACCTTCCAGCGGATCGTCGACGCCCTCAAGGCGACCGCCGGCATCGAAGTGAGGGAGAGCTGGTTTCAGGGAGCGTGGGTCCTGGGCTGCACGCGGATTAAGCAGACATTTCTTCGACCGACACTTTTAAAAGAGGCTTTCGGGCCTCACTTGGGAGATACCGGTTCCGGAGGTTCTGTGCTACGGCAGTCTGGGGCTTTTTAAAGTCTATGAAAAGGATGAGATCGATCGGGTTCGCCGTCTGCCTGTCCGTCGCCGCGTCGGTTTTCGCGGACACCTCGTCCGTCCAGTTGCTGCCGCCGCCGCCGCGGGACGCCGTGCGCGCGCTGAAGATCACGCGCGGCAAGCCCGTGCCGACTGGGCTCGTCTTCTACTGCGGACGCTATCTCACGCCGCCGTACGTGGTCGAACGCTATGGCACCGCGCTGCGCGTCAACGGCTATCAGGTCACCGGGCAGATCGTGCCCTGGACGGAGTTCCTCCGGACGCAGAAGGTGACGAATGACGCGCCGGCCGCGGTCGTCGCGCCGGCGGAACCGGCGGCGGACGAGGATCCGCTGGCGGACTTCTTCGGCACCGCCGAGCCGAAGAAGAAGGAAAAGCCCGCGGCGAAGCCGGAGACGAAATCCGCGGCTGACAGCTTCGAGATGAACGTGGAGGCCGAGGCCCTGCTTGCGCGGGTGAACGCCGAGCGCACGAAGCTTGACGCCAACCTCCGTCAGGGCTGGGTGTACGCCTTCGGCACGGACTACTCCCCGATCTCGGCCGACGTCCGCGAGGCGGACCGGCTGGTGATGAGCCTGCCGGGCCTACTGCGCAAGCACACGGATTACGAGTCGTTCGCCGCGGCCGTGCGCGAGGCGGACTTTCACTACTTTTCGGAGGCCGCGCTTCGCGACTTCCACCGGGCGCGTCTCGGATATCCTCAGCTCGCCGAACGGCGCAAACAGCTGATCGACTCCCGTCGTGCGCGGAAAAACGGAAAACCAGAAGACAAGTAATCGCGAGGTAAATCAAATATGAACAACCTGGCCAAAGGACTCAACGGCGATCTCGGCGCGGCGGCGGACTTCCTGTCGCCGCTCGGCAAGCGCATCTACTTCCCTTACGGCGGCATTCTCGGCCAGGGGGCCGAGGCGAAGAAATGCGCCGTCAACGCGACGATCGGCATGGCTTTCGAAGAGGACGGCTCGCCGATGGTGATGGACTGCTTCAACAAGTCCCTCAACCTCGGCGGAAAGGCGTTCCTCTACGCCGGGAGCTTCGGCCTGCCCGCGCTCCGCGAGCAGTGGAAGGCCCTCGAACTGAAGAAGAACCCCTCGCTCAAGGGCGTCGCCTTCTCGAATCCCGTCGTCACCAACGCGCTGACGCACGGCTTGCGCGTCGCGGCGGAACTTTTCGCCGGCCCCGCCGACGAACTGGTCGTGCCTGACCTCTTCTGGGACAACTACGAACTCATCTTCCAGGAGGCGGTCGGCTGCAAGGTGCGTCACTTCAACACCTTCCTCCGCGGCGGATTCGACGCGGCGGCGATGAAGTCCGCGCTGCTGGCGCCGGGCGACAAGAAGATCCTGATCCTCAACTTCCCGAACAACCCGACCGGCTACACCGCGACGGACGCGGACGTGCCGAAGATCGTCGCGGCGGTG
This sequence comes from Kiritimatiellia bacterium, assembly GCA_045628545.1. Taxonomy (GTDB): domain Bacteria; phylum Verrucomicrobiota; class Kiritimatiellia; order RFP12; family UBA1067; genus UBA1067. Next base: position 34,859 of record JAZQPI010000080.1, read on the forward strand.
AAGGCCGCCGCGGCCAAGGGCAAGAAGGTCGTCGTCATTCTTGACGACGCCTACTTCGGGCTCGTCTACGAGAAGGGCGTCCACGGCGAGTCGCTTTTCGCCGGCTTCGCGAAACTCCACCGCAACGTCCTCGCGGTGAAGCTCGACGGCACGACGAAGGAGGATTACGTCTGGGGCCTCAGGGTCGGCTTCATCTCCTTCGCGTTCAAGGGCGCGACGGAGGCCCAGCTCAAGGCGCTGGAGGCGAAGGCCGCCGGCGATATCCGCAGCTGCATCTCTAACGCGTCCTCGATCGGACAGCACATTGCCATCGCCGCCTTTGCGGACAAGGGCTATCAGCGGCAGAAGCGCGAGAAGTACGCCGTCCTCAAGGCGCGCTACGCCGAGATCCGCCGCGTGCTCAAGCGTCATCCCGAATACGCGGAGTCGTTCGAGGTCATGCCGTTCAATTCCGGCTACTTCATGTGCGTCAAGCCGCTCGGCGTGGAGGCCGAGAAGGTCCGCCGCCACCTCATCGAGAAGTATTCGACGGGCACGATCGTCCTTTCGGGACTGATCCGCCTCGCGTTCTCGACGATTCCGAAGGCGAAGCTCGCCAAGCTGTTCGCCGACGTCGACGCGGCGATCCGCGATCTGAAGGGAGGTGCGAAATGATTCGCCGCCGTCTCGCCGTCGCCCTGCTGACGGGTCTCGTCGCCTTTTCCGCGGCGGCGGCGAAGTGGGAGCGCATCGGCGTCGCCCGGGTCGCGGACGAGTCCGCGCTCACGGCCGCCGTCGTCCAGCTGAGCGCGTACACGGGCAATCCCGCGGTCGGCATGATGCTCGCCTCCGCGCCGGTCAAGGCTCCGTATCAGGACTTCTTCGGCCCGGCGCGCCCCAAGGCTTCCGTCGCCTTCGTCCTGCTGGAGGACGTCGAGGCGCCGGCGGACAATCTCGCCATCGGCTTCGAATACGCCGTCCTCTATCCGGTCGCGCAGACGAAAGCGGATTTCGTCAAGGCGCACCGCGGCTGTGTCGAGACGAACGGCTTTCTGCGCGTTCCGAAAGTCGTCAGCGAGTTTGACGACGGCGTTGACGACTCGGAGGACTACGATGACCAGACGTTCGACTACGTGAAGTTCTCGGCGGACGGCAAGTGGGCGGCGACGAGCGACAAGGCCGAGCAGGTCGATCTCGCCCTGGCCGAATGTGCGGCGGCGGCGCAGCCGATGGACGGCGACCTCGCGCGGGTGCAGTTCGACGAAAAGGGTATTGGATATATTGCCGCGCTGCTGGCGAAGGTCCAGTCTGCGGTCGAGGACGCGTCGTCCAGACAGGAGATGGAGCGGGTCCGCAACCTGCTGGCCGGCTGCGAGAACGGTGTGGGCGGCATTCGGCTGACCGAGCGCGGCATCGAACAGCATTTCGAAGTGACGGTCCGCGCCGGCAGCGAACTCGCGAAGCTGTCCGGTCTGGCGGCGTCGAACGCCCTCGCGTCGGCGAGCGCCGACGCCTTGCTGGCGACCGAGTCGTTCAAGGGCGAGAACGTGGCCGAATACCATGCCCAGCTCGCGGAGCTCTTGCGCAAGTACGGGTTCGACCTGAGTTCGGTCAGCTGCCGCCGCAAGCCGACTGGCGCACGGCTGGAAGTCGACCTCGCGGCCCTGGTCAAGTACATGATGACCGACGCGAAGAAGGCGTTTGAGAACTTCGACTCCGACCGGTTCGAGAAGGACTTGAAGAAGATCAAGGCGCAGACGACCTCTCAGACCAATTCCGTCGAGACGACTTTCGAGCTCGCGCTCAAGGGCTGCCGTCCGCGCCTCTCGCCGGCGGCGCGGCTTGCGAAGACGCTGCCGGAATGCGCCGGCAAGCGCACGCTGTTCGCGTCGGTCTGCTCGCTGTCGGGCGTGGTCTGCGCGCTTGCGCCGGTTCTGCTGGACCAGCAGCCGGAGCAGGTCCGTTCGACGCTGAAGCCGCTTCTCGCCACGATGGGCACGGAGGCGGAGACGGGCTGCGCTGCGGCCGGCTGGTTCGACGGACGGACTTTCCGCGGGCTTGCGCGGCTGTCGGCGGACGAGCTCAAGTCCGTCTGCAACGCCGTCTCGGCGGTGTTCGGCTACATGATGATGAACGCCGCCGCGGAGGCGGACGACGATGACGACGACGATGACGATTGAGGCGCATGCGAAAATCAACCTCACGCTTGAGGTCTTCAAGGTCCGGTCGGACGGTTACCACGCGCTCAGGTCCGTCGTGATGCCGGTTTCGCTGGCCGACACGCTCGAAGTCGAGGACGCGATTTCCCTCAGTTCCGACACGGGGTACTCCGACGACCTCTGCCTGAAGGCGGCGAAGGTGCTCGCCCCGGGGCGCGGCGCGTCGATCCGCGTGACGAAGCGCATCCCCGCCGGCGGCGGGCTCGGCGGCGGCAGTGCGGACGCCGCGGCCGTCCTGCTGGCGCTGAACGACGTCTGGGGGCTGATGCGCACCCGCGAGGAGCTGATGGCGCTCGGCGCCCAGGTCGGCTCGGACGTGCCGTCGCTCGTCTGCGGCGGGGCCGTGGTGATGGAGGGGCGCGGCGAAGTCGTGCGACCGGTCCTGCCGGCCGAGGAGTCTGTCCCCAGGACGCTGCCGGTCTATCACCTCGTGCTGCTGAACCCCGGCGTCGCCAGTTCGACGGCCGCGGTCTACGCGAAGTGCGAGGGACGCGAACCGACGGCTTCGCTGACGCTCGGCAAGATGCTCGCGGCGCTGTCGTCGGGCGATCCGTCCCGGGTCGCCGCGGCGCTGCAGAACGACCTCACCGCGCCGGCGCGCGCGCTGCATCCCGAAATCGGCGAGGCGCTGGACGAGCTGCGCGCGGGCGGGGCGCTGGGCGTGTCGATGAGCGGCAGCGGTTCGACGGTCTTCGGCGTGTATGCGGACGAGGCCGCGGCGAAGGCCGAGGCCAGCCGGCTGCTCGCGCGCGGTCTTCGCGCTTGGGCGGTGCACACGTGCGGATAAATTTGGTATAATTATAAGAAGGTTTTTTTGAGGGTTTGCTGTCCCGTGGTGTAGTGGCCGCACAGGGGTTTTTGATACCCTTAGTCCTGGTTCGAATCCAGGCGGGACAACCAGCCGCCGGGGCGTGAAGGTGCTCCGTTCATGGAGGAGAAGCGAAGATGACACTGGCAGAGCTTGAGAACGAGAAGGCGAAGAGCCTTGAAGAGATCGCGGCGGCGAAGGACGCGGCGGCGGTTGACGCGCTGCGCGTGAAGTACGTGGGCCGCAACGGGTCGATTCCCGCGATCATCAAGGGCATGAAGGACGTGCCGCGCGAGGAGCGTCCGGCCTTCGGCAAGGCCGTCCAGGCGTGGAAGGCCGAAGTCGAGGCCGCGCTGGCGGAGAAGGGCGCTGGCGCGGTTGCCGACGCGCCTTGCGGAGCCGACCTGACTTTGCCCGGCCGCTGGTTCAAGACGGGGGCGATCCATCCGCTGTCGCGCGTCATCGAAGAGACGGCCCGCATCTTCGGGCGGCTCGGCTTCACCGTCGCGGACGGGCCCGAACTGGAGAACCGCTTCAACAACTTCACGGCGCTCAACACGCCGCCGCACCATCCGTCGATGGACCGCAGCGACACCTTCTGGTTCGGCGACGACTGCCTTCTGCGCACGCAGACCTCGCCCGTGCAGATCCGCACGATGATGGCAAACCAGCCGCCGATCCGCGTGATCTGCCCCGGCCGCACGTTCCGCCGCGACACGACGGACGCGACGCATTCGGCGAACTTCCACCAGATCGAGGGCCTTTACGTCGACACGAAGCCGGTGTCGCTCGCGGACCTCAAGAGCGTGCTGGCGTATTTCGCGAAGGAGATGATGGGCGACGGCGTGACGGTCCGGTTCCGCCCCCACTTCTTCCCGTTCACCGAGCCGTCCGTCGAAGTTGACTTCACCTGCCACGTCTGCAAAGGCAAGGGCTGCCGCGTGTGCAAGGAGTCCGGCTGGATCGAAGTCGCCGGCGCGGGCATGGTCGATCCGCGGGTCTTCAAGCACGTCGGGTACGATCCCGAGAAGGTCTCGGGTTACGCCTTCGGCTTCGGCGTCGAACGCATCGCGATGATCAAATACGGCATTCCGGACATCCGCTGGCTGTACGAGAACGACATCCGCTTCCTGTCGCAGCTGGCCTGATTTGCGTGACGAGGGGAGGACGACCCCATGATGACCATCTACAAGTGGGAAAACGGCGGACTGCGGGAGACTCCCGAGTTCGCCCCTTCGTGCTGGGTTAACCTGGTCGAGCCGACGACGACCGAACTGGAGTCCGTGCTGGTCCAGACCGAGGTGCCGCGGGACTTCCTGACCGACCCGCTCGACCATGACGAACGTCCGCGTTTCGACTACGAGGACGACGCGACGCTGATCATCGTCCATGTCCCCTATCCCGATCCCGACGACGAGGTCGTGCGTTATCGCACGTGCCCGCTCGGCATCATCCTCGTGCGCCAGGTGGTCATCACCGTCAGCAGCATCCAGACGCCCGTGACGACGGCGTTTCTCGACCAGATCCGCCGCGTCTGCCCGCCGTCCGACCGCTACCGTTTCGCGTTCCGCCTGCTGTGGCACGCGGGCGTGCTCTTCCTCCGCTACCTTCACGACATCCATCAGCGCACGGAAGATCTCGAGGACGAGCTGCACGAGTCGATCTCGAACGACGTCCTCCTGAAGCTGCTGACGATTCAGAAGACTTTCGTCTACTTCACGACTTCGCTGAAGGCGGACATGATCGCCCTCGCCCGCGCGAACACTTCGCGTCAGACCGCGCTGACCGAGGACGACCAGGACCAGCTGGAGGACGCGATGGTCGAATACCAGCAGGCGCTGGAGACGGCGACGATCCACTCCAACATCCTGAACGGCACGCTCGACACCTTCGCGTCGTTGATCAACAACAACCTCAACAACGTGATGAAGTATCTGACGGCCGCGACGATTATGCTTTCGGTGCCGACCCTGATCGCCTCGATCTACGGCATGAACCTCAAGACGCTGCCTTACATGGACAGCCCCAATTCCTTCGCCATCGTGATGGGACTTTCCGGTCTGCTGGCGGTGGTGATCGGCCTCGTGTTCTTCGTCCTCGCCCGCAAGCGGAAGTTCTGATGTCCCTGCACGTCATCATCGGCGAAGACGACTATCGGGTTTCGGAGCTGGCGAAGAAACTCGTCGGCGGCATCGCGGATCTCGAAGTGATCGACTCGCTCACGTCCTCGAACGAGGAGCTCCGCCTCGCCGACATCCGCCGCGCCGAAAGCTCCTACTTCACGCCGCCGTTCCTGGAGCCGCGCAAGGCGACGTGGTGGAAGCGCGTCGGCTTCTTCCCGCAGGGCGGGAACGCGAAGGACGCCCCTTCCGAAGCCGTGAAGGAGGCGCTTGAAAAGCTGGCGGAGCGCTTTGCCGCCGCGCCGCTTCCCGACAACCAGGTGTTCGTCATCTCCGGTCCGCGGCTGCTCGCGAATTCGATCGTCGCCAAGACGTTCAAGTCCTGCAGCGAGATGACGGTCTTTCCCGCGCAGAAGCCGAATCAGCAGGCGAGGGACGCTGTCGCTCGCGTGGTCGAGGAGGCTGCCGGGCTCGGCCTGACCTTCGCGCCCGGTGTCGCCGAGCAGTTCGTGGCGCGCGTCGGATCCGACACGCGGCTGCTGCTGAGCGAGCTCGAAAAGCTGCGCACTTATCTGGGCGACGGCTCCAGCGCCGTGAAAGCGGCCGACGTCGCCGCGGTCGTGTCGCGCGGCGCGGGCACCGAGCCGCAGAGCTGGGACCTGACGGACGCCATCGGCAGCCGTGATGTCGCGAAGGCGCTGGCGGTGTTGCACGAACTGGAGGGCGAAAAGGGGTTCGCCGTCTACATGACGACCGTCATCGAGAAGCTCTTCCGCCAGCTGTGCGAATTCAAGGACGCCACCACGCCCGACCGCCGCGCGCTCGCCGGCAAGGGTCTGGCCCCGTTCCAGGTTTCGAAGATCATGTCGTTTCTGCCGAAATGGACGCTGCGCGAACTGCGCGTGGCGCGCAGCCGCTTCGTGCGTCTGCGCGAACGGTGCGTACAGTCCTCCGCGTCGGCCGACGAGATGGTCGCCGTCGAACTGCTCCGCGCCCTCTGCGGCGGAAAGGGGAAGCCGTGAGTCGTCGGCGCGGCTGGTGGCGGGGACTGTGCCTGGCGCTGGTTCTCGTCGTGGCCTGGCTGGTCCTGGCGCCTTCCTGGCTCGGGCGGATAACGGTCGAGCGGTTTCTGCTGTCCAAGCTCAACGACGCGCAGAAGGGGCTTTCGTGCGCGTCGGTCGAGGTCCGCTTCGGCTATTTCGACCTCCTCGTCAACCGCCGCGTAGAGGACGTGCGGGTGAAGGACCTGCGGCTGGACCTTTCGCGGAGACTCCCGCCGGCTGCGCTGAAGCTGGTGTCGTCCGGCGAGGTCCGGCTGGACGAGGTCCGGCTGACAGGAGGACGCGAACGCGGCAAGATGCGGTTTTGCGCCAACGGACGGGCCCTCGATTGGAAACTCGCCGCCGAAGGTGCGTTCGATCTGTGCGCGACGACGAATTTCCTCGGCGCTGCGGCCGACCTTTCGGTCGTCCTCGGCGAGGCGGAGACGGCTGGCGGCGCGCTGACCGTCAAAGGGGCTTTCCTCGGCACGCCGAGCGACTGGACCGCGTCCGCCGCGCTGCCTCAGCATGAGATCGCTTCGGACGGTGCGCTCGTAAGGCCGCTGCTGTCGCGGCTTGAAATGCCGAAGTCGCTCTCCAACCTCGTCTTCTCCACCCGGCTGTCGGGATCGTTCGAGGCCCGGCGGACGCCAGAGGTCCCCGTAGCCGTGTGGTCCGCGAAACTGCCGGTTCGGGAGCTTTCGGTTTCCGCCGACCTCGGCAAGGTTCCGCTGGAAGTGTCGAAGGTTTCGGCGCGGCTGAGTGCGCGCGGCGGCGCGGGACTTGTCGTCGTCGAGCCGGTCAGCGTGCGGGCGCGGTTGCTTTCTGTCGCCGGCTTCGATTTCAACGGTCCCTACGCGAAGCTCATGACTGACGGCGGCGACCTGCTCGTCAGCGAGGCCGGAGCCGACGTCTGCGGCGGACAGGCGCGGCTTTACGCGGTGCATCTCGATCCGGCGCGGCAGAACGCGGGCGTGACGCTCTTTCTGGACGAGATCGACGCGGGTGAGGTGTTTGCGAGGCTGCCGTCCTTCAAGGGCCGGGCGACGGGGAGGCTGCGCGGCAAGCTGCCGCTTGCCATCCGCGGCGGCAGCAAGCTCCGGCTTTCGGACGCCTATCTTTCGTCGTCGCCGGGCGAGAAGGGGTCGATCCGGGTCGAGGACGCGGCCGCGCTGACGGCCGGGCTTCAGGCGGGCGGCGTGCCGGCGTCGGAGTGCGAGAATCTGGCCAAGGCGCTTTCGGCGCTGGACTACGACGTGCTGCGGCTGCGGCTGACGCGGGAGAGCGCGAACGAGGCCGCGCTATCCGTCCTGCTGCGCGGTTCGGCGACGCATGAAGGCGTGACCGTCCCCGTCGATTTCGCCGTGACGTTCCGCGGGGCGATCGAAGAGCTTCTCAATGTCGGCCTGAAGGCCTCGTTGAAGGAAAAGCGGTGAGTTTTTTGGCGTCTGCCGTCGAATGTTGCGGTCAGTCCCCGCAGGACTGTCTGATCTCTGTGCGGCAGATTGCCAGGACGCGGTCGGTCCAGGCCGTGACGTCGTAGACGGATGCCGGTGCGCCTTCGCGCCATTCAAGTTCGCTTTTTTCTGCGGCAGCGAGTGCGTCGGCGAGTGACTCGATGTCTCCAAAGGGCACTTTGACCGCGCCCAGTTCGTCCGCGTTGCCGCAGCGGTCGCTTACGATCGCCAACAGTCCGGCGGCCTTCGCCTCCAGCACTACCAGCGGCCACGGATCGAACGAACTGGCGAGAACCAGACAGGCGGATTGCCGGTAAACGGCGCCCAGTTCGTCCGGTTGGACGAAGCGCCCCGCTCCGCCGATGAAGTCCAGAGGCCATGTGCCGCCCTGTTCGCGGTATCGCATGTAGGCGCTTCGCAGGAAGTCGAGGCCCTTCTCGGGGGAATTTCTGCCGACGTAGATGAAGCCGCGGCGATTGGGGTGGTGTGGCGGTTCGTACCCGGACTGGGCGAATCGGTCGGTGCGAATGCCGAACAGGCCTTTCCAGACGCATTTGAAGCCCAGCCAGTGCGCGTACCGCGCCGCCGCCGCACCTGGGACGAAGGCGCCTTGAAAGCGGCGTACATAGCGCCCGAGCACTATGCGCGCCAAGATGCAGCGTAGCTTCGGACGCCATGGCATGTCCATGCAGCAGACCTTGGGGACGTCGGCGAAATGGGCGACGAAGTCGCGAACCAGATGCGAATGCCAGCCGACGGCGAAGAGGATGTCCGGCGTATATCCGGATAGCGCGTCCCAGGCCTGTCCGGAGGAATCCGCCACTACGGCGTCCAGTCCGGCCAGCACTTGCTCCCTGTTCAGTTCGCGGCCGTTGACATGTGGTTCGATGATGATTTTAAGTTCGACGCCAGGATGCGCGGCCAGCTCGCGCCAGCAGTCCGCCATGTAGCTTGTCACGCCGGTCCAGACGAAGAGGATTTTCATGCGTTGGTCGCGCCGGTCTTGACGGTGCCGCGTTCGCGGGCCTTGAGGAAGATCCGCAATGGTGCGCCCTCAAGGCCGAATCTGGCGCGGATGGCCTTTTCGATGTAGGACAGGTAGGCTGGCGTGACGAGCTTCGGATCGTTCACGAACAGGCGGATCGTCTGTGGATTGGTCGAGACTTGGAGCCCGTAGTAGATCTTCAGCCGCCGTCCCCTCACCATCGGCGCAAGCGTTTTTTTCGCCGCCTTGACGATGACGTTGTTCAGCATGCCGGTAGGGATGCGTTCGCTGGCCGATGCCGCTGCGCGGTCAATCGCGTCGACGGTCTTGCGGATGTTGTAGCCCGAAGCATTGGAGCAGAAGACGATCGGCGCGAAGGAGAGAAATGGCATCATCTTGCGCACGGCCTCGGCGGCGGCCTTTTCGTCGGTGATGCCGTTCTTCAGCGCCAGGTCCCATTTGTTGAGCATCAGGACGCAGGCTCGGTTTGCGTCGAGGATCTTGCCTGCGATGCGCTTGTCCTGGATGGTTGGCCCCATGACCGGATCGAGGATCAGGACGATGACGTCGGCTTCGCGGATTGCGTCCTCGCTGCGGAAGAGCGAGAAGTTGTCGACCGAGGTCTTCGACATCTTCGTGTGCGGCTTCATCCCGGCCGTGTCGACCAGCATATAGTGCCGCGCTTCTGGTCCGGAGCCGATTGTGAATGGCACCTCTACTGCGTCGCGCGTCGTGCCGGCGATCTCGCTGACGATGACACGCGGTGCGTTGAGCAGCCGGTTGACGTAGGAGGACTTGCCGGCGTTCGGACGGCCGACGATGGCCACGCGAAGGGGGCGAACATTCTCGGCCGTGCCGTCTGTGGCGGCCGGTAACCTGGCTACAACGGCATCTACGAGGGCCTCCACGCCACGGCCATGCTCGGCCGATGTCGCCAGGACAGGAAGTCCGAAGCGCTCGAACTCAGCCGCGCGCCAGTCGACGTCATCGGTGTCGCACTTGTTGGCGGCGATAAGACAGGGGACGCCGGACTTCCTCACACGCTGGATCACCTCGGCGTCAAGCGGCGTCACGCCCTCGCGAACGTCGACGACGATGACGCAGACGGCGGAGTCCTCGACGGCGAGAGCCGCCTGGCACTTCGTCTCGTCATCGAGCGGATCGCCGGTCACTGAGCGGTCGAAGGCGATTCCGCCAGTGTCGACGAGCATTACGCGACGATCGCGGAGGGTGATTTCGCGGGTCACGCGGTCACGGGTCACCCCCGGCTGGTCAAAGACAATGGCAACACGCTTGCGCGCCAGTCGGTTGAACAGCGCGCTTTTGCCCGTGTTTGGGCGTCCAACAAGGGATACGACATTCATTCCAATAGTATACCATTTTTTGCCGTTCGCCGTCGTCGGTCGTGTGGCGTCGACCCAGGGTTGACCAATTTGAAAACAAGCCCATCCCCTGAATGGCGTTGGGCCGCTACGGGCGGAGCGCCTCTTCCCCAAGTGTGCAAGTGTGTAAGTGTGCAAACGGGCAATGTGCGGTGGTGAGTGGTGAGTGCCAGTGT
>JAZQPI010000081.1:0-26317 GCA_045628545.1 Kiritimatiellia bacterium
GTCAGCGGACTCGAGCATCCTCCTACGCCAAGGCTACGGAGGATAAGAGCTCGGCCGCTGTCACTCGCACCAACATCAACCTTCGGTTCTCGGCTTCCCCGCGTCACTGAAATTCGCCCTGCGGGCGAAGAACACGGATTAACGCGCGAAGCTCCGTGTCTTTCGCCCGCAGGGCGAATTTCCGTGTCGCATCCGAGGCCGGAAGACCCGCAGGGTGATGGCGATGAGGCGGCGACGGTTCAAGCCGTAGGCTTGCAATCCGGCGTCGTCTCAGCGCCGTCAAGCGCGCGTAAGCGCGATTCCGGACTCGGAGGCGTTTCGGTGTCTTCCGTGTCGAAAATATGGATCGGAGACAATGGCACATATTGACGGATATGTGTGCATCTCGATTTTCCCTTTAAAAGCGCGACTCCTTGCATAAAAAGCTCTGTGCACCCGTGGCAAAACTGGTGGCAAAACTTGGGGGGAGCTTTGCGGTAGCAGCTGGTTTTTGCTATAATATTGCGTGAAGAAAGGACGAGATCATAATGTTGACACGCAAGGGATTTCTTGGATTCGGAGGAACTTTTTTCGCGGTCGGCGGCCTGGGCGCGAGCGGCTGTCTGAGCTTAGACGGACGTTCGGGCGCGGATGCGGACGAAATCGACTACCGTGCGTGTGTCCCTGTCCTCGGCGAATACGACCTCTGCGTCATTGGCGCGGGCCCTGGCGGCATCGGCGCGTCCGTCGCCGCCGCACGCGCCGGGAAGCGCGTGTGCCTTGTCGAACATTACGGCTATCCTGGCGGAGTCGGGACGAACTGCGACACGCCTACTTTCTACCGCTTTGCGGACGATGAACGGCAGTTCATCGGCGGCATCGCCGACGAAGTCGTGCGGCGGCTCGGCCGCCGCAACGCCGCCTGGTTCCTGACGCGCGACGGTCGCTACCAGCCCGATTACTCCAAGCCCGTCCGTGACCAGCCGCTCACCTGGCGCGTCCGCTCGCGCGTCGAGGATATGCGTGTCGCCTACCATGATCTTCTGGACGAGGCAGGCGTCGACAAGCTCTTCTACGCGCATCTCTGCGGGGCGGCGAGGGACGGTCGGCGTCTCACGGCGGTTATCGTCGACTGCCTTGAGGGCCCGCGGGCGATACGCGCCAAGATCTTCGTGGACGCGACGGGCGCGGCGCACCTCGTCCACCGCGCAGGCGGGCGGACCGTCCTTGCGCCGCCGGACAAGACGATGCACAAGTCCGTCTGGGCGAATGTGGTGGACAGCGACATCACGCCCGAAATCATGGCGGAGAACCGCAAGACCTACGACGACCTTTACCGCAACCACCGCGAACGGCTGCCGGAGAACGTCTGGGCGTCGCTCGACGGTATGGGCGTGAGCGTCGGCTACGTGAACGGCAACAGCTGCGACTCGAAGGACATGACGCGTATGGACGCCGAGATGCGACGCCGCAACTTCGAAGTGCTCGCGGCGTTCAAGCGTGAGCTCAAGGGTTTTGACAAGGCGTACATCGACTCGGCGATCCATCAGGTCGGCTCGCGCTCTGGGCGGCACATTGTCGGCCGAGAGTGCCTGTCGGCGGCCGTCGTGCTGGCCGACCTGCCGCCGTCGAATTCGGTCATGCCGATCTACCGCTACTGGGGGGCGCACGCGGCGAGCATGGCGGAAGGTTTCCGCGGCGGCAACGCGGGCGAGCGCGCCGGACTTGGCGGTCTGCCGTACGGGGCGCTGATTCCGGCGGATTTCGACAATGTATTCGCTTGCGGACTCAACCTTGCGGTCGAGGAGGATTACGTCGAGACGATTCGCATGATGCCGTCGTGCTTTGCGTCGGGCGAGGTCGCGGGAACCGCCGCGTCGCTGGCGCTTGACCGGTCGCTCGCGGACGTCGGCGCCGTGCCGTACGGCGAACTCGTGAAGACGCTTGAGAAAAACAATTTCATCGTCCGGGTGTAAAGGCTGACATTTGTGGTGGGGTTTGTCCGAAATGGTCTTGGCGCACATTTGGACATCGATTTCACGCTCATAATTTTGTTGCCTTTGCGGAAATCAGCCGTTCAGCAGGGGATTTTTTCACCACGGAAAGCACGGAAACGCCCGTTCTGGCGGCATGGAAACGGTTGGGGAAAGGGACCGCCTTGCACAATTCAACCCCGCCGAATGACCCCGCATCCCGCGAATGCGGGCTTCGGCTACTAGCCGGTAGCCGGTGCGCTCCTCCAAGTCGGCCTTGTCGATCAGGTAGCCGCTCGCCCGCGCCTTCGCCGCGTTTAGTCGCGTTCACATCAGGCCGCGGCGGTGGAGCGCGTCAAGCGTTTCGCTGAGGCGCTCGTTGCGCTGCCGCCGCTCGTCCGACGCGGACGGGAAGAGCGACGGCGGGCTGTCGCCGTCCGGCGTCGGACAGAGATTGGCGACGCCGAAGCCGATGAGCCGGACGGGCGTGCAATGCGGACCGTTCGGCGCGGGATGTCCCTCGCAGGCCGCGTCGAAAAGCCTGAGCGCGGCTTCGCGCAGGGACAGGTCGTCGCGCGACGGCGCGGCGAAAGGCCGCTGGCGGGTGATCGTGCGGAAGGTCGCGTCGCGCAGCTTCAGCCGCGCCGTCTGCGCCCAGCGCGGCTTGCCGCGGAGCCGCCGGCCGACGTCCGTGACGAGTTCGAGCAGTTTCGCGCGGACGGCTTCGCGGCGGGTCTCGTCCGTGTCGAAAGTGTGTTCGCGCGAGACCGACTTCTCCTCCGCCGGCTCCCAGTAGACGAACTCCTCCGAAATGCCGTTGGCGAGCGCGACGAGCCGTTCGACTTCGGGCAGGTCCCTAAGGCCGGTCAGCCGGCTCGGGTCGAGCCGCTGGAGGTCGCCGCAGGTCGTGATGCCGTACGGCCGCAGGGCTTCCTCGGTCCGTTTGCCGATGCCCCAGAGGATGCCGATCGGACGCGGCGCGAGGAACGAGACGATGCCGGCGCGGTCGAAGGGCATGACGGTGAGTCCGTCCGGCTTGCGCTGCTCGCTGCCGATCTTCGCCAGCAGGCGGTTGGGCGCGAGGCCCACCGAGCAGGTCACGCCGCAGCGTTCGCGGATTTCGCGGCGCAGGGCTTCGCCGAGGCGGGTCATCGAGCCGCCGTGGAGGTGCAGCGTGCCGGTCACGTCCAGGAAGGCCTCGTCGATCGAAACCTCCTCGACGTAAGGCGAGTAGTGGCCGAAAACCTCGAAGGCCTGCCGCGACGCCTCCTGGTAGAGCTCCATGTGGGGCGGCACGAAGACGGCCTGCGGACAGAGCTGGTAGGCGGTGCGCGAGGGCATGGCGGAGCGGACGCCGAAGCGGCGGGCCTCGTAGGAGCAGGTGGAGACGACGCCGCGTTCGTGCGGTCCGGCGCCGACCACGAGCGGCCGGCCGCGCCATTCGGGATGGTGCAGCTGCTCGACCGACGCGAAGAACGCGTCCATGTCCACGTGCAAAATAACCGCCATATTGAGTGATTATATCAAAAATCTGTTTCGTTTTGCAAAAAACTTTAAAAAAGAGGTTGACTAAACGAAAGATATTTTGATATAATTCGCGCAATAACCCAAAAAACCTTTTGGGCCCAACTAAGGAGAAAAAAATGGTCAGCTACAAGAAGCTTGGTCTTGTCAATACCAAGAAAATGTTCGCCAAGGCGGTGAAGGGCGGTTATGCGATTCCCGCGTTTAACTTCAATACGATGGAGCAGATGCAGGCCATCGTCCAGGCGGCGGTCGAGACCAAGTCGCCGGTGATCATGCAGGTGTCGAAGGGCGCCCGCAAGTACGCGAATCCGACGATTCTCCGCTATATGGCCGAGGGCGCCGTCCAGTACGCCAAGGAACTCGGGTGCAAGAAGCCGCAGATCGTGCTCCACCTCGACCACGGCGACAGCTACGAGACCTGCAAGAGCTGCATCGACTCCGGCTTCTCGTCCGTCATGATCGACGGCAGCTCGCTGCCGTTCAAGGACAACATCAAGCTCACCAAGAAGGTCGTCGCCTATGCGCACAAGCACGACGTGACGGTCGAGGCCGAGCTCGGCGTGCTCGCCGGCGTCGAAGACGAGGTCAAGGCCGAGGAGAGCCACTACACGAAGCCCGAGGAAGTGATCGAGTTCGCGACCAAGACGGGCTGCGACTCGCTCGCGATTTCGATCGGCACCTCGCACGGCGCCTACAAGTTCAAGCCCGAGCAGTGCACGCGCGACAAGAAGACGGGCAAGCTCGTCCCGCCGCCGCTGGCGTTCGACGTCCTCAAGGCCGTCGAGAAGAAGCTTCCGGGCTTCCCGATCGTCCTGCACGGCTCTTCGAGCGTTCCGCAGGAGCACGTCGACACGATCAACAAGTTCGGCGGCAAGCTGCCGGACGCGGTCGGCATTCCCGAGGAGCAGCTCCGGAAGGCGGCGAAGAGCGCGGTGTGCAAGATCAACATCGACTCCGACTCGCGTCTCGCGATGACGGCGGCGATCCGCCAGCACTTCGCCGAGAATCCGGGCCACTTCGATCCGCGCCAGTATCTCACGCCGGCGCGCGAGGCGATGAAGCAGCTCTACATCCACAAGATCGTCAAGGTGCTGGGCTCGAACGACAAGCTCTAAGTCGAGCGCGTCGCGACCGGGCGCCCGGCAGGCCGGGCGCCCGGCTTTCAGTCGGTTTCCATTTTCAAGTTTTTCAGCGAGAGGGGCGAAATGATAGAGAAGAAGTCCGCGTATGCGCAGGCCGGGGTCAACATCGACGTCAAGATGGGGGCGGTCGGGTCGATCAAGCAGATGGTGGCCGCGACGAAGACGCAGAACGTAATCGGCGGTATCGGGGCCTTCGGCGGACTTCACAAGGTTCCGTCCGGGCGCGACATGATTCTCGTCGCCTCGTCGGACGGGGTGGGGACGAAGCTCAAGGTGGCGGCGATGATGAACAAGCACGACACCGTCGGGCAGGATATCGTCAACCACTGCGTGAACGACATTCTCGTGCAGGGCGCGAAGCCCCTGTTCTTCATGGACTACGTCGGGACGGCGAAGGTCGACCCCGCGCAGTTCAAGGCGGTTGTCTCGGGCCTCTGCAAGGCGTGCAAGGAGAACAAGATGGCGCTGCTCGGCGGCGAGACGGCCGAGATGCCGGGGCTCTACCCGGCGGGCGAGTACGACCTCGTCGGCACCATCGTCGGGTGCGTGTCGAAGTCCAAGCTGATCACCGGCAAGTCGATCCGCGCCGGGGACATGATCGTCGGTTTTCCGTCCGGCGGACTGCAGACGAACGGCTTTTCGCTGGCGCGCCGCGTGATCTTCGACCTCTGCCAGTATTCGTGGAAGGACAAGCTGCCGGGTACGAACCAGACGTTCGGCGACGCGCTGCTGGCGGTCCACAAGAGCTTTTTGAAGCCGGTGTCGCACCTGCTGGACCGCGGCGTCAAGATCACCGGCATGGCGCACATCACGGGCGGCGGTTTCCCCGACAACATTCCGCGGGTGCTGCCGAAGTGCTGCAACGCGGAGATCGACCGCGCGACCTGGGAGGTGCCGACGATCTTCAAGTTCATCCAGAACCAGGGCAAGGTCGAGCGCGACGAGATGTACCGCGTGTTCAACATGGGCATCGGCTTCGTGGTCATCATCCCGAAGCCGCAGATGAAGAAGGCGATGGCCATTCTCAACGGACTGCACCAGCCCTACAAGGTCATCGGCGTCGTCCGGAAGGGGTCCGGCATCGTCACCTACAAGAACTGACGCATCGGCCTTTCGCCGAGGATTGCGAATGAGGAATCGGGTCTTTTTCTCCCTTCTTTTTGTCGCTGCCTCGGTCATTGCCGCGCCAATGCGCGTGGCGCTGACCTTCGATGACGGTTTTGCGGACCATTACGAACTGGCCGCGCCAGCGCTCGAGTCCTTCAAGCTGCACGCAACGTTCAATCTGGTGACCGACTGGATCGGAACGGAGAAATTCATGACCTGGGACCAAGTCCGCGACCTCGTGCGGCGCGGTCATGACTTGGCTTCGCACACCGCTTCGCATCCGAACCTCGCCCAACTCATAGACGCGGGGAAGACGAACGAGGTCGCCCGTCAGGTGTCAGCTTCGCGCGAAACGATCGAGCGGGAGGTCGGCAAGGCCGTTCCCGGCTTCCGGGTCGCGCAGCTCTGCCATCCTTACGTCGCCAACAATGCGGCGGTCGATGCCGAGATCCGCAAGGCAGGGCTCCAGCCGATGACCATCGACCGCTGGAATTTCGGCAACCTCGGCAAAGGCGACGTCAGCTACCGCGGCCGCTGGATGACGACGGCCGAGTTCCTTGACACGATGATCGCCGAGGGGCGGACTGATGTCGACATCCTTTGCCACGGCGTACGCAGAGAAGTCGGCTGGGAGCCGTTTCCGACGGTTGAAGACTTTCGGCGACATCTGGCCACGATTGCCCGCTACCGTGACGAAGGCCGCATCGTCGTAGTCAGCGAACGGCAACTCAATCCGTACCGTTGAGGTCTGCTCCTCATTATTTGACTGACCTCCGTTAATTTTGTTGGCATTATCGGCCATTTTACACCGCTTATTGTAGTTCGTCGGAAATCGGCATACAATTTGTAGATAACTTTTTTGCTTTTCCCCCTTGCAAAGCCACAAGATTTAGTGTATGATATTTCGCAGACTACTAAACATAGATGTTTTTCAAACCGTTAAATTACCAAAGGAGTCCTGATGAAGGAAATGAAGATCACCAAGCGCAGCGGGCAGGAAGTTGCGTTTGACATCACCAAGATCGAGAACGCCATCCGCAAGGCCAGTCAGGCGGTGGACTACAAGGACGCGCTGTCGGAAGGGCGCATCAAGCTCATCGCCGAGGAGGTCGCGGGCGTGTGCGCGGCGCGGGACCGGGCGATGCACGTCGAGGAGATCCAGGACGTGGTGGAGACGAAGCTGATGGAGTTCGGCGCGAAGGAGGTCGCCAAGCGCTACATCGTCTACCGCTACAAGCAGCAGCTGCTGCGCCAGGCCAACACGACCGACAAGCAGATCATCTCGCTCATCGAGTGCAACAACGAGGACGTCAAGCAGGAGAACTCCAACAAGAACCCGATGATCAACTCGGTTCAGCGCGACTACATGGCCGGCGAGGTGTCGAAGGACGTCTCGGCGCGGCTGCTGCTGCCGGCGGACGTGGTGCAGGCGCATAAGGACGGCCTCATCCACTTCCATGACATGGACTACTACGCGCAGCACATGCACAACTGCGACCTCGTCAACCTTGAGGACATGCTGCAGAACGGCACGGTCATCTCCGGCACGATGATCGAGAAGCCCAAGAGCTTCTCCACCGCCTGCAACATCGCCACGCAGATCATCGCGCAGGTCGCCTCGAACCAGTACGGCGGGCAGTCGATCTCGCTCACCCACCTCGCCCCGTTCGTCGACGTCTCGCGCCAGGCCATCCGCCGCGAGCTCGAGGCCGAGTGCGCCGACGCCGGCGTCGAGATGCCGCGCGACAAGTTCGACATGGTCGTCGAGCGCCGCGTGCGCAAGGAGATCGAGAAGGGCGTGCAGACGATCCAGTACCAGGTCGTCACGCTGATGACGACGAACGGCCAGGCGCCGTTCGTGACCGTCTACATGTATCTCGGCGAGGCCCGCAGCGAACAGGAGCGCAAGGACCTGGCGATCATCATCGAGGAGGTCCTGAACGAGCGCATCAAGGGCGTCAAGAACGAGCAGGGCGTCTACATCACCCCGGCCTTCCCGAAGCTCATCTACGTCCTCGAGCCGCAGAACATCACCGAAGACTCGCCCTACTGGTACCTCACCGAACTGGCCGCGAAGTGCACCGCCAAGCGCATGGTGCCCGACTACATCTCGGCGAAGAAGATGCTCGAATACAAGATCGACAAGAACGGCAACGGCAACGTCTACACCTGCATGGGCTGCCGCTCGTTCCTCACGCCCTATGTCGACGAGAACGGCAAGCCCAAGTACTACGGCCGCTTCAACCAGGGCGTCGTCACCATCAACCTCGTCGACGTCGCGCTCTCGGCGCACGGCAGCGTCGAGAAGTTCTGGCAGCTCTTCGGCGAGCGCTGCGAACTCTGCCACAAGGCCCTGCAGTGCCGCCACGAGCGGCTGACCGGCACGCCCTCGGACGCGGCGCCGATCCTGTGGCAGTACGGCGCGCTGACCCGCCTCAAGAAGGGCGAGAAGATCGACAAGTACCTCCACGGCGGCTATTCGACGATCTCGCTCGGCTACGCGGGGCTCTGGGAATGCGTCTACGCGATGACCGGCAAGAAGCTCACCGAGCCGGAAGGCGAGGCGTTCGGCCTCGAAGTCATGCGCAAGCTCAACGAGTACACCGCCAAATGGAAGGCCGCCGAGTGCATCGACTACTCGCTTTACGGCACCCCGCTCGAATCGACGACCTACAAGTTCGCCAAGTGCCTCCAGGCCCGCTTCGGCATCATCAAGGGCGTGACGGACCGCAACTACATCACGAACTCCTACCACATCCACGTGACGGAGAAGATCGACGCGTTCAAGAAGCTCGAGATCGAGGCGAAGTTCCAGAAGCTCTCCCCCGGCGGCGCGATCTCCTACCTGGAGGTGCCGAACATGCAGAACAACATTCCGGCCGTCCTCTCGATCATGAAGTTCATCTACGAGAACATCATGTACGCCGAGCTGAACACCAAGTCGGACTACTGCCAGGCGTGCGGCTTCGACGGCGAGATCGAGATCGTCAAGGACGCGACCGGCAAGCTCGTCTGGCGCTGCCCGAAGTGCGGCAACACCGACGAGTCGCGCCTTAACGTCGCCCGCCGTACCTGCGGCTACATCGGCAGCCAGTTCTGGAACCAGGGCCGCACGCAGGAAATCAAGGAGCGAGTACTCCACGTTTCTTGATTTTTTACCTCTCGGCGTGGTATAATAGGAAGCGGTCATACAAATCGAACGGTGATGGGTCACACAATGATAAAGCTAAAACGTTTCTTATTCGTCCGCTCCATCCTCACGCCGACGGCTTTTGCCGCCGCGTTCACCGCCCTCGCCGCCCGCGGCGAGGGTCCGGTGCCTAAGCCGCTTGATGTTGACTACTACTGGCGGACGAACGAATACGGCGCAGGCGTGTCTGGCGAACTGTCCGATCCGGCGAGCTGGCAGGACGGTTGGGCGCCGAGCGTTCCGACGACCAATCGCGTCTACTTCCTGGCCAACAACAAATATTATCCGCAGCAGACCGACGGTCAGAGCGTAAAGGTCTTGGGCGAGGTGTTCGTCAACGGTCGGGCTGACGCGAGAGATGTGGATGCGTATGCGAATTTCTTCCTGAGCAACGGTTCGTCCGTCCTCTTCGAAAACCTGACTGTCGGCGAGGAGGCCCGTCCGAATGACGCATTCGTGTTTGAGGCGACGGAAGGGTCTCGGATGCTGGTCACCAACCGGCTGCTCGTCGCAGGCGGCTCCAGCAAGTTCTCGTTTACCGGCGGCAGCGTTTTCGAGACCACCGGACAGACGACGCGCTTCGGAGCCGAGTCCTCGACTTTGAAGGCCGCTGACGAACTCCTGTTCTCGGACTCGACCTGGTTGGCCTCTTCGGTCAACTTCGGCGACGAAAACAACGATCCCGCAGCGGTATCCGTCTCGATGGATGCACGAAACAGCACCTTGAGCTTCGATGGCGACGTCGCCATGTTTTCCGGTGATTCGTTCCTGCTTCTGAACGACGTCACCACGGTCGCGGGCGAATTGCGCGTCGACCACGGCTCCACGCTCGACGTGCAGGGCGGTTCTATCGTTGCGTCGACCGTCAAGCTGGGGAGCGAGAGGGGCGAAAGAGGTTCGCTCGTGCTCCGCGAAAACGCCGTACTGGAAACGTCCCGCGTCTTCTCGCAGAAAAAGGACTCATTTGGTGCTATCGAACTCAACAACGGCACGTTGCGCGTGGCTCCGTCCGTGGCGTCGGGGTCCTCGTTCGTCGACGGAACGAGCGGACTCGACCTAACGATTGGTAACGGCATGAGCGGTACGGTCGACACCAACGGTCGCGACGTCTTTCTCGGCTGCGGCGTTGTGAACGAAAGGGACGGAACG
The DNA here is from genome assembly GCA_045628545.1 of Kiritimatiellia bacterium. Taxonomy (GTDB): domain Bacteria; phylum Verrucomicrobiota; class Kiritimatiellia; order RFP12; family UBA1067; genus UBA1067. The sequence continues at coordinate 10,068 of JAZQPI010000081.1, forward strand.
TTTGCAAAGGAGGGGGTTGGAACACTTACCGTAACCACTGCAATCTCCACGCCTAAAGTCACCGTTAACCGAGGGACACTGCACATCGCGTCTGCCGGAGCCATTTCCGGACAGACTTCCGTCGGCGCGGACGGAACGCTGTCGCTCGTCGGATCGGTGGAAAAATTGGCCCTTAAAGGCCTGGAACTTTCCTATGGACTGTTGGAGATGGATCCTGACGATTGCCTGGAAATCGAGGCCGGACAGAGTGCGCTGTCGCTTGTCAGCCCCCGGCTTCAGCTCTCCCGGCTTCCCGAGGCGAACACGACGAAGACGCTCATCTCTCAGTCGGGGAGCAGCAGCTACACGAGTCAAGATGCGTGGAGGCAGACGAAGTTGTTGAATTCAATTCAATTCGGCTTCAAGGTCGAATTCGACGCCCTCTATGTCGAGCGAAACAATCGCACGGAGTTTCGGCTGACGTATTCCAAGGTTAAGGACACCTCCTGGACCGGAAACGGCGGTTCGTTGGACTGGAACGATCCCGACAACTGGTCGAATGGCGTGCCGGACAAGGATTGTGTCGCGACCATCAACCTTTCGAAGCCGACCGTGATTTCGCTGCCGGTGAACAAGATATCCGAGGTCTGGGGCGTCGCCTTCGCGGGCGCGGATTGCGTGCTGTCGAATGGAACGCTGAAACTCCTGTCCCCCGCCGCGCCGATTTCAGTCGCAGACGACCTGATGGTTGAGATCAAGAGTTTGCTGTCGGCTGATTCCGTGGCGAAAGAAGGGAAGGGTGCGCTCGTCCTTTCCGGTCAGACTTCAATCAATGCCGGCGTGACGGTTCGCGAAGGACGACTTCAGGCCGCGTCGTCACTGTCTTGTCCGGTAGTCCTCAAAGGCGGGACGTTCGAGGTTCTGGAGTCCGACACGACCTTGTCGGAACTTGGCGTCGCCGCGGAAGCCGCAACCGACGCGGTGGTCGTCTGGAACGAGGGCGATGTCGTGATGACTGGGTTCGCCTACGAGAGTGGTGCGCTGGTGAAACGCGGAAAGGGGGCGCTGTCCCTGCGCGTGACCGACGGCGGGGTGCTGGCGGACGGAGACTGGCCGCTGGCGCCGGGGAACGGCGACCCGCTCACCTTCGCCCCGGACGGTTCGATTTCGCCCTCTCATGACGCCGAGGGTAAGTTCTATTACGCTCCGCTGACTGTCGCCGCGGGTGAACTCATGTTCCAGCCCGCGCGGTCGGCCGGTGCGACGACGAGCGTCAAGATTCGCGGCGACGTGCAGAGCGGGCGCTGGGCCGGGGCGGACGAATCGAAATTGCCGGCTTTGGTCTCTTTCAGTTCACTTGACGTGGACATGTCGAACAATGTCTTCTATGCCGGCTTCGGCGGTGTGGGCGGCGGCTTGTATCTGGGCAACTATTCGTCCCTCGTCCTCAATGAATTTGTCGGCGGCGCCTGGTGTTCGAGCGGTACGGTTCGCCTGGCGCTGACCAACTCGACAATGGATGTCGTTCAGTCCTTGCGCTTTGGTTCCGCCGCCGACGGCTCGTCCGGAGCGGTTCGGTCGATTATCACCGCATCTGATTCAACTCTGGTAGCTGAAAATGGAATTGAACTTCGCTCGAAGGTCAATGTCGACTTCAACGCTTCCCATCTTGATCTTGGCGCCAGGGGACTGGTCTTCGATCCGCAGGGATCGTCCGGTCGTCTCGTCTTCCGGAACGGATCCGTGTTGTCCGCTTCGGGCATTAGCGGACTGGAGGACGTGGAGGATTTCGTCGAACTTGCGTTCCGTGGCTCGACCTGGGATCTTTCCGCCGCAACGGAGTCAATCTTCCTCTCGTTTGGTGAAAACTTCACGGTTCGCTCCGAGGGCAACGGCGAAATGATGACGGTAATTGTCCCTCAGGGTGTGAAGCTACAGTTCCAGAAGAACGCCCTCTGCGGTAACGGTGGTCTGGCCGTTGCCGGCGGCGGACAGGTGAGTTTCGGAACCGGCATGCTCAGACTGAACGCACAGGACGCAGACTCAGTCGTCTCGTATCAAGCCGTTGATGGCGTCTTGGATCTTTCTGGCACCGGCACACTCGCCCGTCCGCGGCTTCTGGCCGGCAGCGGACAGATTGTCGGCGGTTCGTTCCGGGATGCGGTAATCAGACTGCCGGCGTGGGACGGCAAGAACGTTTTGCGGATAAACGGCTGCATCTTCGCCGGCGCAACTACCATTGAGGTGGACGAGGAAAAAATGCCGCCGTCGCCGTTCCGTATGAAGGTCGCCGAATACGACGGCTCGGCTCCCGATATCTCGAGCTGGAAATTCAACGCCTCCGGCGCCGCGGGGCAGTTCGTCGCGCTCGGCGGCGAGATTTTCGCGAACGTCAGCGAACACGGACTTTACATTATCGTCAAGTGAGGAGTTGAACATGTCGATTGTCGAAACATTGGGTGCGGCGGGAGTCATCCCCGTCATTGTCATCGATCAGGTCGAGCAGGCCGTTCCGCTGGCGCGGGCGCTGGTCGAAGGGGGACTGCCCGTCCTGGAGGTCACTTTCCGCACGAAGGCCGCGGCGGAGGCGATTGCCGCGATCCGTCGCGAAGTCCCCGAGGCGGTTGTCGGCGCGGGTACGCTGCTGACGGTCGCGCAGCTTGACGCGGCGCAGAAGGCCGGTGCCGTGTTCGGCGTGGCGCCGGGGTTCGATCCGCTCGTCGTGGGCGAGGCGGTCAAGCGCGGCTTCCCGTTCTGCCCGGGCATCGCGACGGCGAGCGAGCTGTCGCAGGCGCTTTCGATGGGGATGCCCATGGTCAAGTTCTTCCCGGCCGAAGCGGCCGGCGGCGTGAAGATGATCAAGAACCTGCTCGGCGCGTTCCGTTTCACCGGCGTTAAGTTCATGCCCACGGGCGGCGTCAATCTCTCCAACGTGGCGGATTACCTTTCGGTTCCCGAAATCGTCGCCTGCGGCGGCACGTGGATCGTCCCCAAGGACAAGCTGGCGGCCGGCGATTACGCGGCGATCAAGCAGCTGGCCGCCGATGCGGCGCAGCTCGTGCGCAAACTGCGCGGATGATGAAGCGGCTCGTGTTGGCCGTCCTGACCGCGGCGCTCGTATGGACGGCCGGGCGCGCGGCGGAAGTCGGCGAGGCCGCCATGGCGCGTCGCGCCGAACTGGTCGCCGCGGCCGGTCGGCTCGGCGAACTCGCCGGGAACGCCGCCTGGACCGAGCGTCTTGCCGAGCGGGTGCAGACGGTTTCGCTTGAAGACCGTCCCTGCGTCTGGTGGCTTTACTCCGAGGACGCGAATCCCGACCTGTTGCGCGCCGTCTTTCCAGTGGCGCGGCGGAATCCGAGTCCCGAAGAGCGTTCGGCAGTTCTGTTCTCGAAGGCGCCGATTCGAGACGGTGTCATGCGCTTTCATCTGAACCGGAACGGAGTCGCGTGGTTTGCGCGGCGGCTGGAGAAGTCCCGTCTGCCGGGGAAGGGGCGCAAGTCGGCGCTGGCCTTGCTCCGCGCGTCCGCGCAGGTCCTGGGGTTGGCGTCGGTCGAATCCGAGGGACTCGTCCTGAAGCTGGATTTCGTCGCGGCGGACGGGGCTTTTCCGGACGATCTGGCCGTTTTGCGCAATCCGGTCGGAACGGTGATGGCGCTCCTTCCGCTCATATCTGACGGCGCGTCCAAGACGCAGTCCGCCGTCCTGGCGACGCTCGCCCTGGCGCTGCCGCGGATGCCGGGCGCGCTGTCCGCGACGGTCGAGCGTCCCGAGCCGGGGCTGGTTCGGCTGCGCTGGTGCCTCGGTTCTGTCGGCTTGCGACGCCTCTCGGTGCTCTTTGACGCCGCGCTCTGATTACCTTCAAAGGCTGATGACATGAAGAAACTGACTTTCGTTTTGGGGTGCTTCGCCGCCGTCTGCGGACTGACGCTGTGCGCGGGGGTCGCGCGGACTGGCGAAGTGCTCGACTTGCGCTACCTGACGGAGGACCGTCCGGCGGAGGGTCCCGCGACGATCTCCAGCTGCGATGCGCTCGTGTTCCGTTCGGGCGGAGACGAGATCTACGGACAGATCCTGCGGCCGAACGCGGCGTTCGGCGCGTCGCGTCCAGTCGTCGTCTTCGCCCACGGGTTCGCCGGCTTCACGCGGATGGACGACGTGGCGCAGGCGCTTTGCCGCGCCGGATGCGTCGTGCTCGTGCCGCATCATCGCGGAGCGTGGGGCAGCCAGGGGAAGTACACGGTCGCCAACATCATCGACGACATCGTCAATCTCGTGGATTACGTCACGACGGAGGAATTCGGGCGGAAGTACCTGACCGATCCTGACGCCGTGTTCCTCTGCGGCTATTCGATGGGCGGCAACACCGCGCTTCACGCCGCCGTCCGCCGTCCGCGGGTCCGCGGCGTCGTGCTTCAGGCGCCGTGCGACATCGCGTACTGCATGCGGACGATGGGGAAGGAGCGCGCGCTTGGATTCCTGGCCGACAACGGCATCTCCGTCCTGCGGACCGACGGCGCGGAGTCGCTCTATCAGGAGATTTCGGAGCGGGCCGACGAGCTCGCGTTTCCGGCGGTCGCGCCGAAGCTGAAGGGACGGAACGTCCTGCTCGCGACCGGGGCCTACGACCGCGTGGTGCCGCTTGCGCCCGTGGACGGATTCTGGGCGGCGCTGGCGGCGGACGGCGCGGTGCGGGTGCGCAAGACCTATCCGACCTCTCACGCTTTCATGGGCGTCCGCGTCGCCTTATCGCGGGACATCGCCGAATTCATCGTGAAGTGCGTGGCGGGGACTTCGTCCGCCGCCGTTGGCGAATGACCTGGAGACGTTCATGATGGCGTTCGGAATGAAAAGGTTGTTCGGCGGAGCCGCGTGCGCGGCCGCGATCGTCTTCGCAGCCGTCGGCTGCACGCGGCAGCTCGGCGACGGCGTCTCCGGTCCGGCGGACTTGAAGGGCCGGCATGTCGCGCACATGTCGAGCGGCTTTCACAAGCAGGAGCTCGCGGCGCTTCAGCCGGAAGTCGTCTTCGACCCGTATTCCGAATACGCCTTCGCGTTCGAGTCGCTCCGCAACGGAAAGATCGACGCGATCTCCATCGGCCGGACTTACGCGGCCATCTGGATGGCGAAGTTCCCCGGCGAGTTCCGGATCGCGTTCGAATACGCGGACGACATCTGCTGCTTTCTGCTGAAGAAGAACCTTCCGCTGAAGCCGCGTCTGAACGCCGAGCTTCGGCGGATGAACGCCGCGGGAGAGACGGCGGCCATCTATCGGAAATGGATCGAGGCCGCGAAGACGGGAGTGGCTCTCGGACTGCCGCGCTTCGAGGTTCCGGCGGACGCTCCGGCCGTGCGCGTCGCCTGCGCCGCGCAGTCGGAGCCGTGGTGCTTCGTCGCGAACGGCGAAATCGTCGGCATCGACATGGAGACCCTCGCCACGGCCGCGAGCCGGCTCGGGTTGCGCCTCAAGCCCAAGGTCTTCAGCTGGGGCGGAATGGTCGACTGCGTCAACGCCGGCCGGTGCGAGATCGCCAACGGCGGCATCTACACGGCGGGATGCGAATTCCCGACGGTGGACGCCTCGGAAAGGTACGCGGACGAGAAGATGTGCATCCTCGTGAGGGACGAGGGGTTCGGGGGCGGCGATTCGGGGCTCGTCGCCTTCGCGAAGTCGCTGAAGGCGAGTTTCGTCCGCACCTTCCTGACCGAAGACCGCTGGAAGATGCTTCTCGGCGGCTTCGGCGTCACGCTACTCATCACCTTCCTCTCGGCGCTGCTCGGGACGGCGCTCGCGTTTCCGGTGTGGTGGACGCGGACTTCGCGCGTCCGCGTCGTCTCGGCGGCCGCCAAGGCGTACATCGCGGTTCTCCAGGGGACGCCCGTCCTGGTGCTGCTGATGGTCCTTTTCTACATCGTCTTCGGCAAGGTGGACATTGACGGCATCTGGATCGCCGTGATCGGTTTCGGACTGAATCTTTCCGCCTACGCCGGCGAAATGCTCCGCAGCGGAATCGACGCGGTGCCGCCCGGTCAGGCCGAGGCCGCGCTGGCGCTCGGGTACACGCCGCGGCGGGCCTTCTTCCGCTTCGTCCTGCCGCAGGCCGTGCGGACGATCCTGCCGGTCTACCGCGGCGAACTGATCGGACTTTTGAAGATGACGTCCATCGTCGGCTATATCGCGATCGGCGACCTGACCAAGGCGAGCGACCTCGTGCGCAGCCGCACCTACGAGTCGTTCTTCCCGATCATCACGACGGCCTTCGTCTATTTCGCGGCCTCGTGGCTGCTCGCGTTCGCGCTCGAGCGCCTCGGCCGGCGTCTCGACCCCGCCTTCGGGCGGCGGCGGAAAGGAGGACGGGCATGATCCGCGTCTCGCATCTGCGGAAGTCCTTCGGCGGCGTCGCGGTCCTGAAGGACGTGTGCGCCGAAATCGAAAAGGGCGAAGTCATCTCGGTCATCGGTCCTTCGGGAACCGGCAAGTCGACGCTTCTACGCTGCCTCAACCGGCTGGAGACGCCGGACGGCGGATCGATCGTCGTGGACGGCGTGGACATCACCGCGCCTAAGGCCGACCTCGCGGCGGTGCGGCGCAAGATGGGGATGGTGTTCCAGAACTTCAACCTCTTCGGCAACCGGGATGTTCTCGGCAACGTCACGTCGGCGCCGTGCGACCTCCTCGGCCTCGCGAAGGACGCGGCGGAGCGCAAGGCGAGGGAGCTGCTGGAGCGCGTCGGACTCGCGGACAAGGCGGACGCGCTGCCGGACGAGCTGTCGGGCGGGCAGAAGCAGCGCGTTGCCATCGCCCGGGCGCTGGCGATGGATCCCGAGATCCTTCTTTTCGACGAGCCGACGTCTGCGCTCGATCCGACGATGGTCGGCGAGGTGCTGGCGGTCATCAAGGACCTTGCGAAGACGGGGATGACGATGCTCGTCGTCACTCACGAGATGGGCTTCGCCCGCGACGTCTCTTCGCGGATCCTCTATATGGACGAGGGCGTCATCTACGAGGACGGCACGCCGGACGCGGTTTTCGGCCGTCCTCAGAAGCCGAAGACGGTAGAGTTCGTCGGCCGCGTCTGCCTCAAGCAGGCCCGGGATCTGATGCGCCTTCTCCGCGAGGGCATCCTTTCCGACGGCCGCGTCGACGCGGCCGAGGCCCAGCTGCTTTTGCGGCTGGTCGAGCAGTTCGAGCGTTTCGGCGACGGCGGGATGAACCGCATCGCCGCCGAGCTTCGGCGGACGCTTGCGGACGGCGTGGTCACGGCGGAGGAGTCGCAACGGCTCGCGGCCATCCTCGGCAGCGTGTGATCGGCTGTTACGTTTCGCCGGTTCTTACGGCCTGCCCCAAGTGCGGGCGTTTCGTTACTTTCCGAGGCGGGGCTTCGCCTTTACGGCTTCGGTGATGAACCAGGTCATGTCGGCGGGATTGTTGAGGCACGTGACGTGGGTCGCGCCGCTGACCGCGCGTCCGCGGAATCGGTCGCCCAGCGCGCGCTTGAGGTTCTCGTAGTTCCGGAACGCAACGACTCCGTCCGTCCCGCTGCCCTTGGCGGTCTCGGCGTAAACGCCGATCGTGAAAGGCGTCTTGCCGTTGACGAGCGCCGTCGCGTCCAGCGCTTTCAATGCCGCGAACACGCGTTTTTCATCGGCGGACTTCGGCAGTCCCGTCAGTCCGCGGAGCAGGCCCTTGCCGGCTTGGTACCGCTTGTCGGCGAGGTCTTTCGGAACCAGGGTCGACAGATCTACCGGTCCGACGACGTCCAGGACGAATCCGACCGGAATCTCGTGCTTGAGGCCGAGCTTCAGCACGGACGGGTTCGCCCCGTCGTAGGCGTAGAGCACCGCGAGCTGTGCGCCGGCGCTGGTGCCGTGAAGGGCGATTTTCGCCGGCACCTCGACGCCGTTCTCCGTCAAAAAGGTCTTCAGATGCGACACCATCGCGTCAATGTCCTTGAGCATGTTGACAAACGTCGCGTCCGCGCTGACATTGCCGGCGGCGCAGTTCTCCGGCTGGAGCAGATAGTTCATCTTGAACACCATGAAGTCGCCCTGCGCGGCGAATTCCGCCTCCAGTCCGCCGAACGCCTCGGCCGGATTCGCTCCCTTCGGGCCGTCCTTGTCGCTTGCGGACGACCAGGCGCCGCCATGCAGGCTGATCATTATCGGCTTCTTGCCGGAAGGCTTCGCCCGCGTGTAGACGTCGAAGAGCTGCCCCGTGCCGTGATGGGCGAAGCCGCCTTCGCCCGGCCGGTTGGCGCGCTTGCCGTATGCGAAGTCAGCGTAGCGCAGAATGTCGACGCCGTTGCGCTTCTGCACCTTGACCGGCGCCTTGCCGCCGAGCAGGGGCTGCGCCGCCGAAACCGGCGAGACGAGTCCGACCGCAATCGCCGCACCGAGGAGAATCGTAAGTTTCATGTCGTTTGCCACCTTTCTCAAAGATTGTTCCGCGTCCGCTTATTCGAAATCTGACGGCTTCCACTCGTCGCGCCATTCCAGCGTCGGCATACCGTCCTTGAAGGTGAACGGCAGCCACACGTACCGTGCGTTCATCGTGTCGTCGGGCTTCGTCCAGGCCTTCTTCTTGAACGCCTCTACGAGCGCCGGATCGGACTTCTCGCCGAACCAGCTGCCGAACGCCGCCGCGACTTCGGCGTAGGTGAGGTCCATCTTCCCGGGCAGCCAGCGGTCCGCGAGCGCGATGTAGAGGTCCTTCTTGCCCGGCACCTTGAAGACGCTCGAGACCTGGCTGTGATAGGAGGTCCGCGACTTGTCGCCGGGATGGGGGTCGCCGAGCGTCGTCCACGGTCCGTGCCAGGTGTCGGCGACGGCGATCTCGGATGGGTTCGGGAAGTAGCCGGTCGTGCCGCTCGTCACGAGATAGTGTCTGCCGTCGCGCTCAAAATGGGCGGGGGCCTCGCGCACGTGCGGCGGGGCGACGCGCGGGAGGTGCGTCGTGTAGTAGCCCGTGACATCCGTGTAGTCGTCGGTCAGGTCGGCGCAGATGAGCTCCTTGTGCGGACGCTCGAAGAAGTAGTACGCCTTGCCGTCGAACGCCTTGACGAGGTCGAAGTCGCCGCCGCTCATGCCGCACGGCCGGAGTCCGGTGCGGACGATGGTCCACGGACCCTTGATCGAATCGGCGGTGAGGACCGTTTCGGTCTGCGCGTTTTCCTTCTGCACCATGATCTTGAGCCAGCAGACGAACTTCTTCGTCCTGTCGTTATAGAGGATGTGCGGGCGGTCCATCAGCGAATGCGGATGAAGGGGGGAGTTCTCGTCCGTGAGATTGGGCGGGATGATGTTGCCCTCGTACTTCCAGTTCATCAGGTCCTTGGACGAGTAGAGGTTGACGCCCCACTGCCACACTTTGTCGCGTCCGGTCGTCTTCGACTTGTTTTCGCCGTACCAGTAGTAGACGCCGTCCACGACGATGATCGAGCCGCCGTGGGCCTGGATCGGATTGCCGTCCGTATCGAGCCATTCCTGTCCCGGACGGATGGAGTCGTACCTTACGCCGGCCGCCAGCGGCGAGGTCAAGGCGAAGAAAAGCCCGAAGGCCGTAAAGATTCGGTTTTTGTTCATGCTAAGATTATAGCAAAAATCGCTGCGGTGGAACCATTCTCTTTGTCATGTCGCCAAATGTTATCATGCGCGAAAATTGCGCCCGAATTGGACGATCTCGTGCAGGTCCAGCGGCGGTTTCTCGCGCCGGACTTCGCCGAGCCGCTCGCGCACGCGGAAGCGAGTGTCGATTCGACGTGCCGGTTTCGGGACTCAAGCCCAAGGGGCGCTACCGTTTCGAGGCGCGACCGCTCGAAAGCTTCGGCAAGAAGGGCGCGCCGATCGCCTCCAGAGTGGTTGCGGTCGGGTGAATGACTCGCAATGCGTCAACCCTGATCCCCCCAGTGAAACTTGCGATGGACGGCGGGAAAATATGGTAAAATAGAGGGAGCTTGAAGACACGGCTCCTGCGGGTGCCGGAGTTGGCGTCGACGGGCTGCCTTTTCCTTGCGTAAAACGAAAGCGCTGGAAGAGGTGGAAACCGCAAATAAAATGTATGTGGCTATGGCCGATATCGCCTATCTCAGCCTGGGCTGGGTTTTGATCGCCGCGGGCGTCGTAGGATGCGTCGTCCCGCTGATCCCCGGCCCGCCGATCGCCTTTCTCGCGCTCCTGGTCGTCCGTGCGATGGGGGACCATACCGCGCCTTCGTCCTCGCTGCTCGTGACTGCGGGGGTGGTTACGCTGGTCGTGACCGTGCTGGACTATGTCGTGCCGGCGGCCGGCGCGAAAAAGTTCCACTGCTCGCGTTTAGGCACGGCCGGCTGCCTGGTCGGCACGGTCGTCGGACTCTTCTTCATGCCGTTCGGCGTGATCGCGGGTCCGTTCCTCGGCGCGCTCGTCGGCGAACTGGCGGCGCGGAAGCAGCTGGACCAGGCGCTAATCGGCGCACTGGGCGCGTTGCTCGGCTTCATTTTCGGCGTCTTCCTCAAACTCGTCTGCTGCGGCTACATCGCCTACTGTTTCTGGCAGGCGGTTCCCTAAGCCGAAGCGGGGCGCGGCAAAACTGCCGCGGTTGATGCTTCGGCGTCACATCGCAGCCACAGACGGGGCCGAATGTGGTATAATAGTGAACAGGCAACTTAAGGAGAGTATAACATGAGACCTGTGGTATTCATCATTCGGGACGGCTGGGGCGTCAACCCCCGCCAGGACGGCAATTCCGTGTACGGGGCGAAGACGCCCGTCATCGACCAGATTCGCGCGCGCTATCCGCACTGCCTGCTGGACTGCTGCGGCGAGGCGGTGGGCCTTCCGGACGGCTACCAGGGGTCGAGCGAAGTCGGCCACCTCAACATGGGCGCGGGCCGCATCGTCGTCCAGGAGCTCAAGCGCATTGACGACGGCCTCGCCTCGGGCTCCCTCTTCGACAATCCGAAGTGGGCGAACCTGATCGCGGACTGGAAGAAGAACAACTCGACCTTCCACTTCTTCGGCCTCCTCCAGGACGAGGGCGTCCACGCCCACCAGGAGCACCTCTTCAAGCTCATGAAGCGCGCGCGCAGCGAATTCCCCGAGGGGAAGATCGTTGTGCATCCGTTCCTGGACGGACGCGACACGCCGCCGCGCTCGACGCTCGAGTACATCGCGCGCCTGAAGCAGGAGCTCGCCGCCGTCGGCATCGGGACGATCGGCACGGCCATGGGCCGCTACTACGGCATGGACCGCGCGAAGAAGTACGCGCTCACCGACACCGCCTTCGAGTGCATCGTCAACTGCAAGGGCAAGCGGATCGCGACGATCGAGGAGGCCGTCCGCGGCGAATACGAGACGGGCAAGACCCCCGACAACACGCCGATGACCGACGAGTACATTCCGTGCTACGTGATCGGCGACTACGCCGGCATGAAGGACGGTGACGTCGTCATGCACACGAACTACCGCCAGGACCGCGCGATCCAGCTCACGCAGGCGTTCGTCTGCGACGACTATCCGGGGCAGCGCACGTCGCGTCCGAAGGTCAAGTACCTCGGCTTCTCGCGCTACTGGGACGAGTTCGAGGACTATCTCCTCGGCGCCGGCGAGGGCGGGAATTCGATGGACAACCTGCTCGGCGAAGTCGTCTCGAAGGCCGGGCTTAAGCAGCTGCGCATCGCGGAGACGCAGAAGTTCCGCCATGTGACGAGCTTCTTCAACGGCAAGTCGACGACGCCGTCCGCCGGCGAGGACCAGGTGGACGTTCCGAGCCGTTTCGATCCCGCGACGTTCGCGTCCCATCCGGAGATGGACGCCTACACGGTGACGGAAGAGCTCCTCAAGCGTCTTGAGGACAATCCGTACGGCTTCATCGTCGTCAACTACGCGAACTGCGACATGGTCGGCCACACTGGCGACCTTAAGGCGGCGACGAAAGCCGACGAGGTGACGGACGAGTGCATCGGCAAGATTCTGCCGCGGCTCATGGAGCTGGACGCGCACGTGCTCATCTTCGCCGACCACGGCAACGCCGAACAGATGGTCGACTACCGGACGGGCCTCACCAAGACGTCGCACACGCTCAACCTCGTGGACTGCTTCTACGTCGCGAACGACGCGGTCGGCGTGCGGCTGACTCCGCTGGCGAAGCTTTCGGCCGTCGCGCCGACGGCGCTGCAGATGCTCGGCATTCCGGTGCCGCCGGAGATGACGACGCCGTCGCTGCTCGCGGGCAAGGAGCCGTGGTCGAAGACCGCGCTTAACGTCTGAACGCGGTCTCTCGCCGACGGAACGGTACCGCGGGGACAGAAAGGGAGCAAAAGTCATGAAGAATAAGATCATTTGGATTATCATCGCCCTGGCGATTGCGGCCATCGTGGCCGACTTGCTGCATAGGCGCTCGTCCGCGTCTTCGCCGGAGACCGGTGCCGAGACGGCAGAGGTCGGCAAAGACGCCCTTGGAGAGATGTCGTTCGAGTCTCCGGATCTCAAGATGAAGGATCCAGATCCCGATCCGGATGACTTCAAGGGCATGTCGGACATCAAGTTCGACGATGGGGCGGCCGAGAAGGTGAAGCGATGAGTTCCTGGCGGAATCCGACGGTCGACGCGGCTGAAGGCGGGGAAGGATGCGACTGACTGCCGGCCATGAAGATCGGTGACTACGAGGTTGTGCGGCTGCTCGGAAAGGGCGGCATGAGCGAGGTTTACGAGGTGGAGAGCTGCCGTCTCCACGCCCGCTTCGCGCTGAAGCTCTTCACCTACGACAAAGACGACGCCGAGGTGCGCGAGCGCTTCGAAACTGAGGGACGGCTGCTCGCCAGGCTGGATCATCCCCGGGTCGTGAAGGTGCTGGACTTCGGTACGGACGCCGCCAGCGGGAGGCCTTTCTTCGTCATGGAGCTGGTGCGCAATCCGGGAGGAAGCCCGCAGTCGCTGGCGGATGTCGCGCCGGGTACGGCTGACGAGGACGAAATCGGACGCTGGTACGACGACATGCGTGACGGCCTGGCCTACATCCACGCCAACGGGGTGATTCACCGCGACCTCAAGCTCCAGAACGTGCTCGTCGGACCGGACGGTCACGCCGTACTTACGGATTTCGGCATCTCGAAGGTGTTCTCGACTGCGGTCGGCGAGCCGGCCATCGTGGACACGGTCAATACGATCGTCAAGATGCGCGACGGTCGCAGCCTGGTTATGGGGTCGATCGGCTATATGGCTCCGGAACTGGAGATGGGGGCCGCGGCCAGCAGGGCCAGTGACTGGTACGCGCTCGGGGTGATGACCTACCATCTGCTGACGGGGACGTGGTGCGATGCGCGTACGGATGTCGTCGGTACGCTCGAAACCTACAATTCGGCCTGGAAGGTCATCCTGCCCAAACTGCTGCATTCCAATCCGAACGGGCGCGAGTGCCTTTCCTTCGCCGAAACCCGCAGGGCGGAGGACGAGCGGCGCGAACTTCAGCAGGAGGAACGGTGGCTGAAGGAGAAGGCCCGCGGCCATTTCGCGCGGCACGCCGCGCGTTGGCTCGCCGCGGCGGTGGCGCTTTTGCTGGCGGTGCTGCTGTATCAGCTTGTGCTGATGCGTGAGGCGGATCGCCGTTCGCAGGCTCTCCGCGCCGGCGTCGAGACGGCTGCGGCCGAAGTCCGGCGGCTGATTGATTCTCCGCCGCGGGACGATTTTCTCGGCGACCCCGATCCGGCAAGGATATTGAGCCGGCTTGAGGAGTGCGAAAAGCGTCTGCACGATGCCGTGCGGGCACCCTGAAGGAGGATGGCCGGATGAAGCGTTGGAGCTTGATCTTCTTGATTGGCGGAATCCTGACCGCGGGACTCGCGGGGTGCTTCACCGTCCGCGAGACCGAGCCGCCGCAGGCGGTCGTCACGTCGGCCGCCGGCGGAGCGGACGTCTCGGTCCGGCTCCAGGGCTTCGCGGCCGAGCTGATTGACCATGAGACCGTCTACGCGACGAGCCACGTGTACGTGCCCGGCTACTGGGGGCGCCGGTACTACCATCCCGGATATGTCGAGACGGTGCAGACGTCGAGCAGCGTTCCGTACGTCCGGACGACGGACGCCTTCGCGGAGCGGGCGCGCGAGCTTTTCGAGGAGGGGGGCTTCATTCTGAACGCGCCCCAGCCCGACTATCTCGTCGAAGTGCGCTTCGCGGGTCCGTTCGAGGGCGAACGCGGCCTCGGTCTGCGCGCCCTGTGGTGGCTCTGCACGCTGTTCACCTACGACGAGTCCGACGTCGTCTGGACGGCGCGGCTGCGCATCAGCGACAACCGGACGGGGCGGCTGCTGAAGAGCGAGGAGCTCTCGCAGCGCTATGACGTCGCCGTATGGTCGTGCGTGCCGCTGCTGGGTCCGATGGCCTACGATCGGACGGACGGACAGTACATGAAGTGCTGGTGCCTGCAGGCCCTGACCGACCGCGCCTGCGCGGCGGCGACGGCCTTTTTGGCCGATTAGTGGCTTGATTTAGCGGTATTCATGTGATATAATACTCTATAAATTTCATTAACCCAACATAAGGATGCAGATACATGTGTGATAACGCGTTGTCTCCAGCGGCGACAGAGAAGTTTGCCGAGCTCGATGCGTTCATTGACGGTCTCAAGCTCGACCTCAATGATGAACGTCGTCGTGGCCGTCTTATCCAGATCCTCCACAAGGCGCAGGCGATCTTCGGATATCTCCCCCGCATCGTGCAGCAGCATGTCGCGTCGAAGATGGCGATTCCCGAATCGGCGGTTTCGGGCGTCGTGAGCTTCTACAACTATTTTACCACGAAGCCGAAAGGCAAGTACGTGATCGACGTCTGCCTCGGCACGGCGTGCTACGTGAAGGGTTCCGAAGGCGTTCTCCGCGAGATCGAGCGAGTGCTCGGCGTGAAGGCCGACACCGATCCGACTCCGGACGGCCTCTTCTCCGTCAATGCGCTCCGCTGCGTCGGCGCGTGCGGCCTGGCGCCGGTCATGGTCGTCAACGGCAAGGTCTACGGTAAGATGACGCCTGCGAAGGCTGTCGAGGTCATCAACGAGTATAAGGCGAGGGGCTAATCAGAATGAACAAGATTTCAACCAAGGCCGATCTTCTGGCCGCCTACGAGGCTGCCAAGGGCAATCTCACGAAGCGTCTCGTCGCGGGCAAGATCGATTCCGTCAAGAAGGACATCCTCTGCTGCGGCGGTACGGGCTGCCATGCGTCCAGCTCGAACGTCCTCATGGAGAATCTCCGCGCCGAGATCAAGGCCGCTGGCCTCGAGAACGACGTCAAGGTCATCCAGACCGGCTGCTTCGGCTTTTGCGCCCAGGGGCCGATCGTCAAGGTCATGCCCGACAACGTGTTCTACGTGCAGGTCACGCCCGAGGACGCCAAGGAAATCGTCGAGAAGCACGTGAAGGGCCATCAGATCGTCGAGCGCCTCCTCTACGTCGAGCCGACGCTCAAGGAGGCGATCCACGACTACGCCAAGATGCCATTCTACGCCAAGCAGATGCGCATCTCGCTGCGCAACTGCGGGCTCATCGACGCCGAGTCGATCGAGGAGTACATCGCGAACCAGGGCTATCAGGGCCTCGCGAGGGCCGTCTGCGACATGAAGCCGGCGGACGTCGTGCAGGAGGTCCTCAACTCCGGCATCTGCGGCCGTGGCGGCGCGGGCTTCCCGACCGGCATGAAGTGGAAGATCGCCGCGGGCGTCCAGGCCGACGAGAAGTACATCGTCTGCAACGCCGACGAAGGCGACCCGGGCGCGTTCATGGACCGCTCGATCATGGAAGGCGACCCGAACTCGGTCATCGAGGCGATGGCGATCGGCGCTTACGCGATCGGGGCGCAGCACGGCCTCGTCTACATCCGCGCGGAGTATCCGCTCGCGGTGCAGCGTCTCCAGAACGCGATCGACCAGGCCCGCGCGTGCGGGCTCCTCGGCAAGAACATCTTCGGCAGCGACTTCTCGTTCGACGTCGAGATCAAGCTCGGCGCGGGCGCGTTCGTCTGCGGCGAGGAGACGGCGCTCATCCACTCGATGGAAGGCCAGCGCGGCGAGCCGACGACGAAGCCTCCGTTCCCGGCCAACATCGGCGGCGGCTACTGGGGCTGCTCGGCGAACGTGAACAACGTCGAGACCTATGCGTCCATCCCCGTGATTCTCACGAAGGGCGCCAAGTGGTACTCGCAGATCGGCAACTGGAAGACCGAAGTCGACGAGAACGGCAACTGGGTCAAGACGGTCTCCGGCAACTCCGGCACGAAGGTGTTCGCGCTCGCCGGCCAGATCAACAACGT
>JAZQPI010000082.1:0-10494 GCA_045628545.1 Kiritimatiellia bacterium
TCAGCCAATGGGAAACGTCTGAAGCTCGACTGCGGCTTCGGACTCGACCATTCGAAAATGCTCAGATGCACTTTTGCTCAGATGCTCAGATGCCGAGGTCGGTCAAAACCGCGCCAGCGGTATTGACTGACCGAGTACAAAAAAATAAAATTGGGCATTGACATTTCGTCCGAAATTTGAGATACTATACACCCGTAAGCACCTGTGGTGAAATTGGCACACACGCTAGATTCAGGTTCTAGTGCCGCAAGGCTTGTGGGTTCAAGTCCCACCAGGTGCACCAAAGCTGGCCCCTTCGTCTATCGGCTAGGACATCTGGTTCTCATCCAGGCAAGAGCGGTTCGACTCCGCTAGGGGCTGCCAAAACCGGTGGCGTGAAAAAGAAGATACTAAGAATTTTTGGCAAGACGGTGAAGTGGTTCTTCATCGTCTTTTGCATTTATGTCGCTTCGTTTTTCTTCCGCGAAGGGCATTTGCCGGCATTTCTGGTGCGTCGGATGTGCGACTTGCTTTCGGGGGGATCGGTCGTCGTCAAGTGCGACGAGGTTCTGGTCGGTTTTCGTCGCGGCATTTACGGGACGGGGATTCGCGTCTACGATCGATCGCGGCAGGCTGCGCTGACTCCGGTGCTGTCCGTCGATTCGATTTCACTGTTTCCGCTTACGCGGCGTCTGCGCGCGGTGGGGGTGAAGTTCCCCCGCCTTGGGGATGGTTATTACGGCATCAAAGGTGCGGCTCCCGCGTCTGCCGGTCCTTCGGCGGACTTGTCGTTCGTCCGGCGGCTTCCTGCCTTTGACGTCGAGTTGCTGGACTGCGCGATTCTCGGCGTGTGTGCCGAGCGGCTGACCATGCGGCTGACTGCGGATCGCCGGGCGATCGGATTTGACGACATCCGGATTGACTGGCCGAACGAACGGGTGCCGTCTTCGTTGAACGGATGGTGTCGGGTCGACTTGGAGGAGAAGCGGGTTTCCGGGCGCGTGGAGGGCCTTGCCCGTCAGGTGAACATCCGTCCGCTCATGGTGGCGCTGGACCTGCCGATCGCCTTGCCGTATTTTGATGCGTTCACGGGCGTGGAGAATCCGGTGCCGTCCGCTTGCGCCTGGGGCGTCAATCTTGAGACGTGCGCGTTTACGCTGGACATTGATCTCCATCCGACGCTCGGACGCTACAACGGCGTGCCGCTTCGTGGCGTTGACGGCGGCATCTCGATTGCCGTCGACTTTCCGGAGGGGAGGAGCAAGCGCTATGTGACGACCGTGGGCCCCTTGGTGGCGAAGGACCGCAGCGGCGGTGCGCTGGAGGGGCGGGTCACCTTCAGCGGCGGCGGGGGCGAGTCGGACGTCATTTCCTTCGACGCGCAGAGCACGCTGGCGAAGGAGGACGCGTTGGATGTGATCGGGTATCTCAACGACGGACTTTTGGACGGTGTGCGCTGTGACGATCCGCCGTCGGTGACGGTTCGGGGGCGGCTCTATCCAGACGCTGGCAATCGACGGCTTAACGATCTCGGCGGGCATCTCGCGCTTGGCAGGGGCGCGTTGTTCGGCATGACCGTCGCATCGGCCGATTGCGATTACACCTACATTGCGGATCATGTCGGCTTCACCAACGCCGTCCTGCGAGGAAGGATGGGCGGCCGGTTGTCTGGCTGGGCTGATATACGCGTTCCGAGTCCGTCCGATACCAATGCGTCGTTCAGGATGTCGTTCGACTGCCGCGAGGCGCACCTGGGCGAGTTTGCGACCATCGACCTAGGCGAGCGGTTCGGCAATCTCGAAGGGGCGCTGGCTCTTTCCGGTCCGCTGGCGGACAAGCTCAAGCCGCAGTTGAACGGCGAAGGGTGGCTTCGGGTGCGTGACGGACATCTTGCGCAGATGAAGATCTTCCTGGGGCTGACGGAGATGCTGGCGGAATACGTCCCCGGCGTGTCGGCCATCGTCAACCAGTCGCAGGCATCGGCCGACTTCACGATTTCGAACGGGGTGATCCGTACCGAAAACCTGTTGGTGGAGGGCTCGCTTTTCTCCATCCGCGCGGAAGGCAGCTACGACATGCCGGAAGATCGGCTGGATTTCAAAGTGCAGGTGCGTTTTCTGAAGGACGAGAACCTGCTCGGCAAGTACCTGATCCGCCCGATCCTCTGGCCGTTCTCGAAGCTTTTGCTGGAGTTCCGGCTGACCGGTTCGGTAAGCGAGCCGAACTGGACCTACATCAGTATCCTCGACCGCGTTCTCTAGGACGGCGGGCGGGAGTGCGCGACCGCCCTCTCGCAATCGCCGGCCGTTTTCGCAGGGTTGCCAATTCTTGGCTATTTTGTAATCTGAAATATGGTATAATATTACAAAGTCGATTTTTTAAAAGGAGAGGCAAATGGCTGATACGGTAGCGTTGATGAACAAGTTGAACGAGTGCGTGGAGAAGCAGGATTTCGAGGGGGCCTTCGGAATCACGCGGGAAAACCTGCGGGATTTGCTCAAGACCGCTTCGCTTGCGGAGTTGATCGCTGTGCTGAAGAAGACGACGAAGGACCGGGTTCTTCTTTCCTTTCTCGACAGCCTCGACACCGCCCCCGGACGTGACGCGGTGGTGGCGGCGAGCAAGGTGATGGTCTGTCTGGAGAAGCTGATCTCCTTCCGCGTGGGCGCACTGGTCCTTTCCAATGCCTGGGGGCTCGGAAAGGTCGCCAGGCTTGATTACTTCTACCGCCGCATTACGGTCGACTTCAAGTCGAAGCCCGGCCATCAGTTCACCTACGCGGCCGCGGCCGACATGCTCGAGTGCGCTCCCGATGACCACATCCTCGTGATGCGCGAGCGCGATCCGGCGGCGTTTGAGGCGATGCTGAAGGAACGTCCCGGCGATTTCGTGAAGGCGGTCCTCGCCTCGAACGGCAACGGCATGACGCTCGTCCGTCTCGAGGGCTATTGCGAGGCGAACGGTTTCGTCAAGCCGACGAACTGGAAGAAGTTCTGGGAGTCGGCCCGTACGGCGCTCAAGGCCGACAAATGCGTCGTCGTCCCCGCGAAGAAGACGGAGCCGATCCAGGTCCGCCAGTCCGTCGAGAACTACGGCGACGGCTGGCTGACCGCGCTGTCGCACGAGACCGACCCGAAGCTGATCCTCGCCGCCGTTCGCGAGTACGACAGCCAGGGCAAGTTCAAGTCGGCGACGGACGACGTCCGGCGGACGATCGGCGAGCGTCTGGTCTTTGCGGTGACGGCCGCGCGCAAGGTCGACGATGCGCTTTACGCCCGTCTGGCTTGCACGATTACGGACCTCGGCTTCGCGGTTCCGACGGCGAAGGAAATGCGCGACTACCTGTGCGAGCGCAAGCGCTACGTGAAGGCAGCCGCCGCGCTTCCCGCTCGCGAGGTCGGCGCGATGATCTCCTTCCTGGCCGACGGCGAGGAGGCGAAGACCGCGCTGTGCGCGGCGATTCCGGAGCTGTGCTTTGCGGCGGTTTCCGAAGTCGTGTCCCGGTTCGGGTCCGAGTCGGCGTGTCGCCAGACGGTCGGTGACTTCATGCGTCTGCCGAAGGCCCCCGCCACGTTGACGACGCTGATCGTCGGCAAGTACGAGACCTACCGCAGCTGGACCGAGCTGCCGCCGCTCCCCACCCTGCTGGCGCACGCGATCGCCCTGGGCGAGGGCCGTCAGTCCGGCGAGACGCTCAAGATGCAGAACATGGTCCGCCGCCTTTTCGCGGACCGCAAGTGGCTGGAGAAGGTCTTCTCCTGGCTTGACGATGACGGCAAGGTGCGCTTCTTCGAGCGCTTCCAGGCGTCGATCGCCTGGGATCCGTCGACGCATCACACGATCATCATGCGCATGACGCACATCGTGCCCGAGCTGTCGGCCCACCTCGTAAAGGCCGAGAAGAAGCGCGAGTACGCCCGCGTCACCTCGTTCCGCAGCTTCGCGATGCGCAAGGCCGAGTACCTCAAGCTCATCAACGAGGACATGCCGGCGAACGTCAAGCGCATCGAGTTCGCCAAGAGCTACGGCGACCTTTCCGAGAACGCCGAGTATCAGTACGCGAAGGACGAGCAGCGCGCGCTGATGCAGAAGCAGACGCTGATGCAGGCCGATCTCGAGGCTGTCCGTCCGGGGGACTTCGCCGACGCGTCCGTCGAGGAGGTCATGCCCGGCGTCACGGTCGTCGTCTCGGTTCCCGAAGGCGAGAAGACCTACACGATCCTCGGCGAGTGGGACAACGACCTCGAGCGCGGCATCATTTCTTCGAAGACCAAATTGGCGCAGAACATGATGGCGAAGAAGGCCGGCGACGAGTTCGAGATGCCAGGCACGGAGAGCACCGGCCTCCAGTTCGGCAAGGTGCTGCAGATCAAGCCGCTTTCGGACGATATCCGCGAGTGGATGAAGCTGCCCGCCGGAATGACCATCTAATCGACACACGAAAAGGAAAGGAGCGGACATGGCAGTCAAAGTGACAGGATCTACCGGCAAGAAAAAGCCGATGCGCAAGCTCAAGCCCGCGAAGAAGGTCAAGCGCGACATCAAGCGCGTGCCGCCGACTATTTCCGGCAAGAAGACGTCGCCCCGCGCGGCCGTCGCGGAAACCGTTTCGTCGACCAGTTCCGATCCGGCTGCGGCTATGGCCTTCGCGATGTCCATCGCGAAGGAGAAGAAGCTTTCGGCCGCAAAGGACGACGAACGTCGCAACGGCAGCGAAATCCACTTGACGCGTCGTCCGACGACGCGTGTGCAGGGCAAGGCCACGGAAAAGTTCCAGGCTTCCGACCTCAAGGAGTTCCGCAAGCGTCTGCTTGAGACCCGTGAGAGCGTGTTGTCTGGCGTAGGGGCCATGAGGGAGACCGGTTTCAACGAGTCCGACGACCATGAGGTCGACGGCGGCGACGGCACGACCCAGACGATGCGTCTTCAGGCGCTCGGCCAGGTCGAACAGCTCCACCGCATCGTCCAGCAGATCGAGGAGGCCCTCCACCGCATTGACGACGGTTCCTACGGCGTCTGCAAGGTGTGCGGGCAGCTGATCCGCAAGCCGCGCCTCCTGAACCAGCCGTTCGTGCTGACCTGCATGGAGTGCCAGAACGCGATGGAGCGCACGAAGGGCTGATGCGCCGCTTCGTGGCCTTTCTGGCGCTGGTGGCCAACCTGACGCTGCTTGACGCGGTGACCAAGGAACTGGCCGCCGGCTGTCTCAAGGGTGCGGCGGCGGTTTCGGTCATCCCCGGGTTCTTCGATCTCGCCTATGTCGAGAACCGGGGGTGCGCCTGGGGGCTTTTCCAGGGGCAGGTCTGGCCGCTGGCCGTCTTCGGCTTCGTCGCCCTGGCGTTCCTGATCTGGAAGCGGCGGAGCGTTTTCGGCGACGCGCTGTTTGTCCCGAGCCTTCTCTACGCCGGCATCATCGGCAATCTGATCGACCGCGTGGTGCGCGGTTACGTCATCGACATGCTCGACTTCCACTGGCGGACGGCGTATCATTTCCCCTGCTTCAACCTCGCCGACACGTTCATCAGCGTCGCCGCGGGACTGATGATCCTAAGTTCGCTTTTCCCGACGAAAGGGGGCAAGGCCGGCCATGGGGCGTGAGAACTTCAATCTGCGCCAGGCGGCCGAACACGTTCATCTGGAGGCGAACGAGCTGCGGCATTTCGCCCAGCGCGGCGAAGTGCCGGCGGTCGAACGCGGCGGCGACTGGTATTTCGACCACCGCGATCTCGACGAGTGGGCCCAGCGCAATTTCCTCGCCGCCACGCCCCGCGAACAGCTGCGGCAGCACCGGGTGATCGCCGAGGAGGACCGCCGGGCGCACCGCGAGGACTGGCGGGTGTGGCGGATGCTGCGGCCGGAGGGCGGCATCGCGCTCGACTTCCCCGCGCGGACGAAGGCCGGCGTCTTGCGCGACATGAGCGACCTCGCCGCGCGCACCGGGCTCGTTTACGACGTGGAAGGGCTTTTCGGCGAGCTCAAGGCCCGCGAGGAGGCGGCCTCGACCGCAGTCGGCGAAGGCGCGGCCTTTCTGCACGCGCGCTTCCACGACCCCTATTTCTTCGAGGAGACGTTCATCGCCTACGGCCGCAGTGCGCAGCCGATCTACTTCGGCGCACCGGACGACGAGCCGACGCGGCACTTCTTCCTGATCTGTTCGACGGACCACGAGCTGCACCTGCACATCCTCGCCCGGCTGGCGGTGCTGGCGCATGCGACGGAATTTCTGAAACTGCTGGACGAGGCCGAGGACGCCGCGCAGGTCGTGGAGATCGTCCGGGCCGCCGAAGAGGGGATGGTGACGGAGCGATGAAGCGGGCGTGGTTCTTCGATCTGGACGGCACGCTCGCGGACACTGACCGCGACATCCGCGAGGCGTGGAAGGCGACGCTCGCCGACCTGGGGCTCTCCTGTCCTAACTTCGACCGCGATTTCGTCGCCGGTCCGCCGATCGAGGAGATGGCGCGCGCGCTCCTGCCGGACGTCTACACCGACGAACTGGGGCTGGCGCTCCGGCAGGGTTTCGGACGGCACTACGACCACGACGGCTTCGTCAACACGGTCGAGTATCCGGGCGTCATCGACCGCGTGAAGGCCCTGCGCGAACAGGGTGCGCTCGTCTTCGTCGCCACCAACAAGCGCTACGAGGGGACGCGGCTGATGGCCGCCAAGTTCGGCTGGAACGAGATCTTCGACGGCATCTACGCCGCCGACATGTATCGCGGCGATCCGCAGATCGGCAAGCTGACCAAAGCGGCGCTGCTGGCGCGGATTCTCGCCGAGCGCGGACTGTCCGCGGCAGATTGCGTGATGGTGGGGGACACGACGAGCGATTTCGCTGCGGCGCGGGCGAACGGCATGGAGTCCGTCGGCGTGAGCTGGGGCTACGGCCGTCCCGAGGAGCTGGCGCAGGCCGGACGCGTCGTTTCCAATCCGGCGTTAATATGATATAATCTTACCAATGGCAGATTCCCTCAAAGACAAGGTGACCTGGTGGCTGATGGTCGGCGTGATGCTGGCGATTCTCATCGTCGGCGCCATTTTCGTCTGGCCGGAGTACATGCGCGGCAAGGCGCTGGCGCGTCAGAGCGCGGATCTGGATCGTGCGATTGCGGAGAAGCAGCAGGAGATCGCCCGGCTGGAGGAGAACCAGCGTCGGTTTCGGTACGATTGCGATTTCGTTGAGCATATCGCCCGCCAGCACGGCCGGGTGTTTCCCGGGGAGATCATCTTTGTCTTTGGAGAAGACGACAGGTAGTTATGGCCGGGTTTCTGAGATGTCTGCTGGGATTGGCCCTGCTGCCGGCGTGCTGGGGGGCGTTGCGCGCACTGTTCGATTCCGTCCTCGTGGCGGCGGGCGAGCAGAATGCCTTTTCGGTCGAGGCGGTTTCGCTGCTGGCGGGGATGATGGCGTTTGCGCTGTGCTGGGCGACGATCAGCCATCCGGTGCGGGCTTACGTGCTGGGCCACGAACTGACGCACGCGCTGTGGGGGCTGCTCTTCGGCGGCCGTCCGTCCGATTTCCACGTCAGCGCCTCGGGCGGGAGCGTACGCCTGACGAGGACGAACTTCATCGTCACGCTGGCGCCGTATTTCTTTCCGTTCTACACGTTCGTGGTCATTCTCGTCGCGGTCATCACCTCCGCGTTCATTCGTCCGCTGCCGTTCCTGCCGCTGTGGATGTTTATGATCGGCTTCACCTGGGCGTTCCACCTTCTCTTCACGCTCGAAACGCTGACGCGGCAGCAGCCGGACGTCAAGCTCTACGGCAGGATCTTCTCCTGGACGCTCATCCTGCTCGTCAACGTGGCGCTGGTCATGGTGTGGCTTGCGACGACGACGTCGCTTACCTTCGACCGGCTGTGGTCGTTTGTCTACCGCCGTGAAATCGACGCCTATCTCGGCGTCTTTACTTCCTGCCAGATTTCCGCCCGCTGGCTGCTCGCCCGCTGGCACCGTTCGTGACTTCGGATTGGCTGTTGGACGCACCCACGATAGGCGCCCTTCGGGTTCGGCTTCGCCGAATGGGATACGGTTGCTGGTTGCTGAAAAACTTGACGCGCCAAAATGAGATTCAACTCGCGCCAGCGAGGGAAATCTCATTTCGGCGCGTCAACCCTAACGATTCTCTCACCGCTATTGAGGAAAATTTGGTATAATAGGTGGACTCCAGTTGCCGGGGTGGCACAGTGGTTGACTGCGCCTGATTTGTAATCAGGATCCGTATGGACGCGTCGGTTCGAATCCGACCCTCGGCTTGCCTTTATTCGGGTTTTTTGCTACAATGCACCCCATCGGGATTGGTAACCGGAAAGTCCTGTGAAAATCAGGCGCTGTCGCGCAGCCGTTACAGTCGGAAGACGGGCCAGTCCTTCAACCGTTAAGTACCTCGCTTGAGGGGAAAGAAGGAAAATGACGAACCTGCTGTTCGCTGTCGCCGCTTCTGCGGCGGCGGTAAGTTTGCCGCCCGTTGTGGTGGAGGCGTCGCGGACTGACCGCTCGCCGCTTGATATGCCTGCCTCAGTTCATGTCGTCGGAGAAGGGGAAATTGCCTCATCTTCCGCGCATGACGCTGTGGACCTGCTCGCTAAGGTCGCGCCCGAGCTCCACGTCCACCGCCTCGGCGCCGGGAATCCGGCCCTGGCCGAGTTCTCCTTGCGCGGCTATGGCGAGTCCGGACACGGGCGCACTCTTGTCCTTGTCGACGGCGAGCGGTTGAACGCGCCGGACATGAACCGTCCGAACCTCTCGCGCATTCCGCTGGACGGGGTCGCGAAGATCGAGATTCTTGGCGGCTCGCAGAATGTCCTTCAGGGAGACGGTGCCAGCGCCGGCGTAATCAACTTCGTTACCGAGCCGGCGGACGATGTGCGTCGTTCGTATGTCGAGTTCCGCGGCGGCAGCTGGGGAACGCTCGGCGCCGCCCTCGGAACGCGCGGTGGTTTTGCCGACGAGGGCCTTCGCTACTGGGCGGACGCGTCCTGGGACCGTTCTGACGGCTATCGCAGCCATTCCGGATACGAACTCTGGAACGCGAACGCCGGATTGAGGAAGTCCTGGTCGGATCGCGCGTCCCTCCGCGTTTCGGCGTTTTACGCTGACGCGCAGTACGATCTGCCCGGCGCCTTGACCTGGGAGGAATGGCAGCGCGATCCCCGCGGCAGCAAGGCGGCTGAAGACCGCTATCATCGGGCGACCGCAGGGTTCAACGCGACTTTCCGCGTCCAGCTGGACGCGGAAAACGCCTTGCGCTTCGTCCAGACTCTTTCCTCGCGCAGGATGTGGGCCTACCAGCAGGGCGAGTCGTATGGCGCCAAGTGGTACTCCGACGGTGATTACGATCTTCTTTCGTCCCGCAGTCTGCTGGAGTGGCTGAATTCGACCTCTCTCTTCGGGTGCGAACGCGAAAGCGTGGTCGGGGTCCAGCATGCAGTCGATTTCATGAAGGAGTGGTCCGACAGCGGCTATGGCGGATCGAAGGCCGATCACAGTCGTCAGGCCATGGATTTTTACGCTCAGGAGACCTTTCATTGCACCGACTGTTTCGCGCTGCAGTTGGGCGGACGCTACTCGCGCACATGGTCGTACAACGAACGCTCGACGCCGGACTGGAAGAACGTCCATCTCGGCGCGTTCGACGTCGCGCTGATCGCCCGTCCCGTGGAGGCGGCGAAAGTCTATGCGAAACTGTCGCGGACGTACCGCAATCCGTTTTTGGACGAGGTGCCTTACGACATCCGCACCTGGACGCCGGCCGGACTGCTGGATCCCGAAAAGGGGTGGTCGGCCGAAGTCGGCGGACGCTGGGAGCCGACCGACGAGTTTTTTGTCGATGTCGACGCCTATTGTTCGTGGCTTGAAGACGAGATTTTTTACGATCCGGTCGCTGGCAACAACGTCAACTCCGAGGATCGGACGGTTCGCCGCGGGGTAGATGTGCGCCTCGGCTGGGAACGCGAGAAAGTCTGCGGCGTGTCGGCGGGGGCGAGTTTCGTGAAGGCGACGTTTGATGGCGGCACTTTCGGACGTAACGCGATTCCGCTCGTGCCCGAGGCGACGGTTTCCGTCAACGGACGGGTTTGGCTGTGGAACGAGTGCTTTGCCTTCGGCGGATACCGGTTCCAGTCCGACATGTACAGTTGTTCGGATTTCGCGAACGATGCGGACACGTTGTCGTGGTTCGGCGTCTTTCATGTCGGTGTCACTTACGAGCCGACGTTTCTGGAGGGGCTGCGGATCTCGGCCGTCGTCGACAATCTGTTCGACGAGCGGTATTGCGATTTCTCGACCTACGGGACGCAATACTATCCCGCGGCCGGCCGTTCTTTCGCCGTGACGGTGCGTTATGCGTTCTGAGTCGGCGCAAGTCCGCGCCGCGTGTACTCGGTCAGTCAATACCGCTGGCGCGGTTTTGACCGACCTCGGCATCTGAGCATCTGAGCAAAAGTGCATCTGAGCATTTTCGAATGGTCGAGTCCGAAGCCGCAGTCGAGCTTCAGACGTTTCCCATTGGCTGAA
>JAZQPI010000083.1:0-2301 GCA_045628545.1 Kiritimatiellia bacterium
CCGTCGTGGCGAAAGGGGATGTCAACGGGGTTGAGGTTGTTTTCGTGAATGTGAAGGACGTCGAGGACCCCGTGCCGCTCTTGAAGAGCTTCAACCTGGCGGATGACGCGCGGGCGGACAACCCGACGTCGACGGGCGGCGGCTACGACGACATCTTCCTGATGGCGGCGGCGCCGGCGCTGATCACGCAGTGCTCGTCGCTCTTGGGCTTCGGCGGCTGTCTCAACTTCTTCGCCGGCCCCACGAACCAGCAGCTGATGGCGGAGTTCAACTTCTACAACGTCCATTACCTGATGCATCATGTGGTGGCGAACTCCGGCGGCGACGTGAAGGACATGGCCGATTCGGTCGACTGGATCGGCAAGGGACTGCTCCATCCCGAGGTGATGATCACGCATGTGGGCGGGCTCGATTCCGCCGCGGACGCAACCCTCAACATGCTGAAGGTTCCCGGCGGCAAGCGTCTCGTCTACACGCACGTGAAGATGCCGATGACGGCAATCGAGGACTTCGCCAAGTTGGGCGAGACCGATCCGTTCTACGCCGAGCTTGCGAAGATCTGCGAGTCGAATCATGGCCTCTGGTGCAAGACGGCGGAGGACTATCTTCTCGCCCATGCGCCGAAGATCGAGATCGGCGAGCCGAAGGAACTCGTCAAGGAGCGCATTATCCGGCTCGGCTGATGCGCTCGGGCTTTTTGGTATAATCTGCTCATGACGGACAAGCGCTACAGCAGGATGCAGTGGCGGGTGCTGATCGCGACGATGATCGGCTACACGCTCTTCTACTTCATGCGGAAGAACTTCTCCTTCGCGATGCCGGGCCTCGAGCAGGACTGCGGCATCACGAAGGCGCAGCTCGGCAACTTTCTCTTTGCGGGCGGCATCGTCTACGGCATTTCGAAGTTCTTGAACGGATTTGTCGGCGACCGGGTCAATTCGCGCAAGATGCTCTGCTTCGGGCTCTTGGCCTGCACGGCCATCAACGTCGCGTTCGGATTCGTGCCGGACTTGGCCGCATGGACAGGGGGCGACGACGGCGGCGCCGTCGCGACGCAGGTGTGGGCGTTTGGGGTGCTCCTGGTGCTCAGTCAGTTTTTTCAGGGGACGGGCTTCCCTCCTTGTGCGCGGCTGATCGCGTTCTGGGTTCCGCCGAAGGAACTGGCGACGAAGATGTCCGTCTGGAACACGAGCCACTCGATCGGCGGCGGCCTTGTCGCGAAGGTCTGCGGCGTCATCATGGGACTGGGCGTCCTCGGGAGTGCAAACCAGGGCGTCGGCATGTGGAAGTGGTGCTTTTGGACGATGGCAATTCTCGGAGCCCTTGGCCTCGTCACGATGTGGCTTTTCCTCCCCGGCACCCCCGAAGAGGAGGGTCTGTCCCCAGAAGGCGAGCAATCGGCTGCTGACGCCAAGCAATCGAACATTCAAACAATCGAACAGTCGAACAATTCCTCGTGTCGCCCCAGTGTGATGAAAAACGTCTTCCTCTCCCCGGCGATCTGGATGCTGGGACTCTGCAACTTTGCGATCAACGCGGTGCGGTCGTTGGTTGCCGACTGGGGGCCGACGATGCTGCAGGAGGCGAAGGGCTTCACGGCGAGCGACTCCGGCACGGTCATCATGCTCTTCGAGTTTTCGGGCATTGTCGGGATGCTCCTCTGCGGCTGGGCGACGGACCGGCTGTTCGGCGGACGGGCGCCGCGCCTCTGCGTCTTCATGATGGCGCTGACGGCGCTGCTCTTCGCGGCGTTCTGGATTCTGCCGTCGGCGTGGATCGCCTCTGCCGCCCTGGTCGCGGCCGGGTTTACGCTCTATGGTCCGCAGGCGCTCACAGGTGTCACGGCGACGAACCTGGCGTCTAAGTCGCTGACGGGGACGGCCATCGGCTTCATCTCGCTCTTTTCCTATATCGGCGTTTCCATCTCCGGAAAACTTTGCGGCAATCTCGCGCAGTCGACCGGCGGCTGGGCGACGCCAGTCTTCGCGATGGTCGGCACGGCGGTCTGCGGTGCGCTTTTCTTCCTGACGCTCTGGCGTGTCCGTGCGGACAACTACGATCTCGACAGAAACGGATAAGCAACATTGCAGTCTCCAGCGCACAGCGCGGGCGGCGGGCGAGGCGCCCGGCGCCCCAGTGAAGCGACTTTTGGCCATTGAGCGACTAGGGCCGACGCATCAAAACGAGAACTCCGCCGCTGACGCGGCATCGTCCTCGTTTTGATGCGTCGGAAGTTTTTCAGCAGCCAGCAACCAGCGGCACAGCGGCCAATCCGAATCGACGTGGCGCGCCTTTTCCATA
>JAZQPI010000084.1:0-33306 GCA_045628545.1 Kiritimatiellia bacterium
CAGTACAAGAACGTGTACGTCGCGTACGTCTCCATGGGCACCAACCCGGCGGCGACGGTGAAGGCGTTCAACGAGGCCGAGAACTACAACGGCCCGGCGATCATCATCGCGTACGCGCACTGCATCGAGCAGGGTCTCCTCACGAAGACCGGTCCGGCGCACCAGAAGGCGGCGGTGGAGTCCGTCCACTTCCCGCTCTGGAACTACAACCCGGCGACGGGCAAGCTCAAGCTCGACTCGGCCGACAAGTCCGACACGGTCTCGTTCGCGAAGAACGCGATCTCGAAGGAACTCGGCGAGAACCGCTTCAAGCAGCTCGTGAAGAAGGTCGGCCCGGAGAAGGCGGAGGCGATGCTCCAGACCGCCGAGCAGGGCTTCAAAGAGAACTACGCTCTCCTCAAGAAGCTCTCCGAGATGTAATCGCGTCCCGGTTATGCAAAACGGTGCGGCGGCAATTTCGCCGCCGCACCGTTTCATATTTTCAAGCGCAACGGAAAGGGGGGAATGATATGCCGATGGTGATGAAGGATGGTGATTGGATGCGTGCGGTCGCCAATGCGAGCCGTGCCCGTGGCGTTTGGTTTCAGGATGTCAGCAGCCATTCGGGTACGATTCATTTGGAGATTCCGGAGGCGGGAGACTATCAGGTTATTCTGGTCAAGGTTGATGCCGCCGCGAAACAGGAATGTCTTGCGAAAAAAGATCCTCGTGAAGAGCATTTCGGCTGTCCTCGTCCTGACTATTCAAAGCTTATCGGCTATGGTGCTAAATTTCATAAACCGCGCTCGACGGCAGAATGGATGAAAGAACTTCGCGAAGGGGAAGAAGAGTGATTTGGGTCGTTGATACCTGTGTCGTTATTGATCTGGTCGAGCGTGATGGTGAGTTCGGCGCGGTTTCAGCGGCGGCGTTGGCGGCCAAGATCGATGATTCGTTTGTCATAGCCCCGATTACTTATGTTGAGCTTGGACCGGTGTTTGACGGCAATCGTGAGCGACAGGATGCCTTTTTGAAGAAGTCGTGGATCGATTTCGACTTTGCCGGGAACAAGAATGCGGTTGTTTCTGCTCACAAGGCGTGGTACGAGCACGTATTGCGCAAGCGCAAGGGCGAGGCGCCCAAGCGTCCGATTGCCGATGTGATGATCGGGGCGTATGCGCTACAGAAGGGCGGGCTCATCACCCGCAATGAAGACGATTTCCGTTCGCTGTATCCGGATCTGACGATTTACAATCCGGTGCATCCGAACAACTGATCTTTGACATACCGCTCGGTGAGTCAGCCGGGCGGGTCGGCCGACACGTGCGGGTGCACGGAGAGCGGCGTGACCGACGGCCTCGGGTGAGGCCGGACAGTCAAAACAACTTAGCGTTCTGCGCTACGTTGGCTCTAAGGAAACTTAGGAACTTTCTGAAGTGAGTCTAACGCGGTAGTAGGATGCGCCAGCCGTGGCGCATTCTCTCGGTGTTCTCACTTCAGGCATCCTAAGGCCTCCTTAGAAACACCGATGGGAATTGCGCCCTTTCTTTTTTCGTCGGTGAAAACGAGTTAGGGGCGAAATGAAGGATCCATTATGTCAAGTGGCACAGAGAACATCCAGGGAAACGTCCCTAAGATGGAAACGAATATCGTGTTTGAGGCACCGCAGAAAACAGTCGCGCAAACAATCGGCGTGTGGCTTGTGAAAACAGTCATATCGTTGGTGGTGTTGTTCTGTGGTGGATATGTGTTTTTAAATTTCACTGCAAATGGAGTTGAGCTGAAGGCGAAATATGAGAAGAACTGTCGCGAGACGATGAAATTGTTGGACGATGGCATAGACTTTTGCCGTTTCTATATTTCGCATTTTGGACATCCGCCAGCGTCACCAAAAGAGGTCATAAAGTTTCAGACGGAGCGTATCGGAAATCCATTTAAGCAATATCGTTTGCCAGATGGCCGCAATCTGCCTTATTGGAATGCCAAGGATGGATTCGGGCACGAGATTGACATTCAGGTCAATCCGCAGTCGAGAACGATAAGACTTACATCGCCCGGTATCGTACCGATTTCTGGCAATATGCCAGCATTTTTCAATTGTGTTCGTGAAGCATCTTACTGAAAGGAGCCGAATATGGAGAAAAGAATTAAGCAGAGCAAGTCTTTCAAGGAATGGCTGGTGGAGGATGTCTGTAAAGACTTGCGATTGTGGCGCGGCATTCTCATTGGACTATCCGCTGGATATATGGTAAGTTATATTTTCCAATCGGAGTTTGTAAGGGCTAAACTGGGCTTCTTTGGTTATATAAGCCACGCTTTCGACATTCTCTTTTCGTCTGGAAACAGGACTTCGGCGGAAATTGCATTAACTGCTTGGATTCCTATGACTCTTGGCGGCATAATTGGCGGCCGGATTGAAAAAAGATTGATAGAGAAGGGGAAAATCCAGGCGTGGAAGAGAAAAAAACAAAGCGAATGATAATTCGATTTGCGCTTTGTATCTTCGCCGCTGCGTATCTTATTACGTCGGTACGCAGCGGCGAACCTATTCGTTGTCTTTCAGCGGATTGGACTTTGTGTGAAGGCGATGTTGTATTGCTTGGTAGCTCGACAATGAGGGCGAAGATTCTGAAGCTTCTTGACAATGGCACATGCTGGTTGCATTGTGGTATTGCAGTTTCGAAAGATGCAATTGTGCATGCAGATCCAAAATGTGGTGTTGTGCGTCAGACAATGGCCGAGTATCTTGAGAAGAACGATGTTGATTGTGTTTGCCTTCTGCGCCCATATGTCGGCGACGGGAAAGTTGCAACATCTTTTGCGCTTAAATGCGCAGAGAGAAAAGTGGCGTTTGACAATTCCTTTTGCTATGGAAAAGGCAACGGGATGTATTGTACCGAACTGGTGTTGCGAGCTTGGCAATCGGCTGGCATAGAAATTTTGCATGTTAAGCATGGGGATCGAATCAAGCCGTCGAGCTTAGTAAGTTCTCCTCGATTGTATTGCGTTAAAGAAATGAGGAATTGAAGTTCTGCTTTCCGCTCTGGAACTACAACCCGGCGACGGGCAAGCTCAAGCTCGACTCGGCGGCCTACGCTTCGCTTGGCTATGTCGGCCTTCGGCCTCGATCCGGGACGAGTCCGACACGGTCTCGTTCGCCAAGAACGCCGTCTCGAAGGAACTCATATCCCTCGAGCGACAGCGAGCCGCGAAGCGGTGGCTACAGGGGTGCGAGAACCGCGCGGGCCCTTGCGGGCGGCTTCGCCGTCGCTACGCGACCTTCCCTTCGAGCTGGCGCTCTACGGCGCATCTCAAGCAGCTGATCAAGAAGGTGGGCGAGGAGCGATTGGAGCGAAGCGAAAATAGCCGTAGCGTAGCGAAGTCCTACGCGATGGCGATGCTCGAGAAGTCCGAACAGAGCTTCAAGGAGAACTACGCGCTTCTCAAGAAGCTCTCCGAGATGTAAGGCGGATTTGGAATGGTAAAAAGAGGCGCGGCAGAAATGCCGCGCCTTTTTTATCGACAATCGCGAATGGCGAATGGTCTGGTGAATGTTTTGGTGGACGGCGGACGGCGAAAATGATATAATATGCGTCGAAGCAATGGAGGATAATCGACAGGAAGGTTGATAAGATATGCCGGTAATCGAAAGAACTGTTCGTCCGAGGAGAAACAGGGTGTCTGTTGAGGTTCCCCGTGAATTCAGTGCATGCACCTGCCGGGTGATCGTCATTCCGATTGAAGATGTCGTGAAGCGAATCCGTTCGGGCGGGGAGAGAATAAGAGGCTCGATACGGGTTGGTTTGATGAAAAATGAGATTCGTCTACCGGAGAATTTCGAGCAAGAGTTTGAGGGTTTGGACGGACAGGTTGCCGCAATGTTTGAAGGAACGGCGTTGTGAGATTTCTTCTCGATACGCAGATTGTCATTTGGGCGATGGTTGGCAGTCCTCGCCTCTCCGCTCGCGCAAGAGAGATTTTGGAAAATCCTGATAACGAGTTTAGCGTGAGTGCGGTGTCGGTCTGGGAAACGGCGATCAAGCATTCCATCAAGCCGGAGGCGATACCAGTCACGGCGGAACAGATAGTTCGGTTCTGTAACGAGTCGGGCATCGAAGAGCTTCGCATTGGCTTTGAGCATTCTCAGTGCGCGGATTCGTTACCACGGCATCATAACGATCCGTTTGATCGGATGCTGGTTGCGCAAGCGCAAATTGAAGGACTTAGATTGCTTTCACATGATGGCAAGTTGCCGCCTTACGGTGATTTCGTTATTCATGTGTGATTGATTTTTGACATACCGCTTGGTGAGTCAGCCGGGCGGGTCGGCCGACACCGCGTCAAGCGGGAGAGCGGCGTGACCGACGGCCTCGGGTGAGGCCGGACAGTCAAAACAACTTAGCGTTCTGCGCTACGTTGGCTCAAGAGAAACGTGGAAAATTTCTTGTTAGAGAGTCTGACGTGCGATAGGATGCACCGATTGTGGCGCATTCTCTCGGTGTACTCTCTATAGGCACTTCCACGGCCTCTCTTGAAACACCGATGGGAATTGCGCCCTTTCTTTTCTCTGAGGTGAAAAAGGAAGAAGGGGTAGAAGGAAACAGATAAGATGAAAGTTCGTTTGGTGATGGCAGCAATAGCGACGATTTCCTCCGCGACATGTCTCGGTGGGCTTTTCGATAATGCACTCAAGGCAGTGTCAGATACGGCAAAAGCCGTGACCGCATCGCCTGGCGAAACAAGGGAGGAGGCCGAACGGGCTCGGCAGAAAGCTTTGCTCGAAGAGTCTGAACGCATAAAGGCAGAGGACCGCAAAAAAATCGAAGCGGAAGAGGAGGCGCGTCGACAGCAGAGGGAAAAGGAATGTGCTGAGCGCAAGGCCAAGAGGGATGCTGAAGAAGCGGCTCGGAAGGCACGACAGGAGCAGGAAGAAAAGGATCGGTTGGCGAAGGAGCAGCAAGATTGTCAATCACGAGTTGTAATGGCATGTGTTGTTGCCGAACGAGGAAACAAAGGTAATGTGTATGTCGACGATAGATTGAGGAATTCCTTTAAGGGGAGTGTGCAATATGAACCGAAGTCTCTCATTCAGAAGCATGTTCCACTTTATAAGGAGATAAGTAGCGGCACTTCTATCGGTTGGGTGATTGATAATGGTTATTTGTCTGAAAAACTTCGGCGCATTAGTGTGTCTCCGTTTGCAATCCCAGAGGTGAATTATCGTGGGTGTTTGTTTGAGATTGATGAAGGAGTTGGACTGTGCTGTGCGGCTTCGAGGATTGCGGCGAAACCGATTGTTGAGGTTTGGGGCATGCGCAAGGAA
Organism: Kiritimatiellia bacterium; assembly: GCA_045628545.1. GTDB lineage: Bacteria > Verrucomicrobiota > Kiritimatiellia > RFP12 > UBA1067 > UBA1067. The sequence continues at coordinate 5,303 of JAZQPI010000084.1, forward strand.
TGCCCCAAGACATTCACTGCCAAGAAAGTTATAGAAGCGGTGCAAGAGAAGTATCAGGGTCTCAAGTTGAACGAAAGCCAAGAGGTCGATGAGTTTCTTTGTATGGAATATTTTGGCTTTAGCAAGAAGGTGAACCGCCACAAAGTGAAGTTCGAAAATGAAGAAGTGAAAGGATCGGTGATTGAAGAAAGTGTTCGATTCGACAAGGTTGACTGGAATTCGGATGCTGCGGCAATGTGGATCTGTGGAGGTGTTTCGGAATATTTGAGAAAAGAGAATTCGTTTAAGCATGCGGAGTTTGAAAAAGCGTTTGGAGAATGTACTGCAGCGGTACGGGCTGAAGTAAAGAGTGGAAAAAGGCAGAAGGACATAGCATCCTTTAAGGCAAAATTCGGTAATGGGAATGGGGGTGTTGAATATGCGGGAGAGTCGGCGTACATAATGCTTGAAACGGCCAAGCGGACATTGAAGGAGCGGGCATTCTGGAACAAGAAGGATATTGAGCGGGTTAAGAATGAACTGATTGCGGCAAGTGCGCAGATGGAGGCGCAGCTTGGACAGGCGGCGAGTGCGGGAACGCTTGCTAAGGGCCCGGTTCTTGTGGTGTACGATAAGACTGCAGTATCGGTGCTTGTTGATGCAGAAAAGAAAAGGGATGATGCGCGTAAAGCGGAGGCGCAAAAGAAGAAGGAGGCAGAGGAAGCTGCCGCACTTGATTTTTAATGCAACGCACGACTGAATAAAAACAGGCGCGGCAGTTTTGCCGCGCCTGTTTTGAGGATTTTGCTAAATTTGATTTTCGCTATAATTCCAACAGACAGCGGAAAGGGAAAAGTGCATAATGTGCGCCGCCGGGAGATTTGGTCTGGCGGTTGAATCGGCCTGGTATTCCAAATATCATAGTTGTGGTTGAAGTTCCGAGAGGAAGTTGTTAAAGACAAATTTCCCACTTTTCGCGGAAAGTGGGAAATGGTATAATGGCGCTATGGGAGAAAATCAATACTGGAGGGTGTGCGAGGCGCTGGACAATGAGAAGCGCATAGAACTGATGCGCTATCTGCTGGCGGATCGCAAGGAGTTTCCGTGCGTCATTGAAATTGCCGAGAAGTTCAACTTGGGACTTGCCGCAACGAGTGTCTACCTGAAGAAACTTCTGGATGTCGGGCTCGTCTCGTCCAAGCGTGAGGAACGGCGCATCTACTACCGCGCCTTTGCGACTACAGCGGAAGGGGAGCGGACAGTTGCGTCCCTGAGGATGTTCTTCGAATCGAGGCCGTCTCGGGATCGGATATTACAGGTGGCGACGTACATCCACGCGCTTTCACATTATCGTCGTCATGCTGTCATTCGGCTGCTGAACGAGAATCCGGGAATGGAAGTGGAAGAGATCGGACATCGAACTGATATGCCGCGCACGACTGTCGACCGGATTCTCGCACAACTCGATAAGGCGCGGATCGTTGATCTCAATCGGAATGTCTGCCGGCCGAATAGCCAGCCGGAAGAAACGCTGCTTGAAATGGCATTGGCATAACTTCCCACTTTTCGCGAAAAGTGGGAAGCGGTTTAAAGATGAGCTTTTGGTCAGATTGGATTTTGGCCGAGCGAACTGATGTGGTTAATGTTCACCTTTAGTCATGCACGGAGCGTCCAGTTTGATGTCCGTTCAAAAACGGCTAGGTTCTTTTGTTCTACGATTGTAGTTTGATTTATTCCGGCACTGCTCAACGCCATGATGGGAAATGGTGCTCATTTTTAAAGTTTAAGTGAAATTTGATTTTCGTTGTAATTCCAACATACAACGGAAAGAAAAAAGTGCATACTATGTGGCGTCGGGAGGAAAGGCGGATTTGGCCGCGTGGCCGGAACGACCTGAAATCTGTCAGACAAAGCAAAGGAAAACGAGGTGCACAATGAACAAGATCATCACGAAGTCGGTTAAGGTTGCGGTGACGGCGGGGGCTCTCGCGGCGGCGCTTACGGGTTGCTGCATGTTCGGATCGGACGACTGCTGCAGCAAGAAGGATTGCTGCTGCAAGGAGCCCTGCAAGTGCTGCTGCGCGAAGGAGCGCTGCAAGTCGGAGTGCGACGGCATGAAAAAGCATGGCGTCAACACATCGATGACGCTCGGGGTCGGCACGGATGGCATCCGCGTCGGCAGCGATGCGAATGTCGGCAACCACGGCGTGTCCGCGAACGCGAACGTCGGTGTCGGCGAGAGCGGCGTGACGGCGGGGGCTGGAGGAGGCGTCCGCTAAATTCCCGGTCTCCGGCGCAAGGTCAGTCAAATTGCCTTGCGCCGGAGAGGCCAATCAAACTTCCAATGAAAGGAAAACGACTATGAACAAGAATACTAACTGCTGCTGCAAGACGATTCGCTCGGTCGCGCACCTCGACATCCAGTACGCCCACCGCTTCTACGGTTTCAAGGGCGAGGCGCAGTACCTGCACGGGCATACCGGCGGACTGACGCTGGAGGTCGAGGATTCGGTCAATCCCGGCGTCAACATGGTCTTTCCGTGCAACGAGATTCAGAAGACGGCTTGGAACGTCTTGAAGAACTTCGACCATGCGCTTGTGCTGCGCGAGGACGATCCGCTCCTGCCGGCGATTCTCGACGTCTACGAGAAGCAGGGCATTCGGAACGGCGCGCCCACGAACACGATGAAGGGGCCCGCGTTCAAGACGGATCTCTGCACCGCCTATCCCGAGTGCCGGCTCGTGGTCACCAAGGAGACCATGACCGTCGAGGGATTCATCAAGATGGTGTACGAGCTCCTGAAGGACAAGCTCAACATCGTTAAGATCACGTTCACGAGCGGCGTCAACGTGGCGACGGCCGAGTTCCCGTCCCGCATGACGATGGACCGCTGCCCCTGGTGCGGCATCGCGCTCAAGGACGGGGTCTGTCCGAAGTGCGGCTACAGGCGGTAACGCTTTGAAAACGGACGCACGGCACTTTACGCCGTGCGTCTGTTTTGATACAATATGGGCGTTTAGAGTAGACATTGATGAACTTGCCAAAGACATCCCAGACATTGCTCCGCGACCTTGCGGCCGAATTGACCGTAAGGTTGCGGTAGATTTGATAGACTGCTGCCTTCTGTCAAAATAGATGAATGGTAATAGTCTAAATTGAACGGTCAAGTTGACGGATGAAAACAAGGATTGCGAGATCAATGGCCTCTTGAAGGCGAGGGCAAGTTCGCTCAGGAGCGTAGGCCCCGGCATGGGCCGGCGACGAGGTTTGTAGGCCAACCACCGAATGGACGAATACGATGGATCGATTGGCCGCGCAGTTCGGCTCGGAGGTCTCGCGGACGGTCATCTACGGCGGCGATGAAAGTCAGGCGCGAAGCGAATTCGATCTAAAGCCTTGGAGGGAATCGTGATCGATCTGAATGTTCTTTATTCGGAATGCCCGTGTGGGAGCGGGAAGGATTTCAAGTCTGCCGCGTTGGCGGTTGCCGTTCTGTGCTGCTGGTCGGCTTCGGCAAATCCGATCCCCATTACTCATTCCTCATTCCTGATTCCCTCCAGGACTTTGGATTTACGCCGAACGCGCTGGTGAAGGTGCGGCAGAAGTATTGCGGAGAGCTGAAGCCGCACCGGTAGGCGATTTCGGAAATGCGCAGGTCCGGATCGGCGAGCAGGCGCTTCGCTTCGCGCATCTTGACCGAAGTGACATAGGCCTGGACGGACGTGCCGAGTCGGCTCCTGAATACCGTCTCCACATAGGTGCTCGACCGTCCGGAGAGCGCGAAGATCTCCCGCGCCGGAACCGACCGCCCCAGGTTGCGCTCGATGTGCATCAGCACCGTCCCGAGCCAGGGCGGGTCGATCGGCATGAACTCGGTCGAGGCGCGCTCGATGAGCCGTCCGGGCCGCACCTGGCGGACCCGATGCACCTTCTTCGCCGGCGTCTCGCACATCATGCTCCGCAGCAACCGCGCGGCGTCGTGTCCGACCTGGTAGGCGTTCGGATCGATGCTTGAAAGCGGCACGTCGGCAAAAGAGCAGAGAATCGTGTCGTCGTCAACGCCGAGAATCGACACGTCTTCGGGAACGCGCAGCCCCGCTTTGCCCGCGACATGCTGAAGCTGGAGCGCCCGGAGGTCGTTGCAGCAGAAGACGGCAACGGGCTTCGGCAGCTTCGACACCCAGTTCTTCAGCTGCCGTGCGTCAGGAGTGTGATCGGCGCGCTCCGCGTAGAACTGGGACTCGTCCAGCGGACGGCACGAGCGCGGCGCGTAGACAAGGGGAGCTTCCGCCGCGAAGGCCGCGGCGCGGGCGTCCGAGAAGGCCGTTCCGGGCAGGCCGCAGTAGGCGAGGTGCGCGAAGCCGCGCGCACGATCGGCGTCGCGGTTTGCGACACGCCGGCGGGACGCTTCCGCTATCTCGCCGACGTGCATTACGAGGACGGCACGATCCTCGGTCTCCGTAAAGGCGACGACCGGCCGTTCGACCCCGCCGTGCTGGTGGATGACGGACGCATGTTCCTCTATCTCGGCGGCGAGGGCAGCGCGGCGTCGGTGACGGAGCTGAAGACCGACATGGTGACGGCACTGGCGCGTCCGAAGCCGATCGTCCCGAACGGACGCGACGCCGCGGGCACCGAATTCGAGGGACACGGATTCTTCGAGGCCTCGTCCATCCGCCGGATCGACGGCGAATACGTCTTCGTTTACGCCGGACAGCGGATTCACGAGCTCTGCTGGGCGACGGCGACGAATCCGTGCGGACCGTTCCGCTACCGCGGCGTGCTGGTCAGCAACACCGACCTCGGCGTTTCGGACTGTCCGCTCGCCGCCGGCGGGAACATCCACGGCGGGCTCGTCCAGCTCGGCGGCGACTGGTACATCTTCTACCACCGTCAGACGCAGAACATCAGCTTTTCGCGGCAGGGATGCGCCGAACGCCTGGAGCGCGGACCTGACGGCGCCTTCAGGCAGGCGGCGCTTACTTCGCAGGGGCTTCACGGCGGACCGCTCCCCGGCCGCGGCGAATATCCGGCGTACATCGCCTGCAACCTGTTTCTGGAAAAGTCCTCCGAGGAATTCGCCAATGACGCGAAGGCGTACCCACGCATCGTCGAGGAGCGCGTCGCCGGCATCGTCGACGGCACGGTGGTGGGCTTCAAGTATTTCGACTGCCGCGGCGTGAAGACGGTGTCCGTCACCACCCGCGGCTGGGCGGACGGACGGTGGGAGGTCCGCACCGACCTGAACGGACCGGCGGTCGCCACGCTCGTGACGCGCCGCTCGCTCGACTGGGAGCGCACGGCCGCGACGGCGGAGATTCCGGACGGGGTCCATGCGCTCTATTTCACGTTCAGGGGGCCGCACGGCTGCGGTGCGCCGGACCTCAAGTCGATCGCGCTGGACTGAGCGGATGACGGGCGGCGAAAGCGGATTTTAAAATCAAGGAGGAAACAAAATGCAATGCGTTGACTGGTTGGTGATTCTCGGTTACTTTGGCGTGCTGGCCGCAGTGGTGATCTGCACGCTCCGACGGCGGAAGATCGAGTCTGGCGAGGACCTGTTCCTCGGCGGACGGTCCGTCGGGTGGCTCGCGATCGGCGCGTCGATCTTCGCGGCGAACATCGGGTCGGAGCTGTGGTACTGGTGCACGGACCAGTTCATCGTCCAGCGCTGCCTCGCGGGAAAGAACTTGACGAACGCGCGGCGCGGCGCGATCTGGGGCGCCGGGCTCAAGCTGCTGCCGGTGTTCCTCTTCCTCGTGCCGGGCATGCTCGGCTTCGCGCTGCACCACAACCATGTCGTGGTCAACGGAGCGGAGTTCGCGATTCCGCTGAAGGAGACGGGTGCGCTCAACGGTGACACGGTGTTTCCGACGCTGGTGCAGACGCTGCTGCCGACGGGCTTCCGCGGACTTGTGGTCGCGGGTATGATCGCCGCGCTGATGAGCTCCCTGGCGTCGCTGTTCAATTCCGTCTCTACGCTCTTCACGGTGGACGTCTATCAGAAGCTCAAGCCGGACGCTTCGCCGCGGCGGCTCGTCACGGTCGGACGCACGACGACGGTCGTGATGACGGCGCTGGGTCTGCTGTGGCTGCCGATCATGAAGTCGATTTCTGGCGGCGGACTTTACCAGTACATCCAGTCCGTCCAGTCGTTCCTTGCGCCGCCGATCGTCGCGGTGTTCCTGACGGGGCTGTTCTGGAAGCGGATGAACCTCCGGGGCGCGGTGTGGGGGCTCGGGCTCGGCTTTGCGCTCGGCATGACGAAGCTCACGCTGAACGCGGTCTGTCCGAACGCGGACGGTTACGCGCTCATTCAGGACTTCTACTTCTCCGGGCTTCTGCTTGTGACGTCCGTGCTCGTGATCGTCTTCACGTCGCTCACGGCTCCGGCGCCGGATCCGAAGCGCATCGAGTCGTTGACGTTCGCGACGCTGGGCGATGATTTCAAGCGCGAGAACCGCGCTTCCTGGACCTGGGTCGACGTCGTCGCGTCGATGTTCGTCATCGGCGTCGTCTTCGCCTGCTACGTCTACTTCTGGAACTGGCTCGGCTGACCGGCGCGTTGTGCAGTTGCAGTTTTAAAGTTGTAAGGGACGGCCGCGCTTCTGCGCGGCCGTGCTGTCGGGACCCCATGACCGGCTGGTTTTTTGGTATAATATCCCTATGGCTGAATTATTCGAGACATGGAAGGTCGCAGCGCTGACGCTGGCGCCGGTGCTGGCGTTGCTGCCGCTGGTTGGCTGCGTCGGACTTTTGCTGACGCTGGTGCTGGCCGAGCGGTCGCGCGGTTTCGCGCAATTCGTCAAGTACGGAGCCAACGGCGTCATCGCCACTTACGTGCAGACGGTGACGTTCTACTTTTTCGCGGCGACTTGCCTGAAGTGCCTGGCGGCCGACGACTGGGCGGTGCGGGGCTTCGGCCTTGCGCCGGTCGACGTGGCGGACGGAGTGCGCGCGTTCCGTTTCGCGGTGGCGACGGGCATCGGTTTCGTGCTGTCGAATTTCGTCTGCTGGCTGATGAACCGCTGGTGCGTCTTCACGCCGGGGAAGTTCCGCTGGTATGTCGAAGTCGGCCTGTTCTACGCCGCTTCGACGACGGCGACGGTGCTGGCGCTCGGGATCAGCGCGGCGCTTATCAACTGGGCGGGGCTGATGACCTCGGCGGCCGTCGTCATCGAGATCTTGGTGTCGTTCGTCATTAATTTCTTCGTCCGCAAATTCTTCATCTTCAAGGGCTGAGCGTCGTGTTTGATTCGCTGAGAGTCGCGTTGCTTTCCGCCGCCTGTCTGGCTGGCGCGGCGGCGTTCGCCGACGAGCAGCCCACCTTCGCCACCCGCACGTTCCGCCTGCGGCACGCGAACGCGGTCGAGATGGCGGCGAAGTTCAACGAGATGTGGGGCGGGGGATTCGGCACGAACTCGCCCGTGTCGCGGATGGCCGTCGCCTTCGAGGGCGCGAACGCCGTGATGGTGACGGCCCCCGAGCCTGTTCTGGAGGCCTGCGCCAAGGCGGTTGCCGAGATGGACGTCGAAACGCGCCAGGTCTACATCGAGGCCCGGTTCGTGGAACTCGGCAACACCGCCTCCCACAAGCTCGGCATCGACTGGTCGATGCTGGGCGGCCTGACCGGGACGGCGACGCTCGGCGGCGGCATCCAGGCCACCCACATCGGGAACGCGGTGAAGGACTACACGCGCAGGATCACGGGCAAGAACGAGGAGACGTCCTACTCCGTGAACGGCAACAGCGGCGCGGACGGCAACGTGACGCTGTTCAACGGCACGCTCACCTTTTCGCAGATGGCGCTGACCCTGAAGGCGCTGGACTCGACGGAGGACGTGAAGATCTTCTCCAATCCGAAGATCATCGTCTCGAGCGGCAAGAAGGCGACGGTGGATATGACGACGAAGTATCCGAACGTCCAGATCGCGGCGAAGCGGACGTTCAACACGACGGGCGAGTCGGTCGACCTCGACATGAAGATGGCCGAGATCCCCGGCGAGGACAAGATGCTTTTCGCCCGCGAGTCGTTCTTCAGCTGGGGCATCATGCTGGACGTCACGCCGCGCATCGGCACGAACGGGCTCATCAACGTGCGGATCGTGCCGACGATCAGCGCGCTCAATTCGGAATACGGCGAGGGCGGCTTCATCACGGCGCTGCCGGAGGACGGGGCGAGCGAGGCCGCGTATTCGTCGCGCTTCCCGATCATCGAGGTCCAGCGGCTGATCACCGAGTTCAACATGACCAGCGGGTCGACGGCGGTCATCGGCGGGCTTTCGCGCACGACCGAGACCCAGGTCGACAACGGGATCCCCGTGCTGCGGTCGATCCCCTGGATCGGGTCCTGGCTCTTCGGCTCGGTCGAGCGGGTCAAGGTCCAGAAGGAGATCCTCGTCTTCGTCACGGTGGGCGTCGTGGACCCGACGGCGATGCCGCAGGACGCGGGGCTGCCCAAGAACGCCGTCCTCGGCCGGCAGTACACCAGCGGTCAGAAGCTGGAGCCGGGCGACCGGCCGGAGCAGAACCGCGAGGGGTTCGAGTCGCTTGACATGCGGCCGCTGGAGGAGCAGGCCCGCGATCCGCTGATGCAGCATCCGAAGTCCGCCTTCGACCTCGGCCGGATTCTCCCCCTTGAGTTTTCAACCACAACAAATCAACAGGAAAAACAGGAACGGTAAAGATGAAAAGTTCACTCATGATCGCCGCCGCGCTGCTGGCCGGTGCGGCCTTTGCGGACAAGCTGGTGCTCAACTCCGGCTCGTATCTGACGGGTACCGCCGGCGAAATCCGGGACGGCGTCCTTCAGTTCACTTCCGACGACCTCGGGGCGATGGAGATCAAGATCTCCAGCATCAAGAGCGTCAGCAGCGCCAAGAAGCACATCGTCAACTATCTGGACGGCACGCAGGAGGAGAAGATCCTCTCCGTCCGCGACGGTGCGCTTTGCGACGGCAAGGGTGCGCTGGACATGACGAAGATCAAGAACACCGATCCCGTCCCCGAGACCTGGCACGGCAGCATCAACGTGGCCTATCAGGCGGCGCGCGGCAACACGGTCGAGAATTCCGCGAGCGTGATCGCGAACGTGAACCGCCGCTGGGAGAAGGACCGTCTCAATGTCGACTTCGGCTACTACTACAGCGAAAACGGCAAGGTTGACGGCGAAACCCAGAAGACGAACGACCGCTGGGAGTTCGAGGTCAAGCACGACCACTTCTGGTGGGAGAAGGTCTATCATTACGAGGACGTCCGCTGGGACCGTGACATGATTCAGGAGCTGACGGCCCGTTACCGCCTCGGCCTCGGCGCCGGCTACCAGTGGCTCGAGAACCGTCCGTTCGAGTCGACCGGCAAATGGAGCTTCAACCAGGAGCTGGGCGTGAACTGGATCAAGGAAGAGTATGACATCCCGAGCGACGCCAAAGCCGGCGGATACTGTGCGCTGCGCTACGCCCACAAGCTCGGCTGGCAGCCGAAGTGGGTGGAAGGGCTCGAGTTCTTCCACAACTTCGAGATCCTGCCCGAGGTGGACGACTGGGAGAAGTTCCTCTCCAAGGCCGACGTGGGCTTCTGCACGAAGATCATCTTCAACTTCGACCTCCTCGCGAAGATCGAGTGGGAGTACAACTCCCGTCCGGCGAACGACCGCAAGAAGGACGACCTCCGCTACATCATCGGCCTTGGCTACAAGTGGTAAGCTGAACGCTGCCGTGGGCTTGAAGACATGAAAGTCGCGATCTGCTATCCGCCGTTCCGGTGCGAAAAGGGCGTGGCGCTGCTGACGCAGAACCGGCAGTTCCAGTGGTTCAACCGTCCGACCTACATCTTCCCCGTCGTCCCCGCGACGGCGGCGACGATGCTGAAGAAGGCTGGTCACGACGTCCTTTTCCTCGACGGCATCGCCGGAGAACTTTCCGATGAGGAATTCGCCGAGCGGCTTTCGGCCTTCGGCCCCGACCTGGTGATTCTGGAGACGAAGACGCCGGTCGTCAAGCGCCACTGGCAGTGGATCCGCGACTTCAAGGCGTCGCCGCTCGGCCGCGCGAAGGTCGCCCTTGTTGGCGACCACGTCACGGCCCTGCCGGCCGAGTCGATGGCGAACTGTCCCGTCGACTACATCCTGACGGGCGGCGACTGGGACTTCCTCGCGGTGAGCCTCGTCGCCGCGGCTGACGATCCGTCGAAGTTCGAACCGGGCGTCTGGTATCGGACGGCCGACGGCAAGGTGGCGGACACCGGCGCGTTCAAGCTGGACCACGACCTCAACGCGGCCCCGTGGATTGACCGCGACCTCGTCAACTGGAAGCTCTATGCGAAGAAGAACGGCAACTTCCGCCGCACGCCCGGGACCTATGTGATGTCCGGACGGGACTGCTGGCACGCGAAGTGCACGTTCTGCAGCTGGACGACGCTTTACCCGACTTACCGCACGCGCGACCCGATCGACGTCGTCGACGAGATCGAGATGCTGGTCACGAAATACGGCGTCCGGGAGGTCATGGACGATTCGGGCTCGCTGCCGGTCGGCTCGTGGCTGACGACGTTCTGCAACGAGATGATCCGCCGCGGACTCAACCGGAAGCTGCGGCTGGACTGCAACATGCGCTTCGGCCGCCTGACGTTCGAGGACTACCGGCTGATGCGCAAGGCGGGCTTTCAGTTCGTCCTTTTCGGCGTCGAGTCGGCGAACCAGGAGACGCTGGACCGCTTCTGCAAGAAGCTCAAGGTCGAAGACGTCGTCCAGGGCTGCGAGTGGGCGCACCGGGCGGGACTGGACGTCCATCTCACCTTTATGTTCGGGCACGCCTGGGAAGGTCCGAAGGAAATCGCCAACACCGTCCGGCTCGCGCGGCATTTCCTGGCGAAGGGCTGGGCGTCGACCTTGCAGTGCACGCTGACGATCCCCTATCCAGGCACGCCGCTGTTCCGCGAGCTTGAGGCGTCGGACGGACTGGTCACGAAGGACTGGGACGAGTACGACATGCGCCGCGCCATCACCAAGACGCCGTTGGCGAGCGAGGCGGAGATCAAGTGCGCGATCCGCGAAGTCTATCGCGGCTTCCTCCAGCCGGGTGCGCTTTTCCACCGGCTGACGTCGACGCGCACGCTGTTCGATTTCGGTTTCTACTACCGCGGCATCCGCTCGCTGATCGGGCATCTGCTCGACTTCCGGGGCTGAACGAATCGCTCCGACTCTAGGGTAAGTCCGACTTTGGGCCGCAAGTCCGGTTTTTTGGTATAATAGGGGCATGGACATGCCAGAATATGTGGTCGGAAAGACGGTCTTCGGAAATTCGGCGGCGATCGCGGCCGCTTACGAGCGCTTCCGCGCACAGCCGATCGACGACGTCCGGCTGGCGGCGGACCGTTCGTCGCCGTTTTCGCTCAAGCGGCTGACGCTCGCGTCCGAGGCTTCGGTCGCAGGCGTCGGCACCTTCAAGGGCAGCGAGAAGCAGACGCTGACCTTCGCGCCGAGCAGCCGCCCGGGGTGGTGGATCCGCCGGATGGACCAGCCCGAACAGCTCGACACCGCCGTCGATATCGCCAACCTCTGGACGAGCGCGCAGAACCTCGTGTTGCGCAGCGGCTCGCCCCACAACTATCTGCGGATGGTCGAACACATCATCGCGCTCAAGACCGGGCTCGGGCTGGACGACGTGCTGCTCAAGGTCAACAGCGGCGATCCGCCGCTCTTTGACGACTCGTCGCTGCCGCTCGTCAAGGCGGCCGAGCATGCGCGCATCGTGCCGCAGACAGCGGACGCGACTTTCGTGACCGTCAAGGAGCCGGTGGCGTTCGGCGGTCGGCGCGGCGACTTCCTGCTCTTCCTGCCGGCAGAGGACGGGGTGCGCAATCTCCGCATCGACTGCGCCATCACGTGGAATACCGTCATCGGCCAGCAGCGCATTCTTTTCGACGTCACCCCGGAGACCTTCCGCTACGCCTCGCTCGCCCGGACGAACGCGACGCACCGCCAGTATCTGATGGTCAAGACCGTCGGCAAGCTCTTCGCCTCGATGCGCAACTGGGGCTACAACGACCGGAACATCCTCATCCACGGGCCGAAGCGCTTCTATACCGAGCCGCGCTTTCCGCTCGCCGGACCGGACGGCAGGCCCGTCAAGTTCCTCGAGCCGGTGTGGCACCGCGCGACGCTCGATCTGATGGCGGCGCTCGCGCTTACCGGGCCGGACCGTTTTGTCGGTACCGTCGTCTCGTATCGGGCCGGCCACACGCTCGACTGCGACGCGGTGCGGGCGCTCTACCGCAACGATCTGCTGGTTACGCTTTAAGACGAAAGGGACCTGCCATGTTTGTCGGCTGTCATCTCAGTTCCAGCGGCGGCTATCTCGCGATGGCGCAGACCGCGGTTTCCATCGGCGCCAACGTCTTCCAGTTCTTCACTCGCAATCCGCGCGGCGGCGCGGCCAAGCCAATCGATCCGGCGGATGTCGCGGCGTTTCGTGAGTACGCCGCCGCGCACGGGTTCGGTCCGATTCTCGCGCACGCGCCCTACACGCTCAACGCGGCGGCGGCAGAGCAGCGCATCCGCGAATTCGCCGAGGCGACGATGTCCGACGATCTGGAACGCCTTGCGCTGACGCCGGGGGCGATGTACAACTTCCATCCCGGTTCGCACGTCGGGCAGGGCGCCGAGACGGGCATTCGGCTCATCGCCGATCTGCTGACGCGGGTCGTGGATAATTTCCGCCGCGACGGCCGCGAATTGACGACGGCGATTCTGCTGGAGACGATGGCGGGGAAGGGCAGCGAGGTCGGCCGCACCTTCGAGGAGGTGCGTGCGATCATCGACCGGGCCGAGGCGCAGTTCGCGCGGCCAGGGGTCCGTCTCGGCGTGTGTCTGGACTCCTGCCACGTCTGGGACGGCGGTTACGACATCGTCGGCGATCTCGACGGCGTGTTGGCGACGTTCGACCGGGTGATCGGGCTTGACCGACTGAAGGCGGTGCACCTTAACGATTCGATGAACGTCCGGGCCGCGCACAAGGACCGTCACGAGAAGATCGGCAAGGGCAAGATCGGACTCGAAGGGCTGCGTCATCTGGTCACGCATCCGCTGCTGCGGGACCTGCCGTTCTATCTGGAGACGCCGTGCGACCTGCAGGGCTACCGCGACGAGATCGCGCTGCTGCGCACGTTCCGGGAGGACGGTGCGTGAAGAGGCCGGCGCTGCTCCTGCTCGCGCTGATCGCCGCGGCGACGCCCCGTCTGGCGACGGCGGGCTTTACCGTCGAACCCCGTGCGGTGATCGAGCTGGTGCCGCTCGCGGTCGACGCGCTGTCGCTCCAGATCAAGGTGTCGCAGCGCGAGGCGGCTCACGCCCGCGAACTGGCCCGGCGCGGCATCGCCGAATTGCCGAGCTGCGACACGAGCCGCTACGAGCTGAAGATTCCGCAGGTCGGGAACATCCGGTTCGACAGCTGGGGTCAGTTCTACATCGACACCCGCTTCGTCTCAAAGTCGGAACTGGAAGTCGTCCACCGGCTGGAGGACTGGTTCGCCCGCTGGGTCGCCGCTCCCAACAAGCTGGCGATTCCGCAGCGGAAGCGCGCGGGCGGCTCGGGGCTGCCGGTCTTCAAGGGGTTTGAGGATCCGCGCTATCAGCAGCATGACGCGCTGATTGCGAAGGTCGTCGCCGAATTCAACGCGGACAAGGCCGGCTGGTGCGGAGGGACGGCCTCGCAGGCCGCCCGCATCCCCGACCTCTCTGCCGCGCTGGTGAAGGCCCACATGATCGAAGAGAGCGGCGGCGGCGGGGCGACGTCGCGCGCGGCGTGGGTGTGCGACCCCCTGCAGGTGAACGTGCCCGGCGACTGGGGGACCGAAAAGGAGAAGGTCGGTTTGAGCCGTCCGACGCGGCGCAACGAGGGCACACTGGAGCAGAACGTCCGTGCGGCCGTGAAATACCTCTCGCGCAAGGGCTTCGGCACCTCTGGCGCGCCCGCCGGGGCGCGCCCCGCCGGATATTTCGACGGCTGGCGGGACGCGCTCCGCCGCTACAACGGCCGCCGCGACCGCACCGAGACCGACCGGTATTACAGCGAGGAGTACGCGGACAAGATCGTGCTGCGGGCGAGCAGCCCCGATGTCTTCGTGCCGATCGAGCGGAAGGTGTCGGCGGCGAAATGATGGAGCGCGAGGTCGAGGACTTCATTGCCGCCATGATGCTGGAGAAGGGCCTGGCGGCGGCCTCCTGCGAAGCGTACGCGAGCGACCTCCGGCTGTTTGCGGCGTTTCTGGAAAAGCGCGGCATCCGGTCCGCCGACGGCGTGAAGCGCGAGGACATCGCCGATTTCCTGTTGTCCGAGCTGGAGGACGGCCTCTCGGGTTCGACGCGGGCGCGGCGAACGGTGGCGATCCGCATGTGGCTGAAGTTCCTCAAGGAGAGCCGGCGGATCCGCGAGAACCCCGCCGCGCTTCTGGATCCGCCGCGCAAGGCGCGTCCGCTGCCGAAGACGCTGAGCGAGGAGGAGGTCGCCCGGATGCTGGACGGCGTGAAGGGGGACGATCCGCGCGAATTGCGCGACCGGGCGATGCTGGAGGTCCTTTACGGCAGCGGGCTCCGGGTGAGCGAACTTTGCGCGTTGCGGCTGTCGGATTTCGTCGCCGACGGGGAGCTGCTGCGGATTTGCGGCAAGGGGTCGAAGGAACGGATCGTCCCGGTCGGCGCGGCGGCCGGGCGGGCTTTGTCCGCCTATGTGACGAAGGGCCGCGGCGTGTTCGCGCGCGGGAACTCCGCGTTAGCGCAGGTTTTTCTGACGCGGCTCGGGCGTCCGTTCACGCGGCAGGGGGTCTTCAAGCTGATTCGCGAGCGGGCGGCCGCGGCGGGAATCGCGGCGGACCGCATTTCGCCGCATGTCCTGCGTCATTGCTTTGCGTCGCACATGCTGGCGCACGGGGCGGATATCCGCGCGATCCAGGAACTGCTCGGCCACGCGGACATCTCGACGACGCAGATTTACACGCATGTCGACACGGCGCGCTTCCGCGACCAGCACCGGCGGTATCATCCGCGGGCGTGACTTTGGCTATTTGTCCAGATGGACGGTAAGCTGCGGGAAGGGGATGGCGACGCCGTTCGCGTCGAAGGCCGCCTTGATGGCCTGGCAGGCGCCGTTGTAGACCGTCCAGTAGTCTGCGCCTTCCGCCCAGGGGCGCACGTTGAGCGTGACCTGGCTGTCGTCCAGCGAGGCGACGGACACGGACGGAGCGGGGTCCTTGAGGACGCCAGGAAGGGATTCGAGCGCCTGCAGGGCGATCCGGATTGCCTTGGGCACGTCGCTGTCGTAGTCGATGCCGATGCGGATGTCGACGCGGCGGCGTCCGAGCGCGGAGAAGTTGGTGATGGGGGTGCCCCACGCGCACTTGTTGGGGATGACGACCTTCTTGTTGTCGGCCGTGGCCAGCGTCGTCGCCATGATGTCGACCTTGAGGACCGTCCCCTCGAGTCCCGCGACGATGACATAGTCGCCGATCTTGAACGGCTCGTTGATGGCGATCATCAGTCCCGAGGCGAGGTTGCCGAGCGACTCCTGGAAGGCGAAGCCGAGGATGAAGCCGGTCACGCCGAGGCCGGCGATGATCGGCGCGACGTTCAGTCCGAGCCGTCCGAGCACCACCACGATCAGGACCGTCCAGCAGACCTTCGTGACCGCGCTGCGGACGAAGTTCAGGAGGATGGCCCGCTGGGCTCCGCGGCGGGATACCGCCTTGGTGATGAGGAAGGCGAGCAGCTTGATTGCGAGCCAGCCGACGAGGAGGATGACGGCGGACAGGACGACGTTCACGGCGAACGCGAGGCCTTGCTCGGTCGCCCAGGTGATGATTTTCTCGCAGACGCCCTGTCCCTGGCCGAGGGCCTGGGCGAAGGCTTCCTTGACGGTGGCGGGCGCTGCGGCAGCCGCGCAGGTAATTGTTTCGTTGGTCATTGTTTGGTTTCTTTCGTTATTAGATAAGATAATGTGACAAAGTCCGGGATGGAGTTGGACGCAAGTCGCTTTCGCGACACGCAACAGGATGCCGTTTTCCGATCTGGCTTACAACGGTCGCGTCAGGGGATCGCGATTTGCCCTTTATTGGCCTTTCGTTGATATGCGACCTGCGCCAGAATCGAAAAACGGCCCGCTTGCGTTCCTAAGGGTCGTGGGCGTTCGCGCCTTTGAGTATCACGCGGGCGATGCCGGAATGTCCGAGTCGCGTGTCGCAGAAGTTGACGACAAGGCCGAGCGGCAGATTCATCAACTTCATATATGCAAGGCATTGCGCCTTATGCCGCGGCATGTTGACCTTGTCCGCATCGAGCGCTTTCGACTCGACGATAAGGCACTGGTCAACGAGAACGTCGATGCGAAGCTTCTCCGCGAATTCATAACCCTTGTAGCGGATCGGCACTGTGACTTCAGTTTCTACCGTGTGCCCGCGCAGTTCAAGTTCCCGCGCCAAGCACTTCTGGTAGAGTGACTCCGGCAGCCCGACGCCGAAGTGCTTTTGCACCTCTATCGCTGCCTCGTAGACGTCAGCTGAAACGGCATTTGCTTTTTCGTAGAGCGGATGCATGACACAGATTATACCATATTTCCTGGATGCAAGCTGGCCGAAAGGCGATTGTGGCGTAGCTCGGACCGACAATGAAAGCCTATGCTGTGACATTTACAAGACCATGAGGCCGAGCGTCGTAAGCCACATCGCCTTTCGGCCTCTTATCGCGTGTCGCGCAAGCGACTTGCGTTCCGACGGTCAAACATGTTTCATCCCCTAAATGAGAAAATAAAAACGCCCGATCGGAGAATCGGGCGTTTCGTGGTTCGCTGTCGCCGGATTAGGCTTCAGGCTTGGTCTTCTTCAGACCGAGGCCGCGGCAGCCTTCCTTCCACTCGCCGCGCTTCTGGAGCAGGTTGACGCGTTCGAACCGCTTCAGGACGTTACGCTTGGACGTAATCTTGCCGGAACCCTTAAGAGATGCATGCTGGCTCATTGTCTTCTTTTCCTTTCAATGAAGAGACAGTATATCATTTTTTCGGCCAGAAATCAACCGTCACTTCGCCTCCGCGGGGGCGGCTTCGGCCGCGGCCGCCGGCTTCGTGTCGGGCGGGAGGATCATCTTGAATTCCTCGGCCACCTTGGCCCCCGCAGAACGGACAGTGTTCTCGATGAACTCCTGGATGGCCTTGCGCTCGTTGCCCTGCTGGAGCATCTTGGTGACCTCTTCCTTCGTGGGAGTCTTGTCGCTCTTGATGAGGATGTGGCTGGCCTTCACCTTCTCCGGCTCGGCGGCCTTGCCGTCCTTCGCCTCGACGGCGGGCTTCTTCTCGGTCACGAGGATCAGGTGGTAGCCGAAGCTCGTGCGGACGATGTCGGAGACCTTGCCGACCGGCAGCGCGAACGCGGCCTCGTCGAACTCCTTGACCATCTGGCCGTGGGTGAACTCGCCGAGGTCGCCCTTGGCGCGCTTGCCGCTGGGGCAGTCGGAGTTGGCCTCTGCCAGTTCGGCGAATTTCTCGGCGACATTGGTGCAGGCGGGCGAGTCAAGTTCGGCCTTGAGGTCCTTGATCTTCGCGAGTGCCGCGACGTCGTTCGAGGTGCAGTTGGCGATGATCTTCTCGACTTCGGCGGAGACGTCCTTTTTCGACTTGGCGGCCTCAGTCCTGAGCATCTTGTCGATCAGGATGCCGTCCTCGAATTCCTGAAGGGCGCGATCCTTGCCGAGCGGGAACTTCTCCGCGAACTCCGCAAAGGACTTTGGAGCGTCGGGGGAGCCGGCGGTCGCTTTGAGGAATTCGGCCTCGCGGGCCTTGCGCTCTTCGTCGGTGACGAAGTATCCGAGCTGCTTTGCCTTGGCGACCATGGCGTTCTCCATCAGGAAGCTCTGGGCGAGCTTGTTGCGGTAGAACTGGCGCGCCTCGGCGAGCTGATTGGTGGGAAGCCGTCCGGCCGCCAGCTGCGGGGCGAGAATCTTCTCGACATCGGCGTTAAGCGCCGCGACGGTGAGAACCTTGCCGTCGATCTCGACAGCGGTCCCCGTGTTGTCGGCGGCCGCAGACGTGGCCGGTGCCGCCAGCTTCTCGACAGGGGACGTCGGCTTCTCCTGCTTGCCGCAGCCAATGACCATGGCACCAGCGAGAATAGCGGTGCCGACGATGTTGATCTTGTTCATCTTCGTATTTCCTTCCTTGTTTTTGCTCAAATCACCTTGAGGACCGTCCGCCGCACGTCGGAGGCACAATCCACGTGAAAAGAATAGAATACACCAATTACCCGTGCCGCGTCCAGTAGAATTTTTAAATTTTTTTCGCGGAGAGGGTCGCGGAGGCAGACGAGAACCTCGCCGCTGACGGGGATCGAACGCTCGCCGCGCAGCTCCAGAGCGGCTCCGGAAAGCTCCGGACTGAGGCCCGCGAGCGCGAGCGTCCGCATCTCGAAGTCGAGGAGCCGGGCGAGGTTCGGCGTCTCGTCGGACGGGTCGCCCAGCGCGTCGAGCGCCCCTGCGAGCAGGCCGAGCCACTCGGCGCACTCCGGTCCGCCGGGGGCGAGGGCCGCGGCGAGCTGCCGGAAGTACTCGGCGAGAACCAGCCGCCGGTAGTCCGCGCGCAGGCCGTCGCGGCGGAGGAGCGGCACGCATTCGCGCAGGGCGTGGATGTCGCCGCTGCCGCGGGCGTAGTAGACGATTTCGCAGGTGTAGTTGAGGTCGTACTGTCCGAGGAAGGCGCTCTTCGGACGCACCGCTCCCTTGACCGAGGTGACCACGCGCCCGGCGGGGGTGAGCCAGCTGACGATGTGGCTCGTGCGCGACCAGGGGCGGATGCCGAGGCAGACGGCCTGCGTCTTGACCGTTTCGCCCGCCATCAGACCGGTGCTCCGAGAAGCCGCCCGTGCTTCGTCGCCTCGACGACGCGGACGCGCACGAGCTGGCGGCGCCGGACTTCCGCTGCGGCGGCCCCCTCGCCGGCGTGCGGGGCGCGCTCGAACCACAGGTATTCGCCCGTCCATCCCCCGGCGGTCTTCTCGTTCTCGACGACGATGTCGACTTCGCGTCCGACGAACCGCTTGGCGAACTCCCGCCGGGCGAGGTCGCCGGTGGCGGCGAGGGCTTTCGCCCGCTGGCTGCGCAAGGGCGGCGGGACGGCGTTCTTCAGCTTGGCGGCCGGCGTGCCGGGACGTTCGGAGAAGGGGAAGGCGTGGACGTTGACGACCTCGTGCCGCCGCAGCAGCTGCTGGGAGGTCATGTGGTCGAGGTTGGTCTCGCCGGGGAAGCCGCTGATCATGTCGGCCCCCAGGAGGACGTCGCCCAGCTGCTTGCGCGCCGCGAGGAGGAGCTCTTCGACGTGACGGACGCGGTAGGGCCGCTTCATGGCGACCAGCAGGCGGTCCGAGCCGCTCTGCACCGGCACGTGGAGGAACCGGCAGATGTTCTGGCGCTCGGCCATCGCGTCGACGAGATCGAGCGCGGCGCGGCCCGGCTCGACGGAGCCGATGCGCACGCGGCAGCCGGCGTCAAGCTCGGCCAGCGCGGCGGCGAGGTCGGCCAGTCGCCGGGAGCCGGAGGCGTATAGTGAGAGGTTGCAGCCCGTCACGACGATTTCGTGGTAGCCAGCGTCGATGAAGCGCTTCGCCCGGTCGACGACGGAGTCGAAGGGCGTCGAGACGGAGCGGCCGCGGAATTGCGGCACGATGCAGAAAGTGCAGGCGCAGTCGCAGCCGTCCTGCACTTTCAGGTAGGCGCGGCAGGTCCGCGTCGGCACGGCGTCCTTGCCGCCGTCAATGTTGAAATCGCGAGCTTCCTTCAGACAGCCGGTCACTACCAGCTGCTTGCGGGGATATTTGCGGCGGAGGTGCGAAATCAGCTTCTCGCAGTCGCGCTGCGCCTTTTCGGTCACGGAGCAGCCGCGCACGATGATGAGATCGGCGTCCGCGTGGGACGTTACGATGTGGTGTCCCTTCGCGAGGCACTTCGCCTCGTCGTCCAGCGCCTCGGCGCGGTTGAGCCGGCAGCCGAACGTCTCAAAGCAGATCTTCATTGCGCCTTACATTATACCACAACGGACGGCTGCGGTCACTTCCGCTTGAGCTCCTTGATCTGGTCGCGGAGGTAGGCGGCGCGTTCGAATTCGAGGTTGTCGGCGGCTTCCAGCATTTCGCGCGTGAGCGTCTCCAGCAGCTCGCGCTGGTCCGCGCCAGCCGTCGGCGTTCCGGCCGCCGGGGCCGCGGCGGATTTCTTTCCGCCCGCCCTAAAGACATAGGCCGACTCGTTGATGGCGCGGCGGACCGACTTCGGCACGATGCCGTGCGCCTCGTTGTAGGCGATCTGCCGCGCACGGTGGTCGGCGGTGATGCGCAGGAGGTCGCATATCGCGTCCGTCTCGTGGTCGGCGTAGAGGATCACCCGTCCGTGCTCGTGCCGCGCCGTGCGTCCCGCCGTCTGCACCAGCGACGTCGTGGAGCGCAGGAACCCCTCCTTGTCCGCGTCCAGAATCGCCACCAGCGCCACTTCCGGCAGGTCCAGCCCCTCGCGGAGGAGGTTGATGCCCACCAGCACGTCGAATTCGCCGCGGCGGAGCCGCTGGAGGATCGCCACGCGCTCGATCGCGTCGATGTCCGAATGGAGGTATTCGACTTTGATGCCGGTCTCGTGCAGGTAGTGCGTAAGGTCCTCCGCGCTGCGCTTGGTGAGCGTCGTCACGAACACGCGGTCGCCGGACTTGACGACCTTGCCGATTTCGACGATGAGGTCGTCGATCTGGCGGGCGAGCGGACGGATCTCGATCTCGGGGTCGAGCAGCCCCGTCGGACGGATGACCTGCTCGGCGACCGTCTTCGCCTGGGCGTATTCGTAGTCCCCCGGCGTGGCCGAGCAGTAGACGACCTGGCGCACCTTGCGGTTGAACTCGTCGAAGGTGAGCGGACGGTTGTCGCGGGCGCTCGGCAGGCGGAAGCCGAAGTCCACGAGCTTCGACTTGCGGGCCTGGTCGCCGTTGTACATCGCGCGGATCTGCGGCACCGAGACGTGAGACTCGTCGATGATGGTGAGGAAGTCGTCCGGGAAGTAGTCGATGAGGCACTCGGGCGCGGAGCCGGGGGCGCGTCCCGACAGGTGGCGCGAGTAGTTCCCGATGCCGTTGCAGTAGCCGAGCCCGCGCACCATCTCGATGTCGTATTCGGTGCGTTCGCGCAGCCGCTGGGCCTCCAGCAGCTTGCCTTTCGACTCGAAGAACTTCAGCCGCTCCTCGAGCTCCGCCTCGATGCGCGAGAAGGCGCGTTCGAGCCGGTCTCGCCCCATTACGAACTGCTTGGCCGGCGTGATGACTGCGGAAGGGAGCGCGGCGCCGCGCTTGCCGGTGAGCGGATCGAGTTCCGAAAGCGAGTCGACCTCGTCGCCGAAGAATTCGACGCGGACAGCCTTCGTCTCGTAGGCCGGAAAGACGTCCAGCACGTCGCCGCGCATGCGGAAGGTGCCGGGCTGGAAGTCGTAGTCGTTGCGGACGTACTGGGCCTCGACCAGGCGGGCGGCCAGGGTGCTGCGTCCGTTTTCGAGTTCGGCGCCGACGTCGATGCGGACGGCCAAGTCTCGGTATTCGTCGGACTCTCCGAGTCCGTAGATGCAGCTGACGGAGGAGACGACGATGACGTCGCGACGGGCGATCAGGGCGTTCGTCGCGGCGAGGCGGTAGCGTTCGATCTCGTCGTTGATCGCGGCGTCCTTCTCGATATAGGTGTCGGTCTGCGGAATGTAGGCCTCGGGCTGGTAGTAGTCGTAGTAGGAGATGAAGTATTCGACGGCGTTCTCGGGGAAGAAGCCCTTGAGTTCGGCGAAGAGCTGGGCGGCGAGCGTCTTGTTGTGGGAGAGGATGAGCGTCGGACGCTGCCAGCGGGCGATGAGGTTCGCCATCGTGAAGGTCTTGCCCGAGCCGGTCACGCCGCGCAGGACGAGCCGGTCCTCGCCGCGGCTGAGGCCGTCGTAAAGCGCCTGGACGGCCTCGGGCTGGTCGCCGGTCGGCTTGAACTTCGACACGAGTTTGAAGGGATGTTCCATGACTAAGATTATACCAAAACGCGGCATCCGTCTCCACTTCACCGGGTGCAACGAAAGTTTTATGCGGCACCAATGCCGTACGGCGCAAGTTTGACACGGAGGCCACGGAAGCGCTGGCGAAGCCGAATCGCCATGACGGGCGAAGACGCAACCGGGGTCTGTCCCCGCCTCCCACCCGCATCCCCCACCACCGTACCGTTCATCATTTTATGCTATAATAGTTGCTGCCGAATGGTGCTTCGACAGTTTAAAAACAAACAAAAGGTCTGCCCAAGATGAAGCTTGCCACCATTAAATCAATCGTAGCCGCCGCGCTGGTTGCGGCTGGCTTTGCTGCAGCCGCCGAATCCATCGAGGTTGATTACATTGCCAAAGAGATCGGGACGGACGGTAGACTCGTGTCCGTCAAGCGTACTGTGAGCGCGATTCCCGTGACGGAGAAGACCACGCAGTTCAGCAACGGCTGGTATGTGGTGGCGGAAAAAGGCTTGGACATAGGGATGATAGATGTCCTTCCTGGTTGTACGGCGAACCTGATTCTCATGGACGGGGCGCACCTGGCTGTGAGAGGTCTGAACGGCTTTGCGGCTATGGATGTCAGCAGCGGCGAAGCGCTGAACATTTACGGTCAGGAGCAGGGCTCCGGAATGCTCGTGGCGAGAGGTGAGGCGGACGGTGCTGGCGTCGGTGGCGGTGTGGGGGCTGACGGCGGCACGGTGACGATCTATGGAGGAGTCGTGGATTCGTCTTCCCAGTACGGCGCGGGAATCGGCGGCGGATGCGGTGGCACTGGAGGCATCGTCACGATTAATGGCGGCGAGATTGTCGCGCAGAGCGGAGGCGCCGCGTGCATCGGCGGCGGTTATGCTTCCGAAGGTTCGAGAGGTGTCTGTGCCTCCGGCGCACTTGCGATTACTGCGGATGCACCGATATGGGTAAAGACGGGCGAAAACGAATACGGTGCCGATGCGTCGGTTGAAGTCCTAAAGCAGAAGCATGGCAAATATCATTACGCCCATATTATGGTCGCCGACGAGACGAAAGCGCAGTTGCGCGTCCCGGCCGGGCGGGGCGTGGCCTGCGCGGTTGCGGATGGTCAGAGACGGATGTCCCCCGCCTGGGAGGATGGTGATACGGACGTTTACGTTGTTCCGAGGGGCTCGTCCCTGACGGTGACCTTCACTCCTCTGTCGGGCTATGTGTTCGAGGACGGACGGCCGACGACAGTCGGGTGCAAGATGGATGCCGACCTGACGGTTAGCGAGGTTCCCGAGGCGCGGCTTCTGGAGCCGGTGCAGCCGATTGGCTATTTGGACTGGGATGAAGCGCAGGGCGAGCTGGTGGAAAGGGTCTGCGAAACATATCTGGTGTTAACCAAACAGGTGGAATTGGCGGCGGAAGAATGGTATGTGGTGACCAATGCCAACCTGCAATTAGGCACGTTGGTTGTTAAGGGGACGGAAGGTCGGCCCACGCACCTCGTTCTGGCCGAAGGTTCGTCCTTGCGAACGCAGGGTGGCAATTATAAACCTGGCATTGAAGTTGAGGTCAGTCGTGCGTTAATTATCCATGGACCGACAAACGGTGTCGGCAAACTCTCGGCGACGGGAGGCGGTCTCGCTTCTGGTATCGGGGGGCAGGCTGGCTATTCCTGCGGATCCGTCACGATCAACGGCGGCACGGTGACGGCTGCAGGCAATAAAAACAACGCTGGCATCGGCGGTGGCGACAAAGGCGGTGTCATCACGATTAACGGCGGCACGGTGACGGCGAAGGGTTGCGACTTTGGTGCGGGCATCGGTGGTGGCAGGTTTGGTGACGGCGGTATCGTCACGATTAACGGCGGCACGGTGACGGCGACGGGGGGAGGCAATGGCGCCGCTGGCATTGGCGGCGGCGCTGGTGGCGCGGGTTGCACGCTGACGGTCAGTGGCGGCGTCACCGAGGCGCCGAACGGCATCTTCACCGAGGGCAGCCCGACCATTGGCGCGAACATGGAAGTGTCGGGCGAGTTCAACAAGGCGGCGTACATCAAGATCGCCGAGAAGGAAACGCCGACGCCGACGCATAAGGATAATGAAGACACCCCCGTGCTGCCGCCGTATCCGCCGGGCACTCGGATTATCGAGCCGGCCGAAGGCGAGACGGAGGTGACCCTTGCGGATTGGACGGACGGAGCGCTGGTAATCGTGCCGCCTACGGTCAAGCAGGTGAACGGTGTCGGAGACGATGACTACATTCAAGTGTGGACCAAGGAGAGGTCCCGCAACATCACGGGCGCGTTCAAGATTGAGGGCGGGAAGATTGCGCTCGATCCCGACGGCGCGGTTCAGTTCGGTGACGAGGTGATCCCGGTCAGGCCGACGATCAGTATTCTCGGAGATGACGCGACCAAGCCTTTCGTGGTCGGCGAAGGGGGTGTGGCGTTGACGGTCAGGGCGATACCGGGACTGGTGTACGAGCTCAGGCGGACGGGGACGTTGCGGCGCGAGGGGGACCTCTTGCCGTTCCAATGGTGGGGTGCGGTCAAGAGCGAGGCCGCGACGGGGGTGACGGTGACGCTGACGGACGACGCCCCGCCGGCGGGCAAGGCGTTCTATAGAATCGAGGTGTCTGCCGCGGCATCGGCGGAGCGTCCGCGGATCGGCATCGCCTGGCGGGCGGACTTGGATTCCGAGTTCCTGACGAATGTCCAGCGCGCTATCAAGGAGGCGGGGGGCGAGCCCGTTCTGCTCGGGCAGGTGTGCAGCACGGATTTTGACTACGATTCAGATTGGGCGTCGGCGGACATCGTCAGCGCCAACGACTACATCATGCAGGATGCCGCGGACAAGGTTCGCGGCGAAGGGTATCTCCGTTCGAACGCGGCGGAGGTGCTGGGCGACATCCGGGCCGTGGTCTTCACCGGCGGCGAGGATATTTCGCCGACGCTGTACAAGGACCCCGCGCAGTGGCATGGAATTGCCGAAGAACAGGACTATAACGCTGCGCGTGACATCAATGACTACGAGCTGATGGCGTATTGTCTTGCTCGCGGTGATGTAGCCGTGCTGGGCATTTGCCGCGGTGCGCAGATGCTTGGCATCATCTCGGGCGCGACGGTCGTCCAGGACATCCCGACCTACTTCAAGGGACTGGGCAAGGACTACGACAACACGCATCGCAATGTCAAGGAGACGCCAGACTCTTACCGTGACTACGCCTCGCATTCGGTGGAAGTCGTGACGGGATCGATCCTGTCGGAAATCGTCGGCGGAACGAAGCTGGAGGGGTGTCCCTCCTGGCATCATCAGATGATCGGGTCTGTCGTGGGGACGCCGCTTCTCGTGACGGGAACCACGCCCGTTGCCGGCGTCGATACGATCGAGGCCGTTGAGATGAGGACGGAGCGTGCGTTTGCCGTCGGCGTTCAGTTTCATCCCGAGGCGGCGGTCGTCAAGCACCTGACCGGAGCCGGCAATGCGCAAGAGTTCATGTCGCTGGAGCAGGGTCTGAAGTTCTTCCGGTTGCTTGTGGACGCCGTCCGGCAATCCCCGTGAGGGTGGTCGCGTTAGTAAAAATTGCCAATGGGGGAAAGAGGCCCGAAACCGTTTCGCAGTGCTGCCCGAACGGGCGTTTCCGTGCTTTCCTCCGTGCCTTCCGTGGTGAAGAAAACCCGGCTGTTTGAGGCGCGGGGGCGGGAGACGACTGCTCGCCTCCGAGAGGGTGAAATCGATCTGGCGTCCGGCAATATTGGGCGAGACGGACTTTATTGACGTTCAAAGCGGCGCGCTCGGGAGGAGTCGCGCCACTTCCGCTTTCTGCTTTTGCAAGCGTTTCGGATTTTGGGACCAGCCCCAAAAAGATTGGTGAAAATAGTGATGGATCGTAGCTTTATGTGGCAATAACCGTTTCCGGCCTTGAATCCGTCGTGATTGACGCGGAGGAAGAGCCGGGTTCTATGCGGACAAAATTCCCACTTTTAATTAAAACCGGGAATTGGCAGCGAGCGGCGTGACGCGCCGACTATGTACGCATTTCACGAAGTGTGGTCAGGCGGCGAGCGTCTGCGCTAAGGGAGCAACGACAGTTTTATGCGGCACCAATGCCGTACGGCGTAGGCTTGGCACGGTAGGCACGGAAACGCGGGTGTAAGCCGAATCGCCCTGACGGGCGATTGATGCCGGTGCGAGTGTCAGCGGACTCAAGCGCGCGTAAGCGCGATTCCGGACTCGGATGCGTTTCGGTGTCTTCCGTGTCGAAAATATGGATCGGAGACAATGGCGCATATGGATGGATATATGTGCATCTCGATTTTCCCTTTTAAAGCGAGACTCCTTGCATGAAAAGCTCTGTGCACCCGCCGCCACGAAATTACGCAAATGTCATTTGCTCCAGCGGTGGCAGTTTGCTATAATCTTCGATGTGAGCAATTCAATGCGAGAGCGGTTGAAAGAACGGCGCGGCAGTAAGATGACGCGGGCAGTGCGATGTCATCGTTTCCGCCGCGTCGTGAAGCGCGTCGAACGGTTCGATGGCGACGAGTGGCTGACGAGCGAGACGGGGCTCGTCTCCTATCTCCTCCGCTTCTACCTCCCCGCCCACGGCCGTTGGCTCAACCGCGACCCGATCGAGGAGCGAGGAGGCGCGAATTTGTATGGGTTCTGTGCGAATACTCCGGCGTTGTATTGGGATGGTTATGGACTTGCATGGGAATTTCAGTCGTCGGTTATTCATTCTCAGTTCGGTTTTCCATTGAATCCTCCGCCGGAGGGCAATTTTGGCTCTGGTCCCCATTGGTGGCAGCAATTTTTTGGCGGATTTTTTGGAATGTACGGTGGTCGCTTTCATCAAGGTTGCTATTGATTGCGATATTATGAAAAGAATAGATAAATTGGGTATGCTGCTGGCAATTTTTGGCTTGGCAATTTCAAGTTGCCGTTATTATTGCGATTATGGTTTTCGTAAGCGGATTTTAGATGCAATGTGTGAGAGGTTTGAATTGAAACGCGATTCGTTGGAGGTTAAAAAGGTTGTTGGGGGAGGAGGCACATTCGCTATTCTGCAGTATAATTCTCGCGATTTGGGAGTGCGCTTTGAGAAGATTGATTGCAATTGTGAAATGGCCGTGCAATTGCGTGAACGCGCGGATAGATTAATTCAAAAATGCCGGGTGAGCATATTTATGAAGGACGGAATTACTCGTGAAGAAAAAATTTGGTCTTCAAAGGTATTTGCAGTCGAAGGTGACGAATGTTGGTATCTATTTTTTGTGCATAGGTTTTAAAAAGGGGGGTCGCTGATGATTATTAGGATAGAGCTTTTGTTAAATGCTATCATAGCGATTTGCATTTTGGGGATGATATTCAGTACACAAAGCGCAGGGGATGACATCTTGACTGGAATATTGTTAGGCGGAAGTTTATTGCAACTGGCGATTATCGGGATGAAACACTTCGGGTCAACTGGTCGTGCACAATGTAAAAGGCAGTCGGAGAGACCTGTCAGGTAAGACATAGGGTATAATGGTTTTGCTCGTCGTGCCGATTATCAAAACGGATGAGATGCAAGAAATGCACGATAGAAAGACTGTGGCATCTTTGCGAATGTGCGACACGCTTGCCGACAGCGACATAATCGGTGTCTACGACGCGGCGGACCGTCGCATTGCTTGCGCACATTCCGGCACCGCGTTCACACAGCCCGACGCTCTCGCTTATGCCTACAATGCGCGAAGCGAGTTGACGAACGCGGTTTCAAATGTCGATGCGAACTACGCCTACTCATACGACTTCGATCCCATCGGCAACCGCATTACCTCCTGCGAGCGCGGCACGAACACGACCTACGCCGCGAACGAACTGAACCAGTACATGAGCATCGTGGGTGGTCGGGCAGAAAGCGAGCCCAGATTTGACGCCGATGGCAACCAGATCCTCGTTAGAACTTCAAGTGGTCTTTGGCACGTGTTCTATAACGCCTTAAACAGAC
>JAZQPI010000085.1:0-20403 GCA_045628545.1 Kiritimatiellia bacterium
GCGATGATGCGGAAACAGTATAATACAAGGCATGGAGAACGAACTGATCTACAAAGACGAAGTGTACGCCATTCAGGGAGCAATCTTCGAGGTGTACAGGGAAATGGGCAATGCATGGCACGAGGAAGTGTACCAGCAATGCCTTGAACGCGAACTGGCGCTTCGCGGCATTCCATTCGAAGCCAAGAAGGAACTCCCGATCTTCTACAAAGGCAAGGCGATCGACAAGAAGTACATTCCGGATGTCTTCTGCCATGGCAAGATCATCCTTGAGCTCAAGGCGGTTGGCGAGTTCGCGGATGAACATCGGCGGCAGTTGCTCAATTATCTCCGGATCACAAAGTGCAGGCTGGGACTGCTCGTGAATTTCGGCGCATATCCGCGTGTCGGCATTGAACGCTATGTGCTTTGACTTCTGCCTTCCGCGGAAAGACAACGCATCGTATTGTATTTTCGTGTCGTTTCGTGAAAATTTCGCGTCCCGTTGACCGCCGGGACCCGCAGGGTGGAATGCCGCGCCGACTCACCGCGAAGGTCGCGCAAATGATATGCAAATGGAATGCTTAAGGGTTGCCAATGCGACCTTCAGGCGAGTGAGACGGCGCGGCATTCCAGCTGCGAAGCAGCTCGGCGGTCAACGGGCTTTCGTGTACCGCGGCGAAGCCGCCGGACGTTCGCCATCCCCAACTTTGCGACAATACCAAATTATCCCTGAAAATCCGGGATAGCGTGCTTCTGACACATCGTTGACCCAGTCTGGATATTGTGTTAAAATTAAAGACAGTATTCGGTTAAAATGACAGGGTGCTGAAAGAGGAGGTTGAAGAATGGAAAAATATTCACGTGCGCTTTTGCTCGTTGCCTTGATCGCCGGCAGCGCGGTCTCCGCCGCGGCCGACACGACGTGGAGCTGGGACTTCACGGGAGCGAACGCGGCGGAGCAGCTGGCCGATTTCAAGAAGAAGGCACAGCCTACGTACGCCCGCGTGAATATGGACTACCTCATTCTGAAGGCGAATCCGGCCACGGGCTACGAGGGTCTGACAACGGCGACTCCTGCGGGAACGGACGGTGACCTCCATCGCAAGTGCGGCTTCAAGGTCGTGCCGCCCAAAGGCGCGCGCGTCAAGTCATTCACGCTGGAGGTCGCCAATCCGGGAGAATGCGGACTGCTCCCGCTCGGCGTCATCGCCGACCTGAACAAAACCTATTCGCCCGTTGAGCCGACGAACGAGGGCAAGTTGGACTACGGGGTCGTCTTCGCGGCCCGCTGCTATATGAATAATACATTCTTTTCCTGCTCGATCGGCGCGTGCTACGCCGCGCCCTACTTTAGCATCTCTCAGGCCGGCGAAGGCGGCGGATATGCGAGCAATGCGTATAATGTGAACGATCCGATCCGTGAAACTATTTCAAAGGAGAACCCATTCTCGCGTTATAATCTGACGAAAGCGAAATACGAGGTGGAGCGCATTGGCGAGACCGAGGCCCATGACGGGATGACGTTCGCCGTCGCCGTCACGCTGACTTCCAAGCGTGACGGACAGCCGACAACCTGTCCCTATACCGTTTATACTGGTAGCCAGACCGGGAATGCGGTAAAGCAGGTCAAGCTCAACCACGCTTCTGACAAGGATTTCATCCCCGCCGCCGGATTCGGATTTCACGTCTACCAAACTTTCGACAGTTCTGACGCGGTCGTCCAGAAGCTCTCCGTCACCTTCGAAGGCGGCGAGGGAGAAAGCGAAGGTGAAGGAGAAGAAGGCGAAGGCGGCGAAGGCGAAGAAGGTGAAGGTGAAGGTGGCGAGGAGCGCGACCCCGAACCGACGAACGCGCCGCCCTTCTCCCTTTATATGCCGATTGACAAGAACAGTTCGAGCGGCAGCTTCCTTGTCCGCGCCACCCCTCTGAAGCTCGGCGCGGAGTTTGCCGACGAGGATGGAAACCGGCCGCGGATTATCGCGTTCAAGCGGACTGAACGGAAGATGAAGGACGGTTCGTTCGCTCCCTATTGGCGGATTGATTTCGAAAACGTTTTCCGCGGCGTGGCGTATGCGCTGTGCAGCGCGCCTTCCGCCGAGACCCCGAAAGAAGAGTTCGTCCCCGTCACGAACGAGACGGAAAATGCGAGTTCCGCGTCCGACCCTATGCCGGAATGCGAGCAGACCACCTATGTCGTCATCCACTCTGACGGCGACGTACGGGAAACCGACAACCGCTATGCGGACCAGGAACCCGCGCCAGGCCCTGTTTATTCCGACATCGTCCTTGCGCTGCAGGGCTGGGAGGGCGAGTACGACGAACAGGATCACAAGGCCACGGTGACGCGTCTTGAGCCGTCCGACGCGACCCTTACCTGGTCGGCGAACGGCGGCGCGTTCACGTCCGAGGTGCCGTCGCAGCTCCACGCCGGCACGCTGACCGTGCGCGTCCGGGCCGAGAAGCCCGCGACGGAGGGCGTAATCTTCAATTCGACGACGGCCACGGCGCAGGTCGTCGTCAGTCCGGCGGCGAACGCCTGGGTGGTCGAGCCGTCGCTCACCACGAACGAATGGACGACGGACGGACCGACGGCGACGCTCGATAAAGGCCGGCCGAGGTTCGGCACCGTCGAAGCCAACTACACGACCGCGACCTTGCCGAAGACGGAGGGCGACTACACGGCGACCTTCGCCGTCGCGGCGACGGACGACTGGTCCCCTTCGCTCTATAAGGAGATTCCTTTCAAGGTCGTCGAGGCAGGCGGGGACGAGCCGCCGGACGAGCCGCCGGAGGAACCGCAGGAGCATGGCGTCTATTACATGATCGGCGGCGGAGACAACTCCTACACCCGCACCCCCACGTCATTTGCGAAATCGGCTGCCGGCAAGGAATGGGGATGGAATACCGATCCTGCCGCGAAGACGGCTTTGGAGCATACGGTTTCGTCCGCAAACGACTACGTGCTGGGCAAAGGACAATCCTTGCGTCCGGCGGAAGTAAACGCCGCCGCGGCCGAAACATTTCTGGGTCATTCCCTTATCCTGCAGGGCGGCAGTTTCATTTTCAAGGGCAGCGATCTCGGCAACGGCTCTTACAATGAAAACGACCGTCGCTGGATCGAGATTCCGCAAGTCGTCGGCAAGGGCGGAACTCTGACGGTGACCAGTTCCGATGCGCGTCCCTATGGCTTGCGCGGCGCAATCGAGATTGCCGCTGACGATGTTCTGACGATCTCGGCACAGCTTGCGACGGACTCGACTAAAGCCATGTTCCGCGATCTCAAGGTCGAGTCGATGGTGACGGGCGCGGGTACGATCAAGGTGCTGCTGGGAGTGGACATAAGCAAGTATGAAGGCAGTCCATCCAAGTCCATCCTGACGTTCGCAGGCGACATGAGCGGCTTTACTGGCAAGATCGTCGGCGAAAAGCCGGCTAACGCCAACAACGCCGGCTACACCTTCGACATCACGGGATCCTTCGGCGGCACGATCGAGTCCCTGCCGCCTTCGGTCTCGGGCAGGACGCGCATCCGCGTCAATTACGGCGGGCTTGCGGACGGCGAGACGAAGGGACTGCGCGTTTCGTCGGCTACGGTTCCTGACCGCCTGCTTGATTCCGTCATCTTCTACAATGTAGCGAATCCTGGCGCGGCGAACCTGCCGCTGCTGACCGTTCCGGCGGGAACCGCGGCCAATCTGACTGCGGCGATGGTCAAGTATTCGGCAACCTACGGCGGCGAAGCGACCGCTTTCGCAAACCTCGGCGTGACCGCCAACGGCGACGGCACGAAAACGCTGGTCGCGAACTGCAACGGCGACGCGCCCGAACCTCCGCCGGAGGAGCCGCATCAGAGCCACAACTGGGTCGAGACCTCCCGCACCAATCCGACGTGCGTCAAAGCTGGCGAGGTGAAGTACGCCTGCTCGTGCGGCGCGACAAAGAGCGAAACGCTTGCGGCAACGGGCAAACACACCTACGGAACGGACGGCCTTTGCACCGTCTGCGGCGCAAAGGACCCCTCGCATGAGAATCCGGAAGACCCGCCGGACGAGCCGCCGTCGGATGAGAAGATTTCGATTGCGAAATACTTCATCCTGCCGATTCCCGCGCAGGACGTGACGGGGCAGCCGGTTACGCCGAAGCTGCGCGTGGCGCAAACTTATTACGGCACGATTGACGGCTCCGGGAAGTTATACCTCACGAACGGCGTCGAGCTGGTCGAAGGCCGCGACTACACGGTTGCGGTTGAACTGTGCCGCGGGAATCTGAACGACTGGTCAAAGACTGGCAGTTTCCGAGCCCGCGCCATCGTGACCGGGTGCGGCAATTACAAGGGAGTGATTTCAAACACCTTCACGCTCGCGAACGCGGAGTTCCGCCGCACGAACATCCTTTTCGAGGAAGAGGACACGTGGACCTTCTTCACCAAGTACTACTCCCAGAATGGCAATGTCATGACATACATTGACAAGAACAAAAACGGGGAGGTCAGTTACGAAGAGGCGGCCGCAGTCACGTCCTTGCCGCGCATCTCGAAGGCGGGCGAAGGCGTCCTGGGCGTGAAATCGTCCCACGACTCCTTCGCTTTCATTAACTTTTTCCCCAACGTCACCAGATTCGCGAACTACTGCTTTATGGACGTCGTCCATCCGAACTTCGTGACCGCCGAAGTCGGGTTCCCGAATCTTCAGACTTTGAGCGGAGGCAAGCAAGGCGGAGGCAACACTGCCGTTTACTATTCGAGCGTGGCCTTCGAAGGATGCAACTTCCGGCGCGTGAACAACCTCGGGAATATCCCGGAGCTCAGTTACAGCACCTTCTTCAACAACCCCATGATCGAGAGCCTCGTGATTCCACCGACCTGCACCAACCTGGTGGAAAAGTCCATCGAGCGCACGGCGCGGATGTACAGGGTCGATGTACCGGAGCAGGTCCGCGCGGTCGGTCACCTCTGCTTCTTCTACGATGGCAAGCTTTACAAGAACATCCATCTCTATGGCGAGGGGTCGCCGAAGGGTCGGCGGAAGCTCGTCGTCTTCCACGGGCTCACGCCGCCAAGCCTTAAGAACACCCAATCTGTCTTCAGTGTCTGCTGGGTATTCATCCCGGATGAGGCCTGGGACGCGTACATCAACACCCCAGGTTGGGCGACGATCAAGGAAAAAGACAAGGATGCGGACAAGGAGGCGGATCCGGTCTTCCACCGGACGCTTCACAAGATGAGCGAGCTCGAGTACTTCGAGAAGACCTACTATCCCGAATTCACCTTTTGAGAAAGTTCAGTTTTGTTCATCGCCACCTTGACTGGGTGCAACGAAAGTTTTATGCGGCACCAATGCCGTACCGACATGGAATTCAAAGAACTGATTGAAGCGCGGCGGAGCGTGCGGAAGTTCGCGCCGTGCGAGATCTCCAAGGCGGAGGTCGAGGCGACATGAGGGCCTTGTCGAAACGGAGGTTGGAGGCGTGAAAAACAAGTTCGTATCGGGAATCGCCAGTCTGTTTAAGATCAACCGCACCATCGTGCGCGGGGTCGAAGATGTCTTCTGCCGTAGGCGCAGAATCAGGATCGTCGTGCTGGGATCCAAGAATTCCGGCAAGACGGTGTTTCTGACCGCGCTGGCGAGCAATCTCCTTAATCACCGGAAAGAGCATTTCCGTTTGAATGGATGGGAGGCCTATAATGAAGAAAACATGCCCCTCGGCGGCAGCCGGGAAATTCCGGATTTTCCCTACCGGCGATATCGAGATGGCTTCGCGAAAGGGGAATGGCCCGAAAAAACGACGGATGAGATGCGGGTTCTGAGATTGCCGCTCGTGTTTCGCAAGGACGGATGCAGACCGTGTGATCTGTTAATTGAGCTGCTTGATCTGCCCGGCGAGAGGGTTGGCGATTTGACCATGGCCAACAAGTCGTATCGCGAGTGGTGCGAATGGATGTCCGCAAAGTTCGGAAGCCAGTACAGTGCCAATGGCCGCTACCTTGAATACCTCGGCAAGGCGAAGGATGGCGTCGCTTCACCTGACGACTTGTTCGCGGCGTACAAGCATTTCCTTCTGGATGAGTATAAGGACTTTTCACCGTGGATCGTGCCGTCGATCGTGAAGCTGACCGAGGAAGGCAAAGGGACGGGACTCCAGAAAGAACTTGCCGAACGGCCTTTAGGCCTTTCTAAGGCAGAGCAGTTCGCGCCCGTCCCGGTTGAGTGGTTTGATCGGGCCCATGAAAAGCATGAATGGACCAAAAAGTTTGCTGACGCTTATGACCAGTATAAGGCGAAGATTGTGGATCCGATAAGCGCTTGGCTTAACGAGGCGGATCAGCTCGTGTATCTCGTTGACGTGCTGAACGTCTTGAAATGCGGCAAGGAGGTTTACAACCAGGAGCAGAAATTCGGGAGCGCAGTGCTTAAACCGTTTTCGTGGCATAAGACGTATGGGTTCGGCGGCGTGATTCGAGACTGCCTGTCCAACCTGCTGAAGACCCGGATAAAGAACGCCTTCCTGGTGGTGACGAAAAAAGATCTGGCGGTGTCCGAGACCAGCGACAATCTCAGAAAGCTCGCAGACGAGCTTCTGGGCAAGGAACTCCGCGGATTAAAGGACGGAATCGGCGAAAGGAACATCAAGGCATGTGCCGCGGTGGATACGGTCAGGTCGAAGCGCGACGAGTCCGGATGCGAGAAGATGTATGCGAAAATCTCGCCCAAAGAACCCGAAACGGAATATCGCCAGATGAATGTGCCGGAATCGTGGCCGAGCGGGGAGAATTGGGAGGCGCAAAAGAAAGCTCTCGCGCTCTTGTTTAAGGACACGTATCCGCAGTTCGACGTGCGCGACAACGCCTCGCCGCCGCAGAGTGGATTGGACGAACTGATGAGTGAGCTGCTTGCATCTGAACTCAAGTAACGGAGGCGCTGGTTATGGCATACGTGAATGACGATCTGAAGCCGTCAGCCCAAGCGTCAACCCCGCCTCGGTCAACGAGGGCGGGTGATGACGACCCGCGGCCAAGCCCTCCGCCCGGTGCGGATTTGGGCGGCCCTGTGGTGGCAACGCCGTCGTACGGCCTGGAGGTGAAGAAGGCGGATTCGTCGGATGCCGCTTCGGCAGATCCGCAAGCGGGCGGCGACGTCTATGCGAAGTACGGATTGCTGAAGCTGGCGGCGTATGTCTGCGGTGCGATTGTCGCCGTCTGGTTGCTTGGAGCGTTAGGGTCGGTGTTGCACCGCATCGCCGTTGCCGAGTCCATGCCGGAAATGCTGGTGTTTGTCCTGATCTTTGCGGTTGAGGTGGCTGCCGTCTGGTATGTGGTTCATTTTGCGAAGAAGGCGTTTACCAAACTTCCCGAAGTTAAGCAGCAGCATCGAAAAGGCAATTCGGACCAGACGCTGGCAAGGCGATTGAAGGACGACTACATTCGCAAGTTCCCCGAACCGGGACGGTATGCGAAGTCTGCGGGCTTTGACGGGAGTGATGAGGCCTTGCAGCTGCTCGTGCGCCTTCGCGATCACAAGTATGCGGATTCGGCCGGATTTATGAACGAGTATGACCGGTTCCAGGCGGCGTTGGATAAACGGGCGTCGGAAGTGGTCAAGAAGTACGCGAAGCTGATCGGGATCAAAACGGCGGCGAGTCCGTGGAAGGTCGTCGACGTCATCGCCGTGTTCTTCAACAGTACGCTTATGGTCTGTGACCTTGCCAATGTCTATCATCGGCAGGTGTCGCGGCAGCTGGCGTTCAGGCTGGTCATGCGCTGGTTCGTGAACCTCTACATTTCCGGCGAACTGGGGCAGGTCGCGGAAGGGGCGGCGGATGCGATTGCAAAGGGCACTTCGGAGTGGCTTGGCGAAGAGGGGGTTTCGGCGATTCTTCAGCCGGCCTTGCCGCTGCTGGCGAAATTCGGAGGCAAGATCGCCGAGGGCGGGATCAACGCGTATCTCGCCTATCGTCTCGGCCGCCGCGCCAGTGAATATTTCAAGGAGCTGGTCGACTGACAGAGCCCTGCATCGCGACCGCAATCTGCACCTGCCGTCCGGTTCTTGAATTTCCCACTTCCGCTGATTTGCCCGATTGTCGGCAGTTTGCTATAATCTTTGAAGTGAATGATGCGATGGTAGATCGGTTGATTTAAAGACAGGACGGCTTAGGATGACGATGGGTGAAGAAAGGATTGAAACTGGCGGCGCGGAATGTGCGCGCCCGGAGATTCTGGCGCCGGCGGGCGATTTCGTCTGCCTCCAGGCTGCGCTGGACGCGGGGGCTGACGCCGTCTATTTCGGACTCGGGACGTTCAACATGCGCGCCCGCAGCGGCGTGAACTTCAAGATCGAGGACCTGCCGGAGATCCGCCGCCGGTGCGCGGAGCGCGGCGTGCGGCGCTATCTGGCGCTCAACGCCATCATGTTCGAGGACGAGCGGCAGGAGGTCGAACGCACGATCGTCGCGGCGAAGGATTTTGTCGACGCCTTCATCGTCTCCGACTGGGGCGTTATTTCGCTTTGCAAGCAGCTGGGCGCGGCGTTTCACGTGTCGACGCAGATGTCGACCTCGAATTCCGCCGCGGTGAAGTTCCTGGCCGGTCAGGGCGCGTCCCGCGTCGTGCTGGCGCGCGAATGCACGCTGGACGAGGTGTCGCGCATCGTGCGGGCCGTGCGGCCGACCGAGATCGAGTGCTTCGTCCACGGGGCGCAGTGCGTGGCTGAGTCCGGCCGCTGCTTCATGAGCCACGAGGTTTTCGGCAAGAGCGCCTGTCGTGGCGAATGCAACCAGCCCTGCCGGCGGCGGTTTCTGGTCAAAGCGGTCGATCTCTACGAGGACGGCGAGGGTCGTCCGGTGCACGAGGGGAAGACGGAGTTCCTGGTCGAGCCGCATACGGTGCTGTCGGCGAAGGACCTCTGTTCACTCGGATTCGTCGACCGGCTGATGGCTGCCGGCATCGCCTCGTTCAAGATCGAAGGACGGGCGCGGAACGCGGAATACGTCAAGACGGTGGTCTCGGCCTACCGGCGTGCGGTCGACGCGGTCGCCGCGGGCACGTATACGCCGGAGCTCGTCGCCGAACTGACGGCGGAGGTGAAGAAGGTCTTTCACCGCGAGTTCGCGGATGGACTCTACTTCGGGCGGCCCGGCGTCGCGCAGTTCACGGATTCGGAAGACTCGCTGTCCACGACCGTCAAGCGGCATGTCGGAATCGTGATGGACTATTATCTGAAGGCGGGTATCGCGCAGGTGAAGATTCAGGACCATGCAATCCGTACCGGGGACGCGCTGCAGGTGCACGGGCCGACGACCGGCGTGGTCGAACTGACGCTGGGCGAACTGCATCGCGACGATGAGCGTCCGGCGGTCGGCGAGAAGGGCACGTGGGTGACCTTCCGCTGCCCGCGCTGCCGCGTCGGAGACAAGGTCTTCTTCATTGAGCAGCGCGAACTCGAAAAAAGGTGAAGAAAGTTTGTCAGAACGGAGGTTGATGCCGTCCTAACCCATTGTAAGCCGAAAAGGCAATAATGAAAGGAGATTGAAATGAACGGAAAGAAGGCAGTTGTTGCGGTTTTTGCCGCAGTTGTTATGTGTGCAGGAGCATGCTGGGCTCGGCCTGGCTGTGGGCATCACGGGGGCTGGCATCGCAGGCCATACCATAGCTGGCATCATGGCGGCTATCATCATGGCGGCTATCATCATGGCGGCTTCTGGGGGCGGGGCGGTTGCCATTTCTGGCCTGGATTCGTCGGTGGCGTCGTCGGCGGACTGGTTGGGGGCGTTGTACGTGACACTGTGGTGGTGGAATCCGCACCGACCGTCGTCACGCAGCCGGTTGTCGTTCCCCAGCCGGTTGTCGTCACGCAGCCGGTCGTCACGCAACCAGTGGTCACGCAACCAGTGGTCGCGCAACCCGTGGCTCGGACGCAGAATGTCTGGGTGGAGGGGCGCTACGTCGATCAGGTCCAGGCTAACGGATCGGTTGTCCGAGTTTGGCAGCCTGGGCATTATGAACAGTGCATGGTGTCGCCCTGACGGAAGGTCGGAGAAGAGCTGTCGTGTGGATGGTTGGCTGGCAGCCTCGGACACAATCCGATACTATCCTGCGCCTTCCATCTGCACTTCGTGCCTTTTGCACTGTTTTTCTGGCTAAACTTTTGCGCGTGAGATTTGGTATAATATTAGAAACACGGACATCGGCCTATTAAGGAGGTTAGCATGAAGGAGACGGAAAAAACAGCGGTTCAGACTTTGCGCGCGGGCTTCACGCTGATGGAGATCCTGGTCGCGGTGGCCATCATCGGCATTCTGGGCGCGGTGGCGGTTCAGACGATCACCGGCAACATCGAGAAGGCCAAGGTCACGGCGGCCAAGGAATCGTGCGCCAACATCGCCAACGCGGTGACGAGCTACTATCTCGACAACAAGAAGTATCCCAACGACCTGAAGGACCTCATCACCGCCAAGGGCGATGACGAGCCGATTCTCCAGGGCGGCGAAGGCGCGCTCGAAGACCCCTGGGGCAACGAGTACAAGTACGAGCGCAAGGGCAAGCGCATTGTCGTCATCTCCGCCGGTCCCGACGGCGAATTCGGCAACGACGACGACCTGCGCAGCGACACGACGAAGAAAAGCGGCAATAACAATTGACGGCCGTGCGCCCCTCCGCGCCTGACGCGCCCGGCCGGCCTTCGGGCCGCCGAGGCTTCACGCTCATCGAACTGCTCACCATCGTGGCGATCATCGCCATTATGGTGACGGCGAGCGTGGTCAGCGTCCGCTCCGGACAGGGCGCGGCGCGGGTCAAGTCCGCCGTGCGCGACGTGTTCGCGACGATCCGCCACGCGCGTTCGACCGCGCTGGTCACTCAGCAGCCGAGCATCATCACCTATTCCGTGAAGCAAGTCGACGACGAGCCGTGCGCCTGTGTCGAAGTCACTTCGGCGAAGATCATGTCGGCCGGCGGTGTTGTCACGGCCTTCACGCTGAAGGGCGACCGCGTGACGCTCGGCGGCGACGACGGCCCGGCGCCCGATGCGGAAGGCGAGTCGGCGGAGGCTTCCGAAGGCGGCGGCGAGACGATCGAGGAGATCCTTTTCGCGCCGATCAAGTCCGACGTCGTCAAGGGCATGCGCCTGAAGGTGCTGATGGAGGGCGAGGAGCTGAGTCCCGCTGACGCCGGACGGGCCAAGTCGAAGCTTTCCGTCTTCTCGAACGTCGACTACCTGATCGGCCGCTATCACGACGCGAAGTCCGAGACGGAGAAGAAGGACGAGCCCGCGGAGTCGGCGAAACCGGCCGCGTTGAACGACGACCAGGAGCCGGTCTCCATCGTCTGGGAGGTCAACGGTCGGACGACGCCGCACCGGGTCTATGTCTATCCCGACGGTCGCGCGCCCGAGGACGGGCTGTGCATCTCAATCGACCGCTTCGGCGCGGCGAAGGTCCTTGCGGAGGATGAACGGTGAACCGCGGCGGTTTTACGCTTCTGGAGGTGCTGCTCGCGGCCGTGATCCTCGGCTTCGGCCTCACGACGATCCTCGTGTCGATGTCCAACAGCCAGAAGATGATGATTTCCTCGACCAGCCTGCAGACGGCGCAGGAGGTGATGGACCTCGGCGACATGGCCTATCCGCTGGCCGACGTGAAGGATCCCGACAAGGACCTCGACGTGTCGGAGACCTCGGCGTCGGAACTTTGGGACATGATTTCGAAGGACGTGCGCCTGTCGAGAGCGCAGGAGGAGAAGTACCACGGCTACACGTGGGAGCGAGTCGCCCTTAACCGCAACGACTCGGATGACGACATCAAGCGGCTGGGTAATCTCTACACGGTCCGCATCACCGTGCGCTGGGGAGACCGCCGGCGCGGCAACGGCGAAGAGGAAAGCTGCGTCACGTTCTGGAGGAAGGGCGATGAGTAGGCGCGGCTTCACGTTGATCGAGCTGATGATCGCCGTCGTACTCGTCGGCGTGGTGACGTCGCTCGCGGTGGCGACGTTCAACGCCGTCAGCCGCGGCTGGCAGATCGCGACGGACTACATGGACAAGATGCAGCGCACGGATTTCGCGCTCAACCAGGTCGTCGCCGGCTTGCGCAGCATGTACTATCCGCACGACGGACAGCAGGACGAGAAGTACGGCTTCGTCCTGACTGACAACGGCGACGGAGACGATCCCGACAGCTCCGACGTCATCGAGTGGTCCAAGACCGGCACGGCGATCGTCGGCAACCGCAGCGCCGTCGCCGACACTGTCCATCGCGTGCAGGTCATGGTGCTGGAGGCCGGCAACAACGACTACCGCGATCCAGACGGCCGTCCCTACGAGATCCAGGTCACGGGGCTTTACGCCCGCCAGTGTCCGGACGTCGCGCTGCGGCCGAAGGAGAACACGGACGACATCGATTACTCTTTCGGCAATGCGGACATGTACCAGCCGCTGCTGATCGCCGACGGAGTCGTCGGCTTCAACTGCCGCGTGCTGAAGTCCGCCGACAAGGTCGAGGCCGAGAACGACGACGACCTTTTCGAGGACGAGTTCGCCGAGTCGAACGCGGTGCCCTACAAGGTCGAACTCCTGTTCCGCATCGCCGATCCCGAGGGCAAGAGCTACCGGTCCAACACCGCGCCGCTCATGCGAATCATCCGCATCCCGATTCACGAGCAGTCCCTCGACGGCGCGACCACGCCGACGGACAAGGAGAAAGAGGGCGGCCGCGGCGGTCGGAACCGCGGCGGTGCGAAAGGCGGCGGCACGACGTCCGGGGCGGGCGGCGCGAGAGGCGGCGGTTCCGCCCCGGGGCCGGGCGGTGCGAAAGGCGGGCCGCCGGCGGGAGGTTCGAAATGAGGCGGGGAAGCGCATTGATCGTCGCCCTGTGGGTGATCGCCGTCCTGTCCGTCATGGTGATCAGCTTCGCCTACGAGGCCCATCTCCAGAGCGGCATCAACGTCTACGTGCGCGAACGCAACCGCGTCAACCGGCTCATCGACGCCGGGCAGGCCCTGGGCGAAGTCGTCCTCACGGGCTACAGCGAGGTCAGCGCGTATTCCGAGGACGAGGACCTCGAAGCCCTGCTGGAGGAGGACCGCTGGATCCTGGAGAAGCGGGCGCTGAAGACGGACTCCAAATGCCGCATCGGGCCGATCCTGCTCGACGAGGCGCGTGGGGACGACGGCGAGCTCGTCAACCCTTGCACGGTTTCGGTGGAGATCGAGTTGGTGAACGCCGGCGAGAAGAACGCCATCAACGTCAACGAGCTTTACTCGGGCGGCGACCAGAACTACCGCCTGCGCTGGGAGATGATCTTCCGCAGCCACGGCATCCCCGAGGACTACGAGGTCGAGACCGACGA
This sequence comes from Kiritimatiellia bacterium, assembly GCA_045628545.1. GTDB lineage: Bacteria > Verrucomicrobiota > Kiritimatiellia > RFP12 > UBA1067 > UBA1067. The sequence goes on from JAZQPI010000085.1 coordinate 13,318, forward strand.
CGGCAAGGTCAAGCTGACGGACATGCTCATCGCCAGCTGGAACGACTGGCGGGACGAGGACGACACGGTGACGGCGATCGACGGCTCGGAGTGCGGGGCCGAGTCGAAGTGGTACGAGGAGCGCTACGAGGACGACAAGGTGGACGACGAGGACAAGCGCTTTCCCCGCAACGCGCAGATTCCCGACATCCAGGAGCTCGCCTATCTGCGCGGCTGGCGCGACTATCCGGCGGTGCTGACGGGCGGCGCGCTGAATCCGGACGAGAAGGACAAGGACGAGCAGGTGACCGTGACCGGCGTCGTCAACCTCTTCGGGACGACCGGCAGCGCCAAGGTCAACGTCAACAACTGCACGGTCGAGCAGCTGCTGACCATCCCGGGCATTTACAACGAGGAAGACGAGGACGACATGGCGGAGGGCCGCGCGACCGCCGAGGCGATCATCGCGGCGCTCAAGGTCGAACCGGAGCACCGCGACGCCGAGCCGGGCCGGAACTGGTGGCCCTACACCGACTGGAACGACCTCCAGCAGCGGGTGTCGGACTACGACTCGAGCGTCGAGCTCGGGAACGAGGCGAACCAGTACCTGACCTACGTCCCGGACGAGAACAGCGTTTTCAAAATCAAGATCGTCGGCGAATCCATGGGCATGAAGCACGAGGTGAACGCCGAAGGTTACGTCAAGGACAAGAAGGTCCGCTACATCAAATGGAGGGAAGACTGACATGAGCGCAAAGATCATCGACGGCAAGCAGCTGGCGGCGAACTTGCGGGCGGAAATCGCCGCGGGCACGGCCGACCTCAAGGCGAAGACCGGCGTCACGCCGGGGCTGGCCGTAATCCTCGTCGGGGACAACCCCGCCAGCGTCAGTTACGTGACGGCGAAGGAGAAGGCGTGCGGCGAGGCGGGCATGTATTCGCGCGAAATCCGCCTGCCGGCCGAGACGACCGAGGCCGAGCTCGTCGCCCGCGTGAAGGAGCTGAACGCCGATCCGGCGATTCACGGCATCCTCGTCCAGCTGCCCGTGCCGCGGCACATCAGCGAGAAGGCGGTGATCGACGCGATCGCGCCGGAGAAGGACGTGGACGGCTTCACGCCCGTGAACGTCGGGCGCATGATGATCGGCGAGCCGTGCTTCCTGCCCTGCACGCCGCACGGCATCATCAAGCTCATCGAGTTCTCCGGCATGAAGATCGCCGGCCGGCACGCGGTCGTGATCGGACGCTCGAACATCGTCGGCAAGCCGGTCGCGGCGCTTTTGGCGCGGCGCGAGGCGAACGCGACGGTCACGCTCTGCCACACCGGCACGCCTGACGTGGCGGCCTTCACCCGCACGGCCGACATTGTCGTCGTCGCGGCCGGGCATCCCGGTACGCTGACCGGCGACATGCTCAAGCCCGGCGCGGTCGTGATCGATGTCGGAGTGAACCGCATTCCCGACGCCACCCGTCCGAAGGGCTTCCGGCTCGTCGGCGACGCGGATTTCGACAGTTGCGCGCAGGTGGCTTCGGCCATCACCCCGGTCCCCGGCGGCGTCGGTCCGATGACCATCACGATGCTGCTCTGGAACACCCTGGAATCGGCTCGGCGTGCAGCGGCTCGATAAACATCTGCTCGCGCTTTACCCCGCGTTCTCGCGCTCGCGGCTCGAGGGCCTCGTCAAGGCCGGCTACGTGACCGTCAACGGGGTGGTCGCCGACAAGGCGGGAATGAAGGTCTCGGACGAGGACGAGATCGAGGTCGAGATTCCGCCGCCGGTGCCCGCGGTCCCCGAGCCGGAGGAGATCCCGCTCGCGGTTGTCTTCGAGGACGACGATCTCGTCGTTGTCAACAAGGCGCCCGGGATGGTCGTCCATCCCGCGCCAGGACATTTCACCGGGACGCTGGTCAACGCCCTGCTGGCGCATTGTCCGGGACTCTCCGGCATCGGTGGTGTGGCGCGGCCCGGCATCGTCCACCGTCTCGACCAGTTCACGTCGGGGCTGATCGTCGTCGCCAAGACGCAGCCCGCCATGGACGGACTTGTGCGCGCCTTTTCGTCTCACCGCGACATCACCAAGACTTATCTCGCCGTCTGCCACGGCCAGCCGTCGCTTGCGGCAGGCCGCATCGAGAACCTGATCGGCCGACATCCCGTAGACCGCAAGCGCATGGCGGTCGTTCCCGCCGATCGCGCGGCGACGGGAAAATGCGGCAAGAAGGCGGTGACGAACTGGCGCGTCGTGCCGGACGGGGCGCGCCTCGCGGGCACGTCGCTCGTCGAATGCCGCATCGAGACGGGCCGCACCCACCAGATCCGCGTCCACATGGCGTCCCTCGGCTGTCCCGTGATCGGCGACTCCGTTTACGGCCGGCCGGCGCAGGACCGTCGGCTCGATCCGGTCCCGCCGCGCCAGATGCTGCACGCCTGGCGGCTGGTCCTCTGGCATCCCGTGCGGAACGTGCAGATGGCGTTCGAGGCGCCGGTGCCGGAGGATATGCGGCCCTATGTCGCCGCGCTTCAAGGAAACGAATCATGAAACAGTCCGAAGACTCCCACGTCATCACGGTGACCGATCCGTGCCGTCCGCTCGACATCGACACGTCCCGCCCCCTTGAAATCGAGGTCGGCTGCGGGAAGGGGCGCTTTCTCGTGTCGCGGGCCGCGGCTTGTCCCGACTGCGACTTTCTCGGCATCGAGCGCATGCTTGAGCGGGTGCGGCTCTTTGACGGCAAATGCCGCCGAGGCCATGTGGACAACGCCCGCGTGCTGCGCCTGGAGGCGCTCTACACGTTTCACTATTTGCTGCCGGACCATCACGCGCGCAAGGTCTACGTGTTCTTTCCCGACCCCTGGCCGAAGAAGAAGCACCATTCGCACCGCCTGTTCGGTCCGCTTTTCCTCAATGCGCTCTGGAAGCGTCTGGAGATCGGAGGCGTCCTTGAATTCGCCACCGACCACGCCGAGTATTTCGAGACCGTGTGCGCGGGCTTCGCCGAGGATCCGCGCTATGTCCGCGTCGAGCCGATGCCCCGTCCGCCTGAGGTCTGGACGGAGTTCGAGACGATGTTCCGCGAGCAAGGCCTGCCCATCTATTCGGCGGCCTGGAAGACGCTGCCGGCTGACGACGCGCCGCTCGCGCCGCTGACCATTTTACCTGAACAAGAACCAAGAGAAGGAATTTTCCGTAGAGATGAACACCGAGATACTGAGTCGGATCGTCACTGAGGTCGGCGCGGGGGCCCGCCAGGTCGCGGCCGTCGAGAAGCTGCTCGCGGAAGGGAACACGATTCCCTTCATCGCGCGTTACCGCAAGGAGGCGCACGGCAACCTCGACGAAGTCGCGATCGGCAAGATCAAGGACCGCCTGGAGTACTACACCGAACTCGAGGACCGCAAACAGACGATCCTCAAATCCATCGAAGACCAGGGCAAGCTTTCCGACGACCTGGCGAAGAAGATTGCGTCGTGTTTTCAGAAGAGTGCGCTCGAAGACCTCTATCAGCCCTACAAGCCCAAGCGCCGGACCCGTGCCCAGGTCGCCCGCGAGAAGGGGTTCGAGCCCCTCGCCGACGCCATCTGGAGCGGAGCGCTCACTGCGGCGGAATCCGGCGCCCGTTCCGCCGAAGACCTGCAGTTCGCGCGGGACATCGTCGCCGAGCGCATCGCCGATCTGGCGGACGTGCGCGGTTTCGTGCGCCAGGAGTTCGCCCGCCATTCCCGCGTGCGCAGCGAGGTGGCCTCGCCTGCGCCGAAGGAGCCGACCAAGTTCGAGCAGTACTACGATTTCGAGGAGCCGATCGCCACGATTCCGAGCCACCGCTATCTCGCCATCCGGCGCGGACAGAAGGAGGGCGTGCTCTGGGTGAAGCTCGAACTGGAGTCCGAAGCGGTCGTCTCGCGCATTGTGGAGATTGCCGCGGCATCCGAGGGCGCCGGCTTCGCCCATAGCCCCGTCTGCCGCGAACAGGCGGAGATCGCGGCGGCTGACGCCTATAAGCGGCTGCTCGCGCCGAGCTGCGAGGTGGACGTCACCGTTGAGAAGAAGGCCGAGGCGGACCGTGCCGCGGTCGAAGTCTTCGCTGAGAACCTGCGACACCTCCTGTTGGCCGCGCCGCTCGGGGAGAAGGCCGTTCTGGCTATCGACCCCGGTATCCGCACCGGTTGCAAGGTCGCGATGATGGACGCGACCGGGAAGTATCTCGGTAAGACGGTGATTTTCCCGCAGCAGAAGCCCCTTGAGGCGGAGAAGGCGATTGCGCTCATTGTCTACAAGTACAAGGTCGAAGCCGTCGCGGTTGGCAACGGAACTGCCGGGCGCGAGACGGAGGCGTTCGTGCGGGCGACGCTCAAGAAGCTGCACGAGCAGCATCCGGAGATCCCGATCCCGATCGTCGTCAGCGTCAGCGAGGCCGGCGCGTCCGTCTATTCGGCGTCGGAAATCGCCCGGCAGGAGTTTCCCGACCTCGACCTCACGGTCCGCGGCGCGATTTCGATCGGCCGGCGGCTTCAGGATCCGCTGGCCGAACTGGTCAAGGTCGATCCGAAGGCGATTGGCGTCGGCCAGTATCAGCACGACGTGTCGCAGCCGATGCTCGGAGCGAAGCTGGATGAGGTTGTCGTCAGCTGTGTGAACGGTGTCGGCGTCGAACTGAACACCGCTTCCGCGCCGCTCCTGGAGCGCGTCTCGGGGGTGACCTCGGCGCTGGCGAAAAGCATCGTCGAATGGCGCAACGCCAACGGCAAGTTCACGAGCCGCGAACAGCTGCGGCAGGTGAAGGGTCTCGGAGACAAGGCCTTCGAGCAGTGCGCGGGCTTTTTGCGCATCCGCGGCGCGGAGAATCCGCTGGACGCTTCGGCGGTCCATCCCGAGCGTTACGCGCTGGTGTCGAAGATGGCCGATGACGTCGGAGTTTCCGTACGGGACCTCGTCGGCAATTCCGCCGCGGCGAAGAAGATCGACGTGCGCAGGTATGTGACGGACGAGGTGGGCGAACCGACGCTGAAGGACATCGTCGCCGAACTGGCGAAGCCGGGACGCGATCCGCGCGCGGTTTTCGAGCCGCCGAAGTTCCGCGATGACGTTACGAAGATCGAGGATGTGAAGGAGGGGATGAAGCTCGAGGGCGTCGTCACCAACGTGACGGCCTTCGGAGCGTTTGTGGACATCGGCGTCCACCAGGACGGACTCGTCCACCTTTCCGAGCTTTCGGACAGCTTCGTGAGCGATCCGGCGAGCGTCGTCAAGGCAGGGGACCGTCTGCAGGTGACGGTCATCGGCGTGGATCTGGCGCGCGGTCGCATTTCGCTTTCGGCGAAGACCAATCCCGGGACCGGCGGCGGATCGACCTCTTCGTCCGGCGGACCGGTTCGTCCTGGGGGCGGACGCCGTCAGGGGCCCAAGACCGTCTTTGCGCCGGCCAATTCGTCCGGCTTCAGCTGCAATCCGTTCGCGAATCTCTGACCTCGGAGGACTAAATGAAACACCTGATTTGCCTGTTGATTCTGACGGCCGCCGCGTATGGCTGGGCCGAATCGGAAGCGTCGTCCGCAGCCCTGACGAACGACTGCGACCGCGTCGCGGCGTTGAACGGCAGGACGGTGGTCGAACAGCTCGTGGAGAAGCTGGCGTCGCCAGAGGACGGCGAGCATCTCTCGGCCCGTCTCTGCGATTCGGTCGCATGGCTGAACGGCAAACGGATCATGCTGCGCGGCTATGTGGCCAAGACCGAGAGCCGCTGGTTCTCGTCCGGCAAGAACATCATCGTCACCGTCGGCCGGGCTGGGGAACAGGCGGTCAACATCAAGGTAAAGTGCCGCGGGGGCGCGGCGGATTGTGCGGAACTGAAGCCGGGACAGGACGTCGTCTTTGACGGCCTGATTTCGGGCAGCTGGGATCTGATGAATGATCTCGTTCTCGATGACGCCGCGCCGGTCGAGGTGTCTGCCTACAGACGTCTGGTACGGGAGGCGGAGTCGCGGATGGAGGAGCTGCGCGGAGAGTGCCTGGTAAAAGAGCTGCCGTTCGGCGAACTTTGCCGGGCGGAGCGCTTCGAACTTTTCGAGATGGCGAAATGCGCCAACGCCGCCTATCCGGACATGGAGCTTCCGTTCGGCTATCGCCCGTTCACTCGTGCGGAATGGTCGGCGGCCGTTTCGGGAACGTCGTATTCGGACGATATTTACTCCGAGAACGGCTACGTCGTTTTCGGCGACGGACTCCGCGGGCGGCTTTTCGTCCATCGTCTGCTCGACCGCGTCGTCGTCGTGTGGAGCGGCTGCGACCTCTCGGGCACACAGATGCGGCTCGCGGGAGGACTGGACTTCGTGGCCTGCGCGAAACATCTACTGAACGGCGAACGGGCGTTGCAGTTCGATCAGGCGCTGGCCGTTACGCAAGGGGTCGTGTCGCGCTTCAAGGGCGAGGTGTGGGTGGTCGGGCATTCGCTCGGCGGCTGTCTTGCCACCTACGTCGCGTCGGCGGTCAAGGACGAAGAAGGGGACCGGCTGAAGTTCGCGACCTTCAACGGACTCGGACTGTCGTCGAGTCTGGCGGGCGGACTTTCGCCGGAGGAGCGGTCCGCCTGCGGCCGGAGGGTGGTCAACGTGTTCTGCACGAAAGACCCCGTGTACAACAGTCATCGCATCGCGCGGTTCGCGGGGCTCGCGCCGCGCCATTTCGGCCGTTCCTATTTTCTCGTCTACAAACAGCCGGAGGATGTGGCCGTTGCCGAAGAGTTGACGTGGTGTCACGGGATGAGCGAGATGTGTCGGCAGATTGGCTTTTACTGTCCGTGGTATCAGAACCTGTTCGTCGTCTTCGCCGGACTGCTGGTTGTCGTGCTGGTGATCGCGCTTTGCGCCGTTCGCTCCTTCGCCCGGAAGTCCAAGGCGAAGTAGCCGTCGCGCTCGGAAATCCGCCCGAGAGGTTTTTCTCTCGTTTTGACGCGTCAAAACCACATTGCAGGTACTCGGTCAGTCAATACCGCTGGCGCGGTTTTGACCGACCTCGGCATCTGAGCATCTGAGCAAAAGTGCATCTGAGCATTTTCGAATGGTCGAGTCCGAAGCCGCAGTCGACCTTCAGATGTTTCCCATCGACAGA
>JAZQPI010000086.1:0-3377 GCA_045628545.1 Kiritimatiellia bacterium
ATTGCGGAAATGTTATGCAGGTAAACGCAAGTCCCCCTCCCGGGAGGGGTGGAGGAGGAATCCGCTATCCATCGATCCTACCCCTTGTTTCCAGCACTCAACGCAAAACCATGTTTGCATTTACTTCTGGAGGCGGCGCAACGAGCCGGTAAAACCTTAGTCCGTCTTTTGTGAACAGCGCATGCAGGCCGTGGATTTTGGTATAATATTCAGATACGAACAAAATTTTCGGAGGATCAAATGAAGGACCTTAAAGCAGCTTACAAGACCATCGAAGCCGACCATTTCGCCCCGCGGATGGAGATCGCGTTCATTGACGGAGAAAAGCGCCAGACCTTCAGCTACGAGAAGGTGACCTGGAACATCGGCGGCGAGGAGAAGGGGTTGCGCTACGGAGAGAACCCGGGCCAGGAGGCGGCGCTTTACCGGCTCGTGAACGGCAACCTCGTCCTCGGCGACGTCGAGCTCCTGCAGGCCGGGCAGTATCTCGCCTCCGTCCCCGAACTCCTGCAGAGCGGAAAGCATCCCGGCAAGACGAACGTCACCGACACCGACAACGCGCTCAACATCCTCCGCTATCTGATGGAGAAGCCCACGGCCGTCATCGTCAAGCACAACAACCCCTGCGGCGTCGCCACCGGCTCGACGCTCGCCGAGGCCTACTTCCGCGCCAACAAGGCGGACCGTCTCGCCGCGTTCGGCGGCGCGATCGCCCTGAACCGCGAGTGCGACCTCGAAACGGCGAAGCTGATCGTTGAGAACTACGCCGAGGTCGTCGTCGCGCCGGACTTCAAGCCGGGCGTGATGGACCTCTTCGCGACGAAGAAGAACCTGCGCGTCTTCCGCATCCGCAACATGCAGCGCCTCACCGACTTCGTCGCCAAGCACGTCATCGACTTCAAGTCCCTCATCGACGGCGGCATCGTCGCGCAGACCTCGTTCAGCGCGAACGCGCGCCGTCCCGAGGACATGATGCCCGCCTATTGCAACCGCAAGATCACGAACAAGGAGACGGGCGAGGTCTCCTTCAAGGAGTACAAGATCAAGCGGTTGCCGACCGCGAAGGAGTACGAGGACCTCGTCTTCGGCTGGCTCGTCGAGGCCGGCGTGACCTCCAACTCCGTCCTCTACGTGAAGGACGGCGTGACGGTCGGCATCGGCACCGGCGAGCAGGACCGCGTCGGCGTCGCCGAAATCGCCCGTGACAAGGCCTACACCAAGCATGCGGACTGGATCGCCTGGGAGAAGTACCAGAAGCCGTTCAACGACCTCCGTCTCGTCTTCGGCGAAGAGGACGGCGCGAAGAAACAGGCCGAGATCATGGAGCAGACCCGGGCCGAGAAGGGCGGCCTGCCCGGCTGCGCGATGGTGTCGGACGCGTTCTTCCCGTTCCGCGACGGCGCCGAAGTCGGCATTCGCGAGGGCATCACGTCGATCGTGCAGCCCGGCGGCGCGATCCGCGACTGGGACGTGATCGACTGCTGCAACGACGCGGGCGTCGCGATGGTCTTCACCGGCCAGCGCTCCTTCCGCCACTGAGGTCCGCTCACCTTCATTTGGAAATCAAGTCATGAATATCGTTTGCTTTGACCTTGAGGGCGTCCTCGTGCCGGAGATCTGGATCGCCTTTGCCGAGAAGACGGGGATTCCGGAGTTCCGCCGCACGACCCGCGACGAGCCGGACTACGCCAAGCTGATGCGCTACCGCATCGACCTGCTCGACCGGCATGGCCTCGGGCTGAAGGAGATTTCGGAAGTGATCGCCGGCATCGAGCCGTTCGAGGGCGCGAAGGAGTTTCTCGATTCGATCCGCGAGCGCACGCAGGCGGTCATCATCTCCGACACCTTCGAGCAGTTCGCGCGTCCCCTGATGCGCAAGCTCGGCTGGCCGACGCTCTTCTGCAACACGCTCGAGTCCGCGCCGGACGGACGCATCACCGGCTACCGGATGCGGTGCGCGCAGTCGAAGCTGACGACGGTGAAGGCGCTGCAGAGCTGCGGGTTCGAGACGATCGCCGCAGGCGACAGCTTCAACGACCTCGCGATGATCCGCGCGTCGAAGGCGGGCTTCCTCTTCCGCACCACGGAGGCGATCAAGGCGGCCAATCCCGACCTGCAGGTCTTCGAGGACTACAGACCGTTCGCCGAGGCGATTTTCAAGGCCCTCTGACGTTTTCCGCGAAAGGACCGCGATCATGAACCGTGACATCGTCTGCATCGGCGCCGGCTACATCGGCGGTCCGACCATGGCCGTCGTCGCCGACAAGAACCCCGACCGCAAGGTCATTGTCGTCGACATCGACGCGGCGCGGATCGCCGCGTGGAATTCCCCTGATTTCGCGCTGCCGATCTACGAGCCGGGGCTGGAGGAGGTCGTGCGCCGCGTGCGCGGCCGCAACCTGTTCTTCTCGACGGACATCCGCGCGGCGGTCGAGGCGTGCGACATCGTCTTCGTCGGCGTGAACACGCCCACCAAGATGTTCGGCCGCGGGGCCGGCCGGGCGAGCGACCTCCAGTATTGGGAGGCGACGGCCCGCGAAATCAAGTCCTGGGCGAAGGGCCCGAAGATCGTCGTCGAAAAATCCACGCTGCCGGTGCGCACGGCGGCCGCGATGGACGCGATTCTGAACGCGGACGCGCCGTCGGAAGACGCGAGCCCGCGTTTCGTCGTGCTGAGCAATCCGGAGTTTCTGGCTGAGGGCACGGCGATCCGGGACCTGATGGCGCCTGACCGCGTCCTTATCGGCGGACCCCAGACGCCCGCGGGCGATGCCGCCGTCGAAGAGATCGTCAGAATCTACGAAGGGGCTTCGTCCTGGGTGCCGCGCGAGCGGATCCTTACGACGAACGTCTGGTCCGCCGAACTCACCAAGCTGGCCGCCAACGCCTTTCTCGCCCAGCGCGTCAGTTCGATCAACGCCATTGCGGGGCTTTGCGAGGCGACGGGGGCGGATGTGGACGAGGTCGCCAGGGTCATCGGGGCCGATCACCGCATCGGCCCGAAGTTCCTCAAGGCCGGTCCCGGCTTCGGCGGCAGCTGCTTCAAGAAAGACGTCCTCAACCTCGTCTATCTGTGCGAGTCGTTCGGCCTCCATACCGCGGCGGAATACTGGTCGCAGGTGATCCGCATGAACGACCACCAGCAGGAGCGCATCGTCTCGCGGCTGTTCCGGGCGATGTTCAACACGCTCGCCAACAAGAAGATCGCGCTGTTCGGGTTCGCGTTCAAGGCCGACACGGGCGACACGCGCGAGACGCCGGCGGGGACGGTGGCCAGGCTGCTCCACGAGGAGCACGTGCGTCTCGCGATCACCGATCCGAAGGCGCTCGCGAACGCGCGGAAGGATCTGGCGGATCTTGACGGCGTCGTTTACGAA
>JAZQPI010000087.1:0-16745 GCA_045628545.1 Kiritimatiellia bacterium
TACGACCTTCCACCGAACATGGATGAAGAATGATGGAACGCCTTGCCGTATGGTTTAAAGATTCATTGGCTGGAACGCTTGAATACGATGGCAAGACGAATTCGTTCGTCTTTGCCTATTCGAGCGATTACCTGTCATCTCCGAAGGCGCTGGCGCTGTCGGTGAAATTGCCTTTGAGAGAAGAGGCGTATGACGCCTATGAAACAAAGAAGTTTTTCGAGAATATGCTGCCGCCAGAAGTTGTGCGCCGCAAGCTGGAAGTCGTTCTCGGCATTTCGGCAGGAAATGTTTTCGGTTGTCTAAAGGTGTTGGGCCGAGACTGTGCTGGCGCGATTTCGATTTTCCCCGAAGGGGAAAGCCCGAATGTCGAACTGAGGAATGAAAAAGTCCTTACTCTCACAGAAGCGGAGGCGGAAGCCGCAATTCGATCGCTGCGAGAGCGTCCGTTGCTCGTCGGTTTTCACGAAGGGTTCAGAATGTCGGCGACCGGTGCCCAGGACAAGATCGTCGCACGTGTTCGTGACGGTCGGCTCGCGCTACCGCTTTATGGTGCCGCATCCACGGATATCGTCAAGCCCGCCGCTTCCCGTTTGCCAGAAAGCGTGTTCAACGAAATGTTCTGCCAGCGATTGGCGAGCTGTTGCGGAATCGACGCGGCGGAATGTGACATTGTGCGATTTGGGAACGAAACGTGTTATCGCACAATTCGATTTGACCGTTACGTCAAGGACGGAATCGTCCGCCGCCACCATCAGGAGGATTTTTGCCAAGCCTTGGGAATCGAAGCGGAGCGAAAATATCAGGATGAAGGCGGGCCATCTGTTCGCGGATGTCTGTTAGCCATGCGGAAAATGAGATTGGGGTTCGCCGAACAGAGGAAGTTCATCGAGCATATTGCCTTCACATACCTGATCGGGAATGCAGACGCTCACGGCAAGAATCACGCCATACTGTACCGAAACGGAAAAGCGATCCTCGCGCCGCTTTACGATGCGATGTGCACGGCGGTGTATGAAACGGCTACGACACACATGGCCATGCGAATCGGTTCTGCAGTGACATTTGAAGATGTTCGGCGCACATCATTTGGAGAGATGGCCGACGCTTGCGACATCGGACGAAAGTTTGCGTTCGACATTCTCGATCGCTGTGCGACGTCCGTTGGGGACAAGGCGAAAGCATTGGCCGAAGAATTGTCGGACACCGTCGGTTCTTCTCCGATCTACAAGCAGATCATCAAGGTCATCGATAATCAACGCCATCGCGTCAAATAGGGGTTGGTTCAGTTGGAGTAAAGAGTTGGAGAGTGGTGGGATTGTTCGATTTTGTTTAGGTGTAGGTCGAAGGTGGAGGTGGAGAGCGGTTCTTTCAATTTCTAAATTTGCAACAGGCATTGTCCACCACACCGCCGTTCCAAGCGTAACAGCCGAGCGTAGCGAGACAGCCGAAGGCCGCGAGACGCCGACGGTACGGTATAGTCTTTCACCTTCTCAACCATTTAACCCTAAAACTTGTCAACTGGATGTTGACTTTTATCAACCACTTTTCTACAAAATATCACTTGCCAATTAACAGACGAAGGTGGTATAATGCTAGAGTATGGTCAAATTAGAATTTAAGTTGGCGTCACTGGCGCTTCCAGTGATGGGCATGCTGATGGCGTGCAGCGTCTGCGCATGCCGTAAAGAAAAGCCCGATGCAGACGGCGCGAAACCCGCGCCGAAGCTGGACGAAGTGTATGTTGCCGAGGGCAACTCGTATATGCACGACCCGGTTTTCCGCGCGGCGCTGGCGAAGGAGTGGGAGGTCCGGGAGGAGATCGGCCGCAAGCAGCTGGCGGTCACTTCGAAGATGCAGGCGATCCTCGAAGAGTGCGGCGGCGACAAGGCGAAGGCCGAGGCGCGCGCGGACTACCAGGTCCTCATGGCCGAGACCAAGGCCAACGCCCGCGCCTACGAAGAAAGCCGTTCGCGCGCCCAGACCATTTCCCGTAATCGCATCCTGCGGGCGCAGGAAGACTCGAAGCGCGTCCAGCGCGGCGAAGCCAAGGCGATTGAAGTCAACACCATTCCGAACAACACCATTTCGAACGAAGGGGAGAAGAACAAATGATCAAGAAACTCTGCTCGAGCCTGGCCGTCCTGCTTACGGTCTTTGCATCCTCCGAGGCTTCCGCCGCCGACGGCGACATCTGGGATATTCGCCCGTGTACCGGCATGGGGACGGTGAGCGGGTACAGCCCGAAATCGAAAGACGATCCCTATAATGTGGGCGACGAAATCTACATCCGCGTTCGCTTTGCGCTCAAGGCTGGAACCGAGGAAAGTTTGGCGAGAAATCACATGGCCGGCTTTAGCCTGAGTTATACGGGTCCAGGCTCGGAGACACTCGCTGATGCGACGGAACTGCTTCGGCCGGCGCTGGGGATTTTTGCCTCGGGGGTCAAGGGCGGGAACCCTGACTGGGCGGAGTGCGTAGCTAAAGGTACTGTGGATGGTTACCCCCATCTGTTTGACATGGTGTTTAGGTATGTCGTAAAGTCGGGCGATTTCGCGCTGCCGATTCGTCTGGCCGGCAGCAACGGTCTGCCGATTGGAGAAGTCGCAGATAAGTCCGTGCAGTATGTCATTCGGAATTTTGGAGGGGTGGACGGCAGTATCGAAGGTGACTGGAAGTTGTCTCGGTGGGTGCAGAAATCGGTAGGCGGTGAGATTGAAACCAAACCCGTCACCCTTCTTTATGGTAATCAGGGCAATGTTGGTGTGCCGGAGGCGAAAGACCCTCGCATTCAGGACATGTCGTTTACTTCGGAGGGTTTCTGCTATTTTGTCAAGGCGGTGGGCTTCTTCGGCGAAGATACCTGGGCTGACAAGCGGGGCGGCATCTGGCATACGGTTGAGGAGCGGTCGACGCTGCCCCTCAGGCTGCAGACGCCGCAGCCGGTTGACCTTGACCAGTCCAAGGTCTATTATGTCTGGTCGGACGATGAATCGGTCTTCAAGGTTGAGGACGCCGATCTCCAGGTCAAGCTGTGGATCCGTAATGAAGCCGGTAAAACGGTGCCCGCCACGGAGCCGACCGCGGTGAAGACGATCACGATTAACGGCGGCGAGACGAGCGCCAACTTCTATATCAGGGGGGTGACGAATAAAGAGGATATTGCGCACCTTGTCCTCTGTTCGAGCTCGAACTATTTCTACAATGCTTATACGGGGGGCAGGCTGACGTACGATGACTTTGTGGCGATGCCGATCGGCTGTGTCGAGGCGAAGCCGGCGGTGAAAGCCCTTATGAGCGAGGAGTATGCGGCCGCTGGTGAGTTCGCGGTTCTCCCCGACAATGAGAAGCAGATACCTATCGGCAGCATGGTGGTGTCGCTGTCCCAGCCGTACACTAATGAGGAAGAAACGGTTTATGTCAAGGTCACGCCGCAGTTCAAAGATCCGGCCCTGGCGGCCTGGTCGAACTACGTTCATATCAGCGAAAAGGAGGGCGGTCGTTCGACCTGGGAACAGGCGGGTTCGTTGACGTTGGAATTCCAGCCCGGAGAGCTGGAGAAGCGGGTCTATGTCTACGGCCTCTGCGCTTCGGAGGCTACGGCCAAATCCGGGTTCAAGCTCGCGCATGAGCTGCCGAACGAGGCGCAGCGCGGCTTTTACCGGTTCAACACTAAGGATGAGGACTATCCCGAAAGCGATACGGTCGCGCTGATTCCCAACAAGCCGGTGATTGATCTGCCGGCCAAGAGCGACGATCCGTTCGTGGCGCCGGTGGAGATGCGCATCAAGGTGACTGACAACTACGGCAACATCAATGACACCAATATCGGCTATACGGTCTATTGGGACGGGAAGGCGATTTCCGGCAAGTGGGCCCCTGACTATTCCGGCGAACTGCATGCGCTCAATGATGACGGCTCGATTGACCCCGACAAGTATCCGAGCCAGGACTATTCCGTCGAGGGCCTGAAGTCCTCGCAAATCTACGTCAAGGGTCCGAACGGACAGCGGAGCGATCCGGTTTCCTTTAAGGTCGACGTCCCTGCTCCGGCGGTCGCGAACGCCTATTTCACCAGGGGGGCGCCCGAAGGCGGTTTCGACGAAGGCACGAACATTGAGTTCACGGTCTCCCTGACCCAGCCGGCGGACGGAGAGAAGTTTGCCTTCCTGCTGCCGGTGGACGACATCACCTGGGCGCGCACCGAAACGAACCGGCAGAACTGCATCGCCGTGCAAGGCAACCCGTATTCGCGGGGCATTCGGATTGCAGCCGGCGAGACGGAAGCCCGCGGCTCTTTGCGGGTTCTGGACGGCGAGGAGTTCGGCACCGTTCTCCGCTACCAGGTCGTGTTGGGCAATTACGATTACTGGGATGGCAACCAGGTGCGTTTTGGTGCCGGTGAACTGCGGGTGGAGACCAGGAACATCGAGCCGCACGTCAGTCAGGCCAAGATCATGGGCGGGTCCGGGACAGTTACCGAAAACGGCGGCGCGTTCTCGGATAAGCAGAAGATCCCCGTTGGCGTGAGTAAGGTGTTCCAGATCTACATTGACGAACCCGGCGTGCTGGACCAGACCGCGACGGGTAAGGACGCATTCCGCGTGTACTGGGAAATTGAAGACCCGTTTGGCAATACGACGACGTCCGAGATAGAGTATCCGGACGGGGTCCCCTATGACTTCTCGGGGCGTTATTTCGCCCTGACCAATACCTTCTACGGCTATAGCGATACGGATCCCGCGACCATCAGCATTCGGCTCAAAGACAAGGACATGCGCGATTTTGGGCAGCCTTTCACCTTCAAGGTCTGGGTGACGAAGCAGCCGACGGTGTGGGTCCAGATTCCCAATGAGAAGGATTATTATTTTGAAGGTTCGCGGGAGTATCCGCAGTTCATGATTCACTTCGACACGGGTAGCGGTTCCATTCCGGTGAACCTCCCCATCAAGGTCTCGGTTACGCCGGGGGATAAGGGCGATACGTTCGCCGAACTGCCGCTCCGATTCTCAAATTTGGAGAAGGTGGAGACGAATGGGGTCACGAAAACCTACTATGTCACCCTCCCCGCCTTTAACTCGGCGCTGAACGGCTCTTTTGACCTGAGGAATGCGAACGGAACCGTCTCCAGTCCCATGGACGGCATGGTGATCAAGGTGGAGATCGACAACGACGACGGCACGGGATGCCCCCCCGGCGTGAATTCGTGGAAGGAGTATTTCGCTTACGAGGAAAAGGTGGTCCTCCTGCAAAACGTCGCGCCGACGATGAGCTGTTCGACGTTGGGCGACGCGTGGACGACGAACACCGCGTCGATCGGCAAGCAGTTTAAGGATCTGACTATTAGCATGTCGGATATTCCGGCCGACATGCTCAGGGGCGTGAAGTATCGGACTTGGTCGGCGGATGGCGGCGAGTCGGAGCCGCAGACCTTTGAGTGGGATCCGGAGAGCGGCAAGAGCAGCGCTACCGCCACGATTCCCGGCCCCACCTTCAAATCGTACGGCCTCAAGACGTTTAAGTTGATCTACGAAGACCCGGACGAAGGTCGGACGGAAATGACATGGTTCTTCGAAATCGAAGAATCGAAGACGCTGAAGACGGCGGCGATGGGTCCGCACGGCGGCCTGTCGACGACGCTGTCGGGTCGTTACAAGGGCGCGAGGGGGCGCGGCGAAGGTCATATCTATGTCAATGTCGACGGCGTGCCGGAGTACAACTACTTTTTGGGCACGTTCAATTGCGGGCTGGTTGCCGCTGTGGATGCCTACGCCTGGGGCTACAAGTCGGGGGACAAGGACGACGGTACGCTCAACGACGGCAGGGACTACAGGCTCAGCCCGTCCGGCGGGAAGCCACCGGAAGGTTCGGAGGAATTCTACGAATATACGGATGAATGCGATTCGTTCCTGTACTGTTGGCTGGTGCAAATCGAGTCGTCGTCGAGTTCGGGCAAAGAGGAGGAGCGGACACTGGCCATCGAACTGCCGAACGGACGGGCGGCGCTGAAGGATGTGAAGCTGCCAGAAAAAGCGAGTCAGAGTGACAAGGTGCAGTATCCCATCACCTACCTGGAGGCGGTCTTCGCGAAGGAATTCCTCTGGTCCGACAACCTCGGCGATATTAACCACGACGGCGTGCCGGATATTTACACTTCGCAGTTCGACCTGGGGGTCTTCAATGAGAAGGGTGAGATCGGCGATGACCTGGCGGATCTCCGGGATTACAACGAGGACGGCGACTGGCTGCCGGAACTCAGTTCGGTCGGCGTCATGCAGGGCGTGCCGTTGTCGACGAACTGGTTTGGCGCGAAGCTGGAGCTGCGCGGTTACGGTCCGGCGCTCAACGACGCGGCGGCGAGGAAGACGGTTGATGGTCTGGACAATCCCTGCGCCGTTCAGGATGCCAAGATCGAGCGGTGGTATCTCGACCCGGCGGTCACCAACCTCTCCACGCTGGAGCAGGTCGAATACGTGGCCTTCACGAACTACATCGCCGAGATGAACGCGAAGCTCGGCGAGGACGAGCAGCTCGATCCTACCGATCCCGCGACGTGGGAGCTCTGGTCGCCGGAGCGTCCGACCGATCCGACGAAGTACGACACCGATAACGATGGCATTCCTGACGGTTATGAATATGTGGTCTGGTACCGGACCCATGTCGGCTACCTGAACAATGGCGTCCGCACCAGGATGACCGGGCGCAAGTTCAATCCGCTCGATCCCGTCCATCCGATCGTGATCACTTCCGATCAGCTGGAGAAGACCTTCGACCCGCTGATCCCCTATGGTGGGGACGGTGAGACGATGGATACCGATAACGACGGCCTGCCGGACCTTATGGAAATTGCCATCGGGACGAATCCGCTCAATTACGATACGGACGGCGACGGGCTGCCGGACGGCTACGAGCTGCTGTACGACGACGGTTCGCAGACGGTGTTTAACCCCCTGCGGTATTCGACTGACGGTGTCATCGGCGACGGCAGCGCCAACCCCGACGGTGACATGATGGCCGTGTCGTTTCAGGACCTTTATCTTGTCCCCGTGTCGGTTGAAGCTGGGCACACGAATTATATCGGCTTTACCGAAATGCTGGAGGTCGTCGACGGCAAGGTGACGCTGCCCAAAGGTCACGAGGCGTGGGCGATCTGGTCGGCTGGCAGCGAGACGTCCTACGTCCGCGGCTATCGCTATCAGGGCAAACTCGAAATTACGCTGCTGGACGCGGAGACGGTGATGCCCGAGCAGAAGACAGCGGTCCAGCTGTGGCACTCCGACGTGTACGACGCCGAAGGCTACTGGCCGTTGACGGCGTGGAGGAATCCGGGAGAGAACTCGCGTCAGTTTACGGCGTTGGACGAAATGTATGTGTCGGTGTGGTTCCACAATATCGGCTGCGATACGCTGAAGCTGACGGAAAAACCGGAGGATCGGGTGCTGCCGGCGGAGGAGCTGACGCCGACGCGCGACTGGCCCCTCCAGTCGATCTGGCAAAAGTATAACACGAGTCCGGTCGGTGCCGATTCGACCGGTGGCGGCATTCCGGACGGCTGGGCGCTTTATGTCATGGGCGGTCCGGGAGCTTCGCACACGCATGGCTTCACCTTTGCCGGTGTGCCGTCGATCGTTATCGATGGGGATTCTGATAACGATGGCTTGTTCGAGGTCGCGGAGTATTCGGGTGTAGAATCGGTGGAAGCATACGCAGGGTGCGCGACGATCGTCAATCTGGCGCCGGAATGGACGAATAAGAGGTGGCCGACCGATCCATGGAATAACGATACCGACGGCGACTGCTTGTTGGATGGTGAGGAGAAGGAGAAGTTCGCGCTTCTCGGCGGTCTCGATCCGCTGTCTTGGGATACCGATAAAGACGGACTGCCCGACCCGTGGGAAGCTCAATTCGCCGGCGAATGGGCGATCAGCGACCCGACGACGCAGACCGAAACAAAGGTGGACGCGAATGGCGTTACGAACACGGTGACGATCACCCAACCCGGAGTGAAGATCTGCATTACGCCGGGTATGGACGGAACCACTGACGACGCGAATCTCGACTACGATAACGACGGACTGGCGAACTGGCAGGAATACCTGGTTGGCGCAATGCGCTGCTGGCGTTACGACGACACGGTTTCGCCGTGGGGCGCGATGTCTTTTGACGAGATGAAAGTTCCGTCGCGCAAAGACGAAAAGGCGTGGAATGAATTCTGGGATAGTGTTCTCAATCCGAATAGCGAGAACTATAACCCTCGTTTGGTGAGTGGGCGCTTTGACGGCTTCGGCCGCTACTTCTCGCAGTGTCTCAACGGTTGGGAGGACCCGATTAAAGTCTTGAATCATTGGTACATGCTGCCCAATACCGCGGCCGTCTTCGCTGCGGATCCGATTGCGTTGGGCGACACGACCTACAGCGTCCAGAATCTCAGGCAGACAGCGTCGATCAGCTGCGACCCTCGGAAGCCCGATACTGACGGCGACGGCATGGACGACTACTATGAAATCTTCCACGGTCTCAACCCGCTCTTGGGTATGACCGGTGCGAGTTCGGATAACGGTCCGTGCGACATCGTCTATATGGCCTACTCGGCGGACGGCACGGTTTGGGACGCGGAGAACAACAAGTGGCTTAATCCGGATATTGCCGAGAATGAAGACTGGCGCACAGAGCCCCCCCGTCTGAAACACGGTTCGGCAAATCCCGAGTCGACATTCGACAACGTTTCTGACTGGGACTTCAAGGTCTTCCCGTGGCTGAACGGTCTGGCGATTGCCGATCCGGACGGCGACAACATCCGCAACCAGCAGGAGGCGATTATGCCGGGGCTGCAGGCGTCTTCGAGCTATCAGCATCTCGACCCGTCGCCGCTGTGGATGACGGATCGGTCCGATCCGAAGAGCCTGGTGCGCCTCTACTACGCCGGCGAGCCGTTCCCGACTGGCGATTGGGAGGAGCCGATGCCTCTTGGGGCGATGATACTTGGCACGTTGCCGGCGGATGATTGTGCCTTCTATGTTGATCCGAAGGACCCCGCGAAGACGAATAAATTCTCGGATATTAGCGCTGATTTCCAAGTGAAGGAAGGTTTGTTGGTCTACAACCGTCAGGATTTCTATGGGGCACCTGAGTTCAATTGGCAGCCGCGGCAGTACTTCTTCAGCTTCGAGGAGAACGAAGGCTACGATTCGGACGGTGACGGCCTGAGCGACTTCGAGGAGTCGCAGGCCAAGACGAAGTCGTCGTCCGATCCGCAGGATCACGACGACCCGATCCGCCGCCAGGCGATGTGGTTTGACGGCGTGAACTCCTTCCTGCAGACGCCGCTCGAAGTGCATGAGATCAAGCAGACCGACGTGCAGCGCGAGGACTTCCTCTACTACACCGTCGAGTGCTGGGCGAAGCCGGATGCGGAAATCCTGAATGGCGGCGCCAGGGTTGACGGTCTCCACACGCTCGTCGAGCGCGCAATCCACTCGGGCAATTCGGGTCCGGCGGATGAGAACTTCTGCCGCAAGAACTTCCAGATCGCCATCAAGAACGGCCGCTGGTACACGAAGTACGACACGACGGGTACGGACAATGGCCAGTTTGTCGAGATCACCGACGGTCCGATCGCGACGACGAACTGGACGCACATCGCGGCGAGCTACGACGGCACGGCGCTGCGCCTCTATGTGAACGGCGCTCAGGTTGCAGAGCACGGGAGTGCGCTCCAGCCGGAACACGGCCGCATTCTGGCCATTGTTGACGGCATGGGCATGAAGGCCATTGAGAATGACAGGGTCGTGAATAACGACAAGATCTTCTGGAATTACGACCAGATCTCCATGCTCGTGGGTGCGAGCGCCAAGACGAGTGACGGCATCATCATGGAGCTGCTGACTGACATCGCGTCCCTGAACGATAATTACGATTCCTTCTACAAGGGCTACATCGACGAAGTGCGCATCTGGGACGGTGCGCGGAGCGACAAGGAGATCAGCGACGACTACGATAACCGCGTCCGCTACACGGCGGAACTGGCGGCGGCGAACCGTGACAAGGTCTATCAGGCCTGGGCTTCGGGACAGGACCGCACGGCGGAGACGGGCAACCAGCTCCCGGCGCAGCTCATGTACCACTGGGCGTTCGACCATGTTCCGGGCGCGGTTCAGGCTACGGACGTGATGAAGGTTCCGGCCGGCTTCGACGCGGACACGACGCTTGACGACGCGAAGGCGAAGTGGGTGCGTCCCGAGGGCTGGGAAAATCAGCGCTGGAAGGCGATCGTGCAGCGCTCGACGGTCTACGACGAATGCTGCTGGGTGCCGTGGATCCGCGACACGGTGTCGCATCTGCCGCGTTTCGACGGCACGACGCTCGACTCCTACTACTGGAGCGACACGCATGCGGGCACGAACGTGACCTCGCTGCCCTTCCCGCACACGCACGAGCTGCCGAGCCGCTGGTTCGAGACGGGTCTGCGTCAGGGCTTCAATTCGGATTCGCTTGACGTAGTCCTGACCCGTGACGTCGGTGCGTCTTCTCGAGCCGCCTACCTCTTCACGCAGCGCAAGGCCAACACCGAGGGCAGCGACCTGCTCCCGATGGGCGGGGCATTCCCGAAGCGCATTTCGACCTCCGAGGGCGGCATGTGGGACGACGGCAAGACGTCTGACGCCTGGGCTCAGACCGGCAAGGACGATGACAACAACGGTCTCCCGGATGCGTGGGAAAAGTGGGCGGCCGATAACTATGATGCGCCGGTGGTGGGCGGCCATGTCGCCTGGGACGCCACGGTGAACTACCACGGTACGCCGATGCCGGCGTGGCAGGCCTATCTGCGCGACCTTTCAAAGGGCTTGGTGATCAAGGGCGATGAGGTGACGGCCGACTCGTTCGACCCGGACTACTCCGATGTGCGTGATCTCGACGGCGACGGCATTCCGGACTGGTGGGAAGACCTCTATGGCGTCGACACCCATTCGTCGGCGGACGCTAACGCCGACCCGGACCATGACGGCCTGAGCAACTATCAGGAATATCTCCTCTCGGAGACGGCCAAGTACGGCAAGGGTTATCCGCAGCTCAATCCGGCCCGGGCGCGGACTCAGGACGGGCAGCTGGAGACGGACTACTTCCTGGTCGCGACGAACGATCAGTACAAGGGCCAGTATCTGGGCGAGATCGTCGCCGACCATGACTTCATGGAAGACGACGAGGAGGATCAGCTCGGCAGCGACCGCCACCGTTACGACGCCTGGGGCGACAACGACGAGGACGGATGGTCGAACTTCTCCGAACTGCGCTACTCGACCTTCAAGAACGACGTCGCGACGCGCTTCATCTCGCACCTCGTCTCCGAGGAGGAGGTCCTCGACTGCCCGATGCCGATCGTCCACGCGACGCTCCGCTACAACGGCGACAAGGTGGCGAACGGCAGCAACAGCACGATCGTCGTCGAGGCGTATGCGGGCAACAATCTGGATCGCGAGCCGACGGCGGTCTTCAAGGTGGTGCCGGGTCAGTCCGAGACGCGGCACCTCAACCTCGGAACGTACGGACAGCGCGTCGTCCACGGCACGCTGACGCCGGGTCATGTCGTGGCCGGGCTGGACGCGATCAAGCTCCAGACCTCCTTCGTGCAGCCGTACGACAACTTCAGCTGGACGGTGGGCGACGAGCGCTTCACCGGCACTTACGCCGACATGTGGAAGGCGTGGAACGCCAACATGGGCAATATGTCCGTCAATTCGATGGCGTTCGGCTGGACCGACACGTTGCAGGCGGCCGAGCCCGACGGGCGCAACATCCTCCAGCTGGCGGTCGATGACCCGACGCAGAAGGCGCGGCTGCTCCTTTACAAGGAAGAGGTCGGTTCGGTCGACCTCGTGACGGGAGACTTCGACCTTGACCTTTCGCCGCTGTCGAAGTACCATTACGTCGGTTCGGCAGTGGGCGCCGACCAGCAGTTCTTCCGCATCGAGTACATGACCAAGATCCCGACCATGCAGGGTCGCAGGCTCGAGGTGTCGCTCTCGAACGCCGACAGCGGCAAGCTGGTCGAGGCGTCGACGACGTTCATTGCCTACATGGACCTCGACGGCGACGGCGTCTACACGCCGGGCGAGCCGATGGGCATCAAGACCGGCGTGGATGTGAGCTGGGACAGCGCGGCGTTCGAAATCGAGATGACCGACGCCACGCAGGTGGGTCCGCGGCTCGCGATTCCGTCGGTCGGCACCGACTCCAACGCGATTGACCGCGTTTCGTTTGCGCGGGTCAAGGTGAATGACAAGCTGTTGGAGCAGGGCGTGATTTTCGCTCAGTATGATATGAGCGGAATGGGCCGGCGGACGATTCACGAGGGTGACATTCTGAGCCGGGGCAGCTTCGGCCTGGACTGGGACGGCCTGAAGAATGATTCCGGCGAAAGCGTGACCAATATCACCAAGGTGACCTATGCCGTCATGTCGGGCGACGTCACTGGCGGCTACAACGAGACGAACAGCAACATCATCGGCTACTTCGACATCACCTACAACACGACGATCAAGCCGCCGGTGTGCGTGTCGCCGTCCGCGATCCTCGACCAGACGGTCGAGAAGGCGCGGCCGACGTTCAAGTGGACGGGTCCGACGGACTGCGTGGCCTACCGGCTGCAGATCGCCGACACCTCTTCGAATGTCGTTTACGGCACGAAGTGCGCGTCGCTGCCGCCCCGCAACTCGTCGCTCCAGTACGTCTTTGACGCGGACGCCTGGGTGGACGCCGTCCAGGGCGAGGACAACTGGTCGCTCGCGAACAACACGCAGTACCTCTGGCGCGTGGCGATGTTCAACGACAAGTATCCGGACACGACGAACGACGCGGAAGTCGCGTGGAGCGACTGGAGCCTGTTCAAGACCTGCGTGGCGACCTCGAACGACTTCTCGACGAGCTTCGGCTGCGCCGACGTGGCGGTGAGCTACTTCGGTCCGGCGACGAACGCTTGCGACGAGGTGATCGTCCAGCTCTTCAAGTCCGCCGACTTCAGCGGCCGTCCGGTCGCGCAGGCGCGGCTCTCGGAGACGAACGGGACCATCTCCGCGCTCAAGAGCGCCCGCACGGTGCGCTTCATCGGCCTGGAGGCCGGCAATTACTACGCCTGCGCGTTCGTGGACCGCAACGGCAACGGCACTCGCGAGCGTTACGAGATCTGGGGCTATGCCGCCAACGTCGGCAGGGGCACGGCCGCGATCTGGACGCCGATGACGATCAAGGTCAATCCGAACAATGCGAAGGTGCCGTCGGCCGAACTCTTCATGGAAGACACCGACGTCAATATGAACGGCGTCCTCGACTGGGAGGATGACGAGGGTGTGCTGCGCACGGCTGTCGCCAAGCAGCAGCAGGCCTTTAAGCGGATTATCATCGGCATCACCACCGGCGGCGGCAGCGGTGACGGCGAGGGCGGCGAAGGCGGCGAGACGGTGGACGAGGCGTCGGATACCGACCATGACGGTCTGACCTACGCCGAAGAACGGCGCGCCTGCACGAGCGCGGACGTCCCCGATACCGACGGCGATTTGATGCCTGACGGCTGGGAGAAGAAGTACGCGAGTACATCTGCGCTCCAGAAGGACGGCGGCAAAACGGACGGCTCGGTGATGGCCTACGCGGAGGTCGAGGCGATTATCGTCACGTTGTCCAGCGAAGGGGTGACCGAGAAGCCGACAAAGTACGCGGTGATCGCCAATGACGGCGAGGCCTATTACGCCGGCCAGTCGCTTACGAATGTCTCGGCCTGGACGACGTTCCAGTACGGCGAGGTCCTCGCGCTCGGCCAGCCGACGAACCTGACGGACGTTTCTGCGGCGGCGGTGTCGCGGCAGAAGGTGGCGGCGATGCACGCGCAGGTCTACTCCCTCTTCGGGTATGACCCGACGACGGCGAACGAGGCGGTGGCCGTGGTGTCGACGAACGGCGTGGAGGGCTGTGCGCACACGAAGCTGATGACGGCGCTTGACAAGTACCTCGTCGCGACCTATCTCAAGGAGGTCGGCGTGTTCACGGCCGAGGAAGTCGCGGCGATGGATCCGGCGGGCACGAACGAGCAGTTCGAGACGCGCTTCAGCCCGAACAACGAATGGTGGAAGCACACGCTGATGCCGGGCTACACCGACCATGATGCGGACGGCCTCACCGACGGCTGGGAGCTCTACGTGATGTTCGGCACCAACACGGTGTGGAATCGTGATGCGGCGAAGCTCTCGCCGTTCGTGGGCGGAGAGAGCACGAACGTCCTCGACGGCGTGACGGCGGCGGCGATCAAGCTTAACGGCGGTCTCGACCCGTGGGACGCCTACGCGCTCTGGAGGATGCTGGGGCTTCCCGAGACGCGCAAGTTCACCGACTTCGAGGCGATCAAGTTCCGTCTGCAGGACGGCGACCTCGCGAAGGACGAGGACTTTGACGGCCTCTCGAACTATCAGGAAATGCTCGCGTGCCGCGATAACGCGGCTCTCAACCTCGACCCGCAGAACGCGAAGTCCAACGGCACGACGATCGACTACTTCCGCACGACCATCGACGGCAAGACTCTGGGCGAGCATTACAACGGCGCCGAGTTCATCGAGCCGTTCATCCGCTCGCAGTTCAACCTGGAGAACCTCCACAAGGCCGGCACGATCGACATCGATTCGAACGGCTGGGACCTCTGGAGCGAGGCGCGCTACACGCTTGCGACCGGGGCGACCGAGACGCAGTACATTGTGGACGAGGACGGCGTGACCAACGAGGTCGAAGTCATCGTCGGCGAGCTCAAGACGCCGGTTCCGGAGATCACGCTCAAGCTTTCGTACACCGGTAACGAGGCGCTGCCGGTCGTGATCGCGGCCTATCAGGGCGTTGCGTACAATGAGAACGTGATGTGGAGTTCGGTCTACAAGCCGTCCGCGACCTGGAATGAGACGGTTCAGTTCGTGAACGGCGTCGGACGGGTGAACCTGGGGTCGAACACGCTCCGTCAGGGTCCTGCGCGCATCGTCGCCTACATCGACAACGACGGCGACGGCCAGTTCTCGATCCGTGACAGCTACGGTCAGATGCAGTTCGAGGTCGGCTATGCCGGCGGCGAGTTCAATCTGCGGATGGGCAATCCGATCATGGGCCTGCCGGGCTTCAGCTTCGGCGACGGTTCGAACATCGTCAATCAGATCAAGTTCGTCCGCACGATGGTCAATGACCGTCCGTTCATCTACGACCCGACGGTCATCGAACCGGACAAGGAAGAGCCGGGTACGGGTCCGCACACGGTGTACATGCGTCGCTTCAATAACGACGTCGACCGCGAGATCATCTTCCCGCTCGACTATGTGGGCAAGGTGAAAGGTGAGCCGTATATCGGCTTTGACTATGCGCTTGCCGTTGACGAGAGCGACTCCCAAATGCTGAGCACGCAGCTCCAGAAGGTCTTCGGCGACGAGTTCAAGCTGGTCGACAAGGTAACCTATGAGGTGTTGTACGGCGCGGGTTCGTACACGGTTTCGAACCTGAACGTCTACAGCGTCGTCGTGTCGAACAAGATGGCGAGCGGCGAATGGCAGTTCGCCACGAACGTCGTCGAGACGGGGGCGGCGAATCCGACCTTCACGGTGTACTATTCGCGCACCCGCGACATTGCGGACGTGCTGGTTCGCGGTGACCAGATCGAGAGCGAGGAAAGCCCGATCAACGTCGAATTTGCGGTTCCGACCCAAACGGCCAACACGAAGTTCTGGCTGGAGGTCTTTAACGACGGCTCCGAGGTCGAATATAAAGATTACACGGGATCGGCCGCGAAATCGCTTCCTTGGGGGAGCAATGCCGACAAGGTCGGTTATCTCATCCCCATGTCGGCCGATGGTATCTGCCGCATCAATCTCCGCGATTATGTGGAGAAGGATTCCTTGACGGAGGGTGCCTATAAGGTGCGGATTGCGCTTGGTAACGACAAGTTCCAGGAGAAGCCGACGGATGACAACCGGTGGTCCAAGCAGGCGGAGTTCTCGCTGGGTAAGGCGGCTGACTTCAAGGGTTCGCTGACGGTCAACATCGCCGGTCCGATTACCACGGCGGACTGCTTCGCGCTCTACGACAGCGCCGATCTCGTCAATCCGGCCGAATTCGTTCAGTCCACGGGTCCGTCTTGCACCTTCACCAAGCTTCGCCCTGGCCGCAAGTACTACGTGGCGGCGTGGAAGGTGAAGAATCAGGACGACGGTCGCATGGATATTAAGTTCCGCATGCCGTACGACACGTGGGGCTACGCGACGATGCTCGGCGAGCAGGCGAACGGCTTTGACGCGATGCCGGTCGAGGTGACGGAGGACGGCGTCACGGTCACGGTCTATCTCCAGACGACGGACTGGAACCAGAACAACTATTCGGACGAGGAGGAGGAGATCATTGCGAAGAGCGCCTTGTACGAGCGCGGCCAAAATGCGCAGATCGACTACTCTGACGACTTCGACCTGAACGGTCTCCCCGACGCCTGGGAAGAGCAGATAGAAGAGGAAGAGGAGAGCGAAGACGACGACACGGGCGACACCGAGGTCGTCAAGAAGGTGACGACGAAGGACGTGATGGCGTACTATGCCAAGCCGAACTCGCTCTTCATCGGCGTGTCGCCGGACGGCTCGCTCACGAACGAGGTGTGGTTCTACGTCCACGATCCGTCGAAGATCGACGAAGCCTATAAGGCGATTGACGCTTCGGGTGCCGACTCGGTCCAGCTCCAGACGCCG
>JAZQPI010000088.1:0-13023 GCA_045628545.1 Kiritimatiellia bacterium
CCCGGCCCCCGACTCCTCGGGCGCCCCCCCCTTCAACATCAGGGCCTCCCCCGCCGGCGCCGGTCTCGCCCAGGTGGTGCCGCTCACCGCGCTCTCCCTCGGGCTCACGGGCGACATCGACGCCATCACCAACGCCAACAACCTCGCGATGGTCGCGCTCAACTCCCGGATGCAGCACGAGCGCAACCACGACGACGCCTGGCTCGCCGAACGCGGACTCAAGCGGCTCGACATCGATCCCGAACGCATCCAGTTCCGCTGGGCGATGGACTTCTGCGCCCAGGGCCTCAGGAACATCGAAATCGGGCGGGGCGCGAAGCTGGACGGCTTCAACTGCGCGTCCGGCTTCTACATCACCGTCGCTTCCGAGGTGATGGCCATCCTCGCCATGAGCGCGGATTTGAAGGACCTCCGCGAGCGGCTGTCGCGCATCATCGTCGCCTATTCGAAGAGCGGCGCGCCGGTAACGACGAAGGACTTGGAGGTGGACGGCGCGATGTGCGCGCTCCTGGTGAACGCGATCCAGCCGACGCTGATGCAGTCCCTCGAAGGCCAGCCGATGTTTGTCCACGCGGGGCCGTTCGCCAACATCGCCATCGGACAGAACTCGGTCGTCGCGGACCGGCTTGCCTGTGCGCTCGGAGACTACGTCGTCACGGAGAGCGGCTTCGCCTCCGACATGGGCTTTGAGAAGTTCTGGAACATCAAGTGCCGCTGTTCGGGACTGAAGCCCGACGCCGTCGTTCTGGTCGCGACAGTCCGCGCCCTGAAGGCGCACGGCGGCGCGCCGGCGGTGAAGGCGGGCCTGCTGCTCGACCCCGTCTACACGCACGAGGACCTGGGGCTGCTGGAGAAGGGGTGCGACAACCTGCTCGCGCACATCGACATCATCCGCCGGGCGGGCGTGCAGCCCGTCGTCTGCCTCAACGCGTTCTACACCGACACGCAGGCCGAACGCGACCTCGTCCGCCGCGTGTCGGAGCAGGCGGGCGCGACCTTCGCGGTGTCCGACCACTGGCTCAAGGGCGGCGAGGGCGCGATCGAACTGGCCGAGGCCGTTATCCGCGCCTGCGACGAGCCGAACAGTTTCGCCTATCTGTGCGATCTCGACGAGCCGCTCAAGGACCGCATCGAAAAGCAGGTGAAGGAAGTCTACGGCGGTGACGGCGTCGACTTCGAGCCGCTGGCGCTCGAAAAGCTCGCGGCGTTCCAGGCGAATCCCGAGACGGCGAAGCTGCCGATCTGCATCGCCAAGACGCAATATTCGCTTTCGCACGATCCGAAGCTCCTCGGTCGTCCGAAGGGCTGGCGCATGCCGGTCAAAGACGTGCTGATTTACCAGGGCGCTGGGCTTATCGTCCCGGTCGCGGGCGAGATCAAGCTCATGCCTGGCACGTCCGCTTCGCCGGCCTACCGCCGCATCGACGTTGACGTCGAGACCGGCAAGGTCAGGGGGCTGTTTTGATGCGTCAACCCTGACAAGAAGGTCGTCGCGCCTATTCACGGCGGAATAAATGTGATAAAATAACACCTCCAAGAAGGTACGACAGTGGCAACGGACGTAAAAGAGCTGATGGCGAAAGTGGGGAAGATCCGCATCCTCACCAACCGGCTGATCGACGATCAGCTGGCGGGCGACTATCACTCCACTTTCAAGGGCCAGGGCGTCGAGTTCGACGAGGTTCGTCCTTACGAGGTCGGCGATGACGTGCGGACGATCGACTGGAACGTCACCGCCCGGACCGGCACTCCCTACATCAAGCGCTACAGCGAGGAGCGCGAGCTGACGATCCTCTTCCTCGTGGACGTGTCCGGCTCGCAGGGCTACGGCAGCCGCGGCCGCTCGAAGATGCAGCTCGCCGCCGAGGTGACGTCGCTGCTGGCGCTGACGGCGATCCGCAATCAGGACAAGATCGGGCTCATCCTCTTCTCCGACCGCATCGTCAAGCACATTCCCCCGCGCAAGGGCCGCGACAGCGTGATGCGCCTCGTGCGCGAGGTGCTGGCGGCCGAGGACGGCGCCGAGGGCGGAACCGATATCGTCGGCGCGCTGAAGTTCCTGAACAGCGTCCAGAAGCGCAAGGCCGTCGTCTTCCTCGTGAGCGACTTCCTCGTGCCCGTCCGCGAGGAGGCAGACGGCGCGGTCGGCCGGATGCTGCGTGCGACCGCTCGCCATCACGACGTCATCGCCGTGCCGGTGGGGGATCCCGCCGAGACGGAGCTGCCCGATGTCGGGCTCGTCGAGCTGGAGGATCCGGAGACGGGCGAGCTCGTGCTCGTCGACACGTCCAGCGCGGCAGTCCGCCGTGCGTTCGGCGCGAAGGCGGCGGAGGACCGCGAGCGGCTGCGCCGCTTTTTCGTCAAGACCGGAATCGACACCCTGGGCGTGGAGACGGACCGCCCTTATGTCAACGAAGTGCGCGCGCTCTTCAAACGCCGCGCGAGAAAGCGGTAGAACCATGTTGGGCGGAGCTTTGCTTGCGGTCGCGCTGCTGACGGCCGGACACGGCGGCATCGAACTGAAGATCGACGCCGAAACGCGGACGGTCGATCCCGCGAAAAGCGTCTACCTGACGCTGACGCTCGTCTCGCCGAAGGACGTGAACGCGCGGCTGCCGGATTTGCGGGACCGGGTACGCGGCTTTTCGCTGGTGGAGGACTTCGAGGAAGAGCCGACGGTGGGAACCGACGGCTCGAAGACCCAGAAGGTCAACTGGAAGCTCGTCCCGGAGCCGTGCGCCGAAACCTACAAGATCGCGCCGTTCGTCGTTCACGCTTCGCCGCGGCTCCTGTCGCGTCAGTCGGACGACGGGGCGCTCTCGTTTGTCGCCGGCCCGGTCTACTTCGATCCGCCGGCTGCGCGTCCTGCCGCCGCGGGCGACATGGAGTGCGATCCCGAGAAAGACCTGCCGCCGCTTTCGTGGGCGCTCGTCGGCTGGGTGGCGCTGGCGATGCTGGCTGTCGCGGCGGCCGTGACGGGGTGCGTCTTCCTCGTCCGCTACGCCGTCCGCCGCGTGCGCGAGCACCGCATGAGCCCGATCGAACGCGCGTGGGTCGAACTGGACCGGCTGATGCGCCGCGGTCTGCCGGGCCGCGGACGTTACAAGGACTTCTACGTCGAGCTGACGATGGTCGTCAGGCGCTATGTGCAGCGCCAGTACGGCATCCGTGCGCCGCATCTGACGACCGAGGAGTTCCTGCGCGAGCTCCAGGGGTCCGCGGCGGGCCGTCGGAGCCGCGGACTGGCCGAGTTCCTGGAGTCGGCCGACATGGTGAAGTTCGCCGGCGTGAAGGCCACGCCGGAGATGGCCGACGGCGCGACGGCGAGCGCGCGCGGCTATCTGGAGGAGGACCAGCGGCAGCGTGCGGCGGAGGGGGTGCGGCAATGAAGACGGTGACGATGGAGTATCGCGTGCCTTATGCCGATACGGATCAGATGGGCGTCGTCTATTACGGCAACTACCTGACGATTTTCGAGCGGGCGCGGAACGAGCTTATGCGGGAACTCGGCTACACCTACCGGGAGTGCGAGGCGGAGGGCTGGATGCTGCCGGTCATTCATGCCGAGGTCGATTACGGCAGTCCGGCCCGGTACGACGATCTGCTGGAGGTGAAGGCGTGGGTGCGCCTTTTGAAGGGCGTGCGCATCGAGATCGCCTGCGAAGTGCGGCGGATGGGCGAGGAGCGGCTCCTGGTCTCCGGCTACACCCGGCACTGTTTCGTGTCCACGAAGACCTTTCGCCCGGTGCCGCCGCCGCCGCGGCTGCTGGAGCTCTGCCGCGCGGACTGAAGACGGTGGATTTGACGGAGGAGGAAGCGATGAAGAAATGGAACGTGGCGTCGGTTCGGGCGTCGAAGGGCGTCGAGAAGCTGGGCTGCTGCACGGCCTATGACGCCTGTTTTGCACGGCTGGCGGACGAGGCGGGGGTGCCGATCGTTCTGGTCGGGGATTCGATGGGGATGAACACGCTCGGCTACGCGACGACGCTGCCGGTCAACATGAGCGACACGCTCGCGGCGGTCGGCGCGGTGGCGCGGGCGGTGAAGGACGCGATGGTCGTCGGCGACATGCCGTTCGGCTCCTACCAGTGCGGCGAGGACCGCGCGGTGGAGAACGCGGTCGCCATCGTCAAGGCCGGGGCGGACTGCGTGAAGCTGGAGGGCGGCTCGAGCGTCTGTCCGCTCATCCGGCGGCTGACCGCGGCGGGCATTCCCGTGCTCGCTCACGTCGGCATGACGCCGCAGAGCGTCAACGCCTATGGCGGCTTCAAGCGGCAGGGCAAGACCCGCGAGGCGGCCGAGCAGGTGCTGGCGGACGCGAAGGCCGTCGAGGAGGCGGGGGCGTTCGCGGTTACGCTGGAGTGCATTCCCGCCGAACTGGCGGCGGAGATCACCGCCGCGCTGAAGATCGTGACGATCGGCATCGGCGCCGGACCGGTCTGCGACGCGCAGTGGCTGGTGATGCATGACCTCCTGGGGCTGAACGAGCGCGTGCCGTCCTTCGTCAAGAAGTACGCCGAGCTGGCCGGGACGGTGCGCGCGGCCTTCGCCGCCTATGTGGGCGAGGTGAAGTCCGGCGTATTCCCCGCAGCTGCAAGCTGTCAGCCGTAGATGAGTCTGCTGGAACTTGGAGAGGGTGGTCGCGACTACCGCGCTTTTCATCCCGGCCGCTTGTGATTTCGCGGCGTTTTCGTGAATTGAGTCTGCCGAAAATATGGTAAAATAGTAGACTATGCAAGAGAACCATCTCGCCAACATGATTTTGAAGTCTGCCGGAATCTTCTCCGACGAGCAGCTGACGCGCATTTTCGACGGCCGCGCCGCCAGCCCGGGGATGGGTCTGGCCGAGGCCCCCGTCAAGTTCGGCGGCTCGAAGGAGCGCGCCGTCCTGGAGGCGGTCGGCAAGGTCCTCGGTCTCGAATACGTCGACCTCGAGACGCGCCAGCCCAATCCCGAGGCGCTCACGACGCTGCCGGCTTCGGCGGTCTACCAGTATAACGTGCTGCCGTTCTCGCAGGCGGACGGCGTGCTGACGGTCGTCACGCACGACCCCTTCGACACCAAGGCGGCGGACGGCCTGCGGCTGATCGCCGGCGGACGGGTGAAGATGGCGCTCGCGCCGAAGGAGGACGTCGAGAAGGCCGTCAAGAAGTATTACGGCGTCGGCGCCGACGCGATCGAGAAGATGATCGAGGACGGCCGCTATTCGGTCGACGAAGACCTCGGCGCGATGACGAAGATCGACGTCAACGAGATGGGCGAAGAGGCGTCGATCGTCAAGTTCGTCAACCAGATCATCGCCGAGGCGGACCGCCAGGGCGCGACCGATATCCACATCGAGCCGCAGGAGACGGAGCTGCGGATCCGCTACCGCATCGACGGCATGCTCCACAAGGTCGATGTGCCGCCGCAGCTGAACCGCCTGAAAAGCGCGATCATTTCGCGTATCAAGGTCATGGCCAACCTCGACATCGCCGAGAGGCGCCTGCCGATGGACGGCCGTATCGGCATCCGCATCGCGGGCCAGGACATCGACATCCGCGTTTCGACGATGCCGGCTGCCTACGGCGAGTCGATTTCGCTGCGTCTGCTCGCGAAGAGCGGCAGCTTCGTCAAGATGGCGGACCTCGGGTTCAACGAGCGCGACTTCGCCGTCGTCGACCGCATCATCCATCGGCCGAACGGCATCTTCCTCGTCACGGGTCCGACCGGTTCGGGCAAGTCGACGTCGCTCTATTCGTTCCTCTCCGAGGTGAACAAGATCGACGTGCGCATCATGACGGCGGAGGACCCGATCGAATACCACATGGCGGGCATCAACCAGGTCCAGATGCAGAGCGAGATCGGCATGACCTTCGCGCGGGCGCTGAGGGCGTTCCTGCGTCAGGACCCGGACATCATCATGGTCGGCGAAATCCGCGACCGCGAGACGGCCGAAATCGCCATCAACGCCTCGCTGACCGGCCACATGGTGTTCTCGACCCTGCACACGAACGACGCCGCGGGCGCGTTTCCGCGGCTCATCGACATGGGCGTCGAACCGTTCCTCATCGCGTCCGCCGTGGCGGGCGTGATGGGCCAGCGCCTCTGCCGCCGGCTGTGTCCGAAGTGCCGGCGCGAGGTGCCGCTCGACCTGAAATACTACACGCTCGACGAGCCGCCGGCCGCCAGCACCGTCTTCGAGCCGGCCGGCTGCGACGCCTGCACGCGCACCGGCTACAAGGGGCGCCGCGCGCTTTTCGAGGTGCTGGAGGTCGACGAGGACATCGAAGGGGCGATCGTCCGTCGCGAGAACGCGACGCAGATCCGCAACATTTCGCTTTCAAAGGGCATGAAGACCCTGCGTCAGGATGGTTGGGCGAAGGCGTTCAAGGGCGTGACGTCGGTCAAGGAGATCATGCGCGTGACGGAGGAGAGCTGAAGGGAGCAGCATGGGCGAGGAAGGCAATTTCAAGACGCCGCCGAACAGTCTGGAGGCGGAGCGGGCGGTCCTGGGGTCGATCCTTTTGGGCGCGACGGGGCGCAACGACGACCGGGTGATGGACATCTGCCAGAGCTCGCAGATCGTCCCGGAGTCGTTTTACGATCCGCGGCACCGAGCGATTTACGAGACGATGCGTCGGCTGGGCATGGAGGCGAAGCCGCTGGACATCGTGACGCTCGCCGAGCGGCTGAAGGCCGAGGGCAAGCTGGAGGCGGTGGGAGGCCTCGGATACGTGCAGACGCTCGTCGAGCGCACGCCGACGACGGCGCACGCCGAATACTACATCGACATCGTCCGGGCGAAGCACCTCCGGCGCATGATGATCGACCGCGCCACGAAGACGATCGAGAAGTGCTACGACGAGGCCGGCTACGCCAATCCGCAGGACGTCCTCGGCTATGCGGAGAAGTCCTTCCTCGAAATCGGCACCAATGGCGGCAACACCATGCCCTGGGGCGAGGCGGTCGGCGTGAGCTTCCGCCAGATCGACCGGATGTTCAGCTCGAAGGGACGCACCCTGGAGGGCCTGTCCACCGGCCTGCGCTATCTCGACGAGAAGCTGCAGGGGCTCAAGCCGTCGGAAATGATCGTCATCGCGGCGCGTCCTTCCGTCGGCAAGACGTCGCTGGCGATGAACATCGCCGAAAGCTGCGCCCTCGGCCTGGACATGAACAACGTGCCGGTGAAGACCGACGGCGGCAAGCGGCATCCGGTCCTGATCTTCTCGCTGGAAATGCCGGTCGAGGCGCTGGCCAAGCGCATGATCGCGGGCCGGGCGCACGTCAACACCTGGCGGCTCAACCGCGGCCTCTGCGCCCGGAACGAGCGGGAGCTGATGCTCAACAACCTTATGGTCGCGGCGGACGACCTGAAGTCCGCGCCGCTGATCGTGGACGATTCCGCCGCGCTGGACGTGATGGACCTGAGGGCCCGCGCGCGCCGCTGGAAGAAGTCCCACAACATCGAGCTGATCGTCATCGACTACCTGCAGCTCTGCCAGTGCACGGAGTTCGCCCGCCAGGGCCGGCAGATCGAGGTCTCGCAGATCTCCCAGCAGATCAAGGCCATGGCCAAGGAGCTGCGCGTGCCGGTGATCGTCCTCTCGCAGCTGTCGCGCGCGAACGAGCAGCGCGGCGACAAGTACGAGAAGCCGAAGCTTTCGGACCTGCGCGATTCGGGCGCCATCGAACAGGACGCCGACGTCGTCTTTCTGCTGCGCCGTCCGTCCCGCACGCCGTCCGATCCGCAAAGCGGCGACGAGACGCTGGCGATCATCGACGTCGCGAAGAACCGCAACGGCGAGACGGGCGAGGTGAACGTGAACTTCTTCCGCGAATTCACGCGCTTCGGCGACCGTCCGCCCGAAGGCGTGATGGACGGCGGCGAGACGTCGGAGCCGCACGAGCGGGAAGAGAACTTCGTGCAGGATCCGATGATCTGAACGCGGCGGAACGGCGAGAAAGAGGAGCGAGATGAAGTGCGAGATCTGTCATAAGCGTGAGGCCGAGACGGCCCTGCGGCGATCTGAGGACGACGAACTGTACGTCTGCGGGGAGTGTGCGCGGCAGGAGCGCGCGCGCCGTCAGAAGAAGAGCCAGCGCACGCGCAAGGTTACGGGGCTGCCCCCCGGCGTGTCGATGTCCGTCACGCAGATCGGCGGCAACGGCGAGGAGCCGCCGCCGATCGTCGAGGCGATCATGAACGCCTTTCAGGGCATGGTGTCGGACCTGGAGAAGTCCGGCGCGGAGTCCGAGGCGAAGCGCGAGCCGCAGTACCGGGCGCTCGCGCCGGAGCGGGCCGATCACGCGCTGCACCTGCGGGGGCTGATGCACCTCGAAGGGCTCCACCTCATCGGCGAGCTGGAGGCGGTCCATCGCGCCCTGCGGGCGCTGGAGATGCGCCTCGTCGGCGTCGATGCGGACGGCGTCCGGGAGTCCGCCCACGCCTACCGTCTCGAATACAGCGGCGCGGTCGGGCCGGCGCGGCGGACGGTCGCGGACCTGCTCGAACAGGAGCGCAACGCCCGCATCCGGCTGCTGAACGAAATGCCGCGGGTGTTCGGCGACGCGATCTGCCGGGCGCTGGCCATCCTCAAGAACTGCCGCCTGCTCAGTTCGGGCGAGCTCTTCGACCTCCTCTCGCCGCTCCGTCTCGCGGCGATGGAGGATCTGCTGGACGGGATTTCGCAGGCCGAGCTCGAAAAGCTGGCGGACGGACTCGACCTGTCGTCGAGCGAGGACAAGTGCGGGATCGAGGAGCGCGACCGCCTGGACGCGGAACGCGCGGACGCGATGAACCGGCGGTTCGAGGACGTCGTCCTCAGCGACCGCGCCGAAGAAAGGTTTATGTAGGCCATGACGCTGACGAAGAACGCATTGGACGCGATGAACGCCGCTTCGAGCTGTGCGCAACAGCTCTGTCACGACCACGTGGGCGCCGAGCACATCCTGCTCGCGATCCTCTCGCTCCCGAAGTGCGGGGCCTGCGCCCGGCTCGTCAAGCTCGGGCTGTCGCTGGAGGAGCTTTCGGAATCGCTGCGCGCGATGATTTCCGGAGTGGCCGACCCGGTGCAGCAGCGCGGACCGCTGCCGATCACCGCGCGGACGAAGAAGGTGCTGGAGATCGCGCAGCTCGAGGCGGGCGCGCCGAACGGCACGGTGAACACGTCGCATCTCGTGCTGGCGATGCTGCGCGAAGGCGAGAACGCGGCGGCCCAGCTGCTGTTCAACGCGGGCGTTACCGCCGACCGCTTCATCTCCGCCGGGACGCAGGCGTCCGGCGAAGCGGCCGATGCCGC
Organism: Kiritimatiellia bacterium; assembly: GCA_045628545.1. Classification (GTDB taxonomy): domain Bacteria; phylum Verrucomicrobiota; class Kiritimatiellia; order RFP12; family UBA1067; genus UBA1067. Next base: position 9,282 of record JAZQPI010000088.1, read on the forward strand.
CGCGTCCGGCGAGGACGCGCAGCCGCCGTCGGAGGAGGGCGGCTCCTCCCGCCAGGAGGGCGCGAACGGCAAGGCGCAGAAGACTCCGACGGTGAACGCCTTCGGCCGCGACCTGACGGAACTGGCGCGGCAGGGGAATCTCGACCCCGTGATCGGCCGGGAGAAGGAGCTGCGGCGCATCGTGCAGATCCTCTCGCGGCGGACGAAGAACAACGCGGTCCTCATCGGCGAGGCGGGCGTGGGCAAGACCGCCGTCGTCGAAGGACTGGCGCTGGCGATTCACCGCGGCGAAGTCCCCGAACGGATGCAGGGCAAGCGCGTCGTCGCGCTCGACATGGCCCGCATGGTCGCCGGGACGCAGTACCGTGGCCAGTTCGAGGAGCGCCTGAAGAAGGTGATCGACGAGACGCGCCGCGCCGGCAACATCATCCTCTTTCTGGACGAGATCCACACCATGGTCGGTGCCGGCGGGGCCGAAGGCGCGATGGACGCGGCGAACATCCTCAAGCCCGCGCTCGCCCGCGGCGAACTGCAGTGCGTCGGCGCGACGACCTTCAAGGAGTACCACAAGTCCATCGAGAAGGACGCCGCGCTCGAGCGCCGCTTCCAGAGCGTGCAGATCGACGAGCCGTCCGTCACCGACGCGGTGGCGATCCTCGCCGGCATCGCGCCGAAGTACGAGGAGTACCATTCGGCCCATTACGGCGAAGCGGCGCTCCGGGCGGCGGTGGACCTGACGGCGCGGTATCTCCCGGCGCGGCAGCTGCCGGACAAGGCCATCGACGCGATGGACGAGACCGGCGCGCGGCTGCGGGCCGCGGCCAGTGCGCGGCCGAAGGAGCTGACCGCCATGCAGGAGCAGATCGACGCGCTCCGCGCGCGGAAGGAGTCCGTCGTGGCCGAGGGCAATTTCGACGAGGCGGCGCGGCTGCGCGACGAGCTGAGGGAGTCCGTTGCGGCGTTTCAGGCGCGTCTCGCCAAGTGGAAGGAGACGCACGCCGAGGAGACGATCGAGATCGGCGAGGGCGACGTCGCCGAGACCGTTTCGCTGATGAGCGGCGTGCCGGTGGAGAAGATGTGCGCGACGACGGCGGAGACTCTGCTGGGCATGGAGAAGGCGCTCGGCGAGGTCGTGGTCGGCCAGACGGAGGCGATCGGCGCCATCGCGCGCGCCCTGCGCCGCAGCCGGGCGCTGCTGGCGGACCCGAAGCGGCCGATCGGCTCGTTCCTCTTCCTCGGTCCGACCGGCGTGGGCAAGACGCATCTGGCGAAGATGCTGGCCGAGCGCGTGTACGGCGACGAGAAGGCGCTGATCACGCTCGACATGAGCGAGTTCCAGGAGAAGTACTCGTCGTCGCGGCTCGTGGGGGCTCCGCCCGGCTACGTCGGCTACGACGAAGGCGGACAGCTGACCGAGAAGGTGCGGCGGCGGCCTTATTCCGTCGTCCTCTTCGACGAATTCGAGAAGGCCAATTCGGACGTCTGCAACATGCTGCTGCAGATTCTGGACGACGGCCGGCTGACGGACGGCCAGGGGCGCGTCATCGACTTCCGCAACACCATCGTCATCTGCACGGCGAACCTCGGGTTCGATTTCGCGCGGGAAGGGCATTCGCTGGGCTTCGCCACCGAGACATCGGAGACGAGCCACGAGGTCCTGAAGGAGAAGCTGACAAGCGAGGCGCGGCGGGCGTTCCGGCCCGAGCTCCTGAACCGCTTCGACGAGATGGTGGTGTTCCGCAAGCTGGAGAAGGGAGACCTTTCGAAGATCCTCGACCTCGAGCTGGCGAAGCTCCAGGCCCGTCTCGGCGGCCTGAACGTCACGCTGACGCTGGACGACAAGGCGCGGGACTTCCTCGTCGACAAGGGCTATGACAGCGCGCTCGGCGCGCGGCCGCTGCGGCGGGTCGTGCAGGAGCACGTGGAGGATCCGCTCGCCGAGCTGGTGCTCGCGGGCAAGGTCCGTCCGCGGCTGCGGGCGCATCTGGCGAAGGACGGCAAGTCCCTGACGTTCTCCGCCGGCTCTCCGGCGGAGGCGTCTAGCGGCTTGCGCAGACGAGTCTAAAAGAGTGTACTTAGAATAGTTGCGAAGCAAGAACAAGAAGTGGAGCGAAAATCATGAAGAAGGCAATCATTGAGACCTCGATGGGCACCATAACGATTGAACTTGACGACGCTAAGGCACCGCTGACGGTTGCGAACTTCGTCGCGTATGCGCAGGAGGGACATTACGACGGCACGATCTTCCATCGCGTCATCGGCGGATTCATGATCCAGGGCGGAGGGTTCACGAAGGACATGAATCAGAAGGAGACGCACGAGCCGATTCGAAACGAGGCGATGAACGGCCTCAGGAATCTGCGCGGCACGATTGCGATGGCCCGAACGATGGTGGTCGATTCGGCGACGAGCCAGTTCTTTATCAACCTCGTCGATAACGGGTTCCTCGATTTCCGCGATCCGACGCCTCAGGGCTACGGCTACGCCGTCTTCGGCAAGGTGGTCGACGGCATGGAGGTTGTCGATGCGATCGCCAAGGTTCACACCGGCAATGTCGGGCCCTATCAGAATGTCCCCGAGACGCCAGTTGTCATTCGCAGGGTGACGCTTGCGTGACTGACCGGACAAAGGGCTGAATCATGGTCAAGCATGTCATACTTTGGAAGCTGAAGGACGATGTCGTCGATCGCATCGCCGTCAAGCGCGGCATCAAGGAAGGCCTTGAGGGGCTGAGGGGGAAGATTCCGGGACTCATCGACATAACCGTCCGCATCGACGGACTCGCCAGTTCGAACGCGGACGCGATGCTCGACGCGTCCTTTGAGAGCGAGTCCGCGTTGAAGGGGTATGCGGTTCATCCCGAACATGTAGCCGTCGCAACCGCCAGGGTGCGCCCCTTTACGCAGACTAGACTCTGTCTCGATTATGTCTGCTGAACCCACAATGGTGGCGACGAATGCCGCGCCCGCCATGGAAGGCTGTGCACGGCACTTGAAAGAGGTGGGGGATAATGCTATAATAACTTCATTGGTTTTCAAATCACACGGGCAACCGTAAACAAAAAGGAACAGGAAATGGCAAAGAAGATCATGGTCGACGGCAATACCGCGGCCGCTCAGATCGCCTTCGCGTGCAGCGAAGTCGCGGCGATCTATCCGATTACCCCGTCCTCGCCGATGGCGGAGACGTGCGATGAGCTCGCCTCGGCGTGCAAGACGAACATCTGGGGCTCGATCCCGTCCATCGTCGAGATGGAGTCCGAGGGCGGCGCGGCCGGCGCGGTGCACGGGTCGCCCACGACGGGCTCGCTCACGACGACGTTCACGGCGTCGCAGGGCCTCCTCCTCATGATTCCGAACATGTACAAGATCGCGGGCGAGCTCGCCCCGACCGTGTTCCACGTTTCCGCGCGTTCGCTCGCGTGCCAGGGCCTCTGCATTTTCGGCGACCAGGGCGACGTGATGGCGTCCCGTCAGACCGGCTTCGCGATGCTCTGCTCGAACAGCGTGCAGGAAGCGCACGACATGGCGATGGTCGCCCACGCGTCCACGCTTGAGTCGAAGGTGCCGTTCCTCCACTTCTTCGACGGCTTCCGCACCTCCCACGAGGTCCAGAAGATCGACGAGATCCCGATGGAGACGATCCGCGAGATGATCGACGACAAGTTCGTCGAGGACTTCCGCAAGCGCGCGCTCGATCCGGAGCATCCGACGATGCGCGGCACGGCGCAGAACCCCGACAT
>JAZQPI010000089.1:0-6603 GCA_045628545.1 Kiritimatiellia bacterium
TCAGCCAATGGGAAACGTCTGAAGCTCGACTGCGGCTTCGGACTCGACCATTCGAAAATGCTCAGATGCACTTTTGCTCAGATGCTCAGATGCCGAGGTCGGTCAAAACCGCGCCAGCGGTATTGACTGACCGAGTACATCCGTACTTTTTGCTATACTGACATGCGTTATGCAATTTGGTATAATATACGTCGCCGATGAGAAAGTGTGAAACAATTTGGCTGGCGACTGAGGACGGTGACGAGATTAGAGAACGGGAGATAGACCGTGGGCTCGAACTTGTATTTGTGCGCGAGCAGCGTAATTTCGGAGATGCGCTGTCACGATTGACGCCGATCCGGGCGTCTGAATTTCAAGGTGAGTGGCCGATGCGAAGGGTGTGGTTTCTCATTGTCAAAGGCGTGACAGTAAAGGAGATTGTATGGCGTTTCGGAAAATCGGTCGGAGGGAGTTTGTCGGAGGGGTCGCTGCGCTCGGCGCGGCGAGCGCGTTCGGAATTTCAATCGGAAAGGAAAATGCAAAGATGAAGAAAACTGAACTCAAGGTTTTGGCGGACGAGAACGCCTTCGACCTTATCGGCAAGAGCTGGATGCTGGTCACCGCCGGAAACAGCGCGAAGTTCAACACCATGACGGCGTCATGGGGCGGCATCGGGTGGCTCTGGAACCGCCCGGTCGCGTTCGTCTTCATCCGCCCGGAGCGCTACACGCACGAGTTTATCGAGCGCGAAAGCCGACTGACGCTGTCCTTCTACGACGAAGACTGCCGGAGCATCCTCCAGTTCTGCGGGACGAAGAGCGGACGCGACGTCGACAAAGTCAAGGAGACGGGACTCAAGCCCGTGGCGCTTGAAAGCGGCGCGATGACCTTCGAACAGGCCCGGCTCACGCTCGACTGCCGCAAGCTCTTCAAGTCGCCGATGACCGCGGCGGATTTCGTCGACAAGTCTATCCTGGAAAAGTGGTACGGCAGCCAGCCCGGCGGCTCCCTGCACGACGTTTACGTAGTTGAAATCGAGGGGGTGTTCGTGCGATGAAAAAACTTGCGAAGCTTTTTTGCCTGGTCGGAGCCGTCCTCGCGTCGCTGGGCCTTTTCGCAGAGGCGGAGCAGGACGGAAAGTCCGTCCTCCTGACGAGTGAGATTCCGTCCGTCGGCACCGTGACCTTGTCGTGCGACCGTCCGAGCGGATGGCGATTCTCGCTGACGCCGGAAAAGGCGGAAGATGGCGCGGATGTCTTGCGCATCGCCATGACGGCCGAACGGCCAGAGGAGCCGCCAGTTTTTACCGTGGCCTGGTTCACGAGCCAGCACGACACGCATCATATCTGGACGAGCGAGACGCCGCATTACGGATTTCAGTATCCGCCGCATCTCACGGCCCAGAGCGAACTGTCGTTCTGGATGCCGCTGTATGCGTTTTTTGACGAAAACGACGAGAACCGCATGACGGTCGCGGCATCCGAATCGTGCCGGCGAGTCGTCTTCGAGGCGCCGTTTGACGAAGTCACGATGCGCTTTTACTGCTCCTTCACGTATTTTACGGTTCCCGAGGCGCCGATTGCCGCGTACGAGACATGCATCCGTTTCGACGCTCGGCCGGACTTTTACGCCGAGCGGATCGCCGCCGCCTCCGAATGGATGTGCCGCGCGGCCGGCATTAGTCCGCAGCCGTCGCCGGACTGCGCGTTCGATCCGCTCTATTCGACCTGGTACACGTTTCATCAGCAGGTCTCGGCCGAGCTCGTCGAAGAGGAGCTGTCCATTGCGCGCGATTTGGGGATGAAGACGGTCATCGTTGACGACGGCTGGCAGATCGACCTTCCGCTGGGCAATCGCCAATGGGGCGGCTATTCGCTGTGCGGCGACTGGCGTGCCGGGCGTATGTTCCCCGATATGGCCGAACACGTCAAGCGCGCGCATCAGCTGGGCTTTAAGTACATGCTCTGGTATTCCGTTCCGTTCGTCGGCGAAAAGAGTGGCTGCTTCGACCGTTTTAAGGGCAAGTATCTTCCTAGCACCCAGAACTGCTACGGAGGCTGGGTGCTCGATCCGCGCTTTCCAGAAGTCCGCGAATACCTGATTCAGACTTATGAGCGGGCTGTGCGCGAATGGGATTTGGACGGCTTCAAACTCGATTTCATCGACCGCTTCGCCTTGAGGGCCGGCGTGGTCGATCCGGCGGTTGCCGAGAACTTTGCGGGTCGCGACATCAAGTCCATCCCTCTCGCCGTGGATCGGCTGCTGACGGATGTCATGGCGCGGCTGAAGGCGATCAAGCCGGACATCCTGATCGAGTTCCGCCAGCGCTATGTCGGCCCGTGTATCCGCAAGTTCGGCAACATGATCCGTGCGATCGACTGCCCTTGCGCCATGACCGAGAACCGTGCGCGCACGGCGCGTCTGCGGCTGACCTCGGGGCGTACTGCCGTCCATTCCGACATGATCGAGTGGCGGAGCGACGAGACGCCGGAAACCGCCGCGCGGTGCATGCTCAACGCTATGTTTTCGGTTATCCAGTGTTCGGTCCGGCTGGCGAAGTGTTCGCCCGAGCATCTGGCGGTCATCCGTCACTGGCTTGCGTTTTCCAGCCAGCACCGTGACGCGCTCGTCCGCGGCGTCTTCCGTCCGTACGGCCCCGCGCAGAACTATCCGTTGCTTGAAGGCGAATCCGCCGACGAGCGGATTTTCGGCGTCTACCAGCCGGATCTGACCGTGCGCACGCGCGGACTCGACCGCACGGTCTACATCTTGAACGGAGCCGACGCCGATTCTGTCATCGTGGATTTCGCGGAAGCGGCGGAGGTCGAGGTTTATGATACGTTCGGCGCGAAGACGGCGACACAGCGCGTGCCGGCGGGATTGCGGCGGCTCTCCGTTCCGCTTTCTGGCTATGTGAAGGTATGCCGCTCCCGGTAACGTGCTGCGGCTCGTCTGTCCGACCGTTCCGGATTGGCTGCTGGACGCACCCACGATAGGCGCCCTTCGGGTTCGGCTTCGCCGAATGGGATACGGCTGCTGGTTGCTGAATCAAAATGAGATTCAACTCGCGTCAGCGAGGGGAATCTCATTTTGATGCGTCAACCCTATCAACTTGCCGTCTGTTCTGAACGGGATTTGAAATTTTGGTATAATATCCGAAACGAAAACAATTCGACCCAATGTATCAGCCTATGAAAAAAACTGTCCTTGCCCTCGCCTGCGCCGCCTGCGGCACTTTGTCGGCCATGACGGAGGCCGAACTGGACGCGCTGATCGCGCGGATGACCATTGAAGAAAAGGCGGGCCAGCTGACCCAGCTGAAATCCGCGACCGACAAGCCGCAGCCGTTCACTTCGTGCTATCGCGACGGACCCTATCAGGCGCTATATCCCTTCGGCTACGGCCTGGCCTACACCACGTTCGCGTATGCCGACGAACAGCTGAAGGTCGAAGGCGAGGGCGCAGACCGGCAGCTCGTCCTTTCCTGCAAGGTGACGAACACCGGCAAAGTCGCCGGAGTCGAGACCGTCCAAATCTACTCGCGGCAGATCGTCGGCGTTGAATCGCGTCCGATCCGCGAACTCAGGGCGTGGCGGAAGGTCGCGCTCGAACCGGGCGAGACGAAGCAGGTGACGATCACCGTGCCGGTCAGCGAACTCGCCTACTGGACGCGGGACCGACTCGTTCAGGCCGCAGGTCCGATGCACGCCTGGATCGCACACGATTCCGTGAGCGGCCGACTGCTGACCTTCGACCTCTGAGCGGGTGGCGGCTGAACGCCGGCCTTCACTGGTTGAATGCGTGATGAAAAACGAGGACAGCGGCGCAATTCTGGAGGAGTTTCTTTCGCGTCACGGCGAAGTGGAGCGTCCGTGGCTGCTGTCGGACGGCTTCGTCTTCGACGGCTGGCGGGTGACGGGCCGCCTGGGCCGCGGCGGTTCGTCCGAAGTCTATTGCGTGCGGCGGGTCACGGACGATGCGGTTGCCGCGGCCAAGATCCTGCACCGCGGCGAAGAGACGTCGCGCAAGCGTTTCTGCCGCGAAGGCGACTTCCTGTCCGAAAACCGCAACGTGCATTTTCCGCGGCTTTTCGCGCGCGGCGAGGTGGATGGCAGGCCGTATTTAGTCCTGGAACTTTTGGAGCCTTTGTGTCTGCCGTCAACGGATGCGGCGGTCGCGCGTTATCTCGTCGGAGTGGCCCGCGGGCTGGGCGCCTTGCACGCGAAGGGGTGGGTTCATCGGGACGTCAAGCCGCGTAACATCCTCTGTCGGACGGGTTCTGACGAGCCGGTGCTGGTCGATCTCGGACTTCTGAAGCGGATGAGTATCACTGGATCGATCGAGCGCGATCCGCTTTCAATCGTCGACGGAAGGTCGGTCGGGGTCGGCACGCCGCGGTTCGGTGCGCCCGAGCAGTTTGTCGGCGGCGAGCTGTCGCCGGCGACTGACGTTCATGCGCTGGGCGTTCTGGCTGAAGACTGTTTTGGGGGCGACGTGCCGCGTGCGTGGCGGCCGATTGTTCGCCGCGCCACGTCGTCCATCGCCCGCGAGCGTTTTCAGGACGTTCGCGAATTCGTGTCGGCCGTCAGTCGGCGGCACCTGTGGCGCAACGTGCTGATCGCGCTTGGCGCAGTCGTTGGCGTTGCGGTCGCGTTCATGCTGTTCGGCGCATATCGGCGTTCCGACTGCAAACCGGCGGAGTTTCGCGGTCCTGACGCTTCTGACGCTTCGGGGGAGCTTGACGACACGCCGTATCGGAAGAACCAGCGCTATTGGATTGACTTGATCAACAAGACGCCTGCCGCGCCCTGACCTGAGCGTGGGGACAGACCCCGTGGGGGCGGTGGGGTGTGATTGTTCGATTGTTCAGATTGTTCGATTTTGGTTCGGTTGGAGTGACGAGTTGGAGTTGGAGAGTGGTTCTTTCAATTTCTAATGTTGCAACCGCCGCTTAAAAACTCCCCCTTGCGCGTGGGGTGAAGTTGAAAGTTAAATGGTGGGCAAGAAACCGTACCGTCGGCGTCTCGCCGACGCTTGGAACGGCGGTGTGCGTCACATCTCAGCGGTCCGCACGGTGTGCGGACCCTACCAGCGAAACGCGAGGTTGCCTCAACGCCAAAGAGTTGCAACAGCCGCTAAAAACACCCCTTGCGCGTGGGGTGGGACCCGTCATCTGCGGATCGGGCGAGCAGCCGGGACACCCCTGCTAGGGCATCGCTTCGCGACACGGCTTCGCCGTGGGGGATATGCCCCCGCGCCTCCGCAGTCGGCACGGTTATCCATCGGCGACGCCGCCGCGAAACGGTCCGCACGGGGTGCGGACCCTACCAGCGAAACGCGGGGTTGCCTCAACAACAAGAAGTTGCAACAGCCGCTTTGAAAACCACCCCTCTGCGCGTGGGGTGGGAGCCGACTGGCGCACGGGAGCACGATGGCGGGTGCGACGAGATTTCGACCGCCGGCGTACAGGCGCGTGCCCCAGCACGCGCGTCGAAATCATGTCGTGGGGCCCGCCATCTGCGGATCGGGCGAGCAGGCGGGCACGCCCCCGCGCCTCCTCCAGTCTGCGGATCGGGCGAGCAGGCGGGACACCCCTGCTAGCGCATCGCTTCGCGACACGGCTTCGCCGTGGGGGATATACCCCCGCGCCTCCACCTGTCGGACGAGCGAGACGATCGGCCTCCTGCGCCGCAGGGGACGCATCGGCGGAGATGACGATCTTTGAGTTGTAGATTGCTTCGTCCGCCATTGCGGACGGCGGCAGTTAGCAGCAGTTCTTGATGATGGCGCCGATGATCCCGATTAGAACAAGAAGCGCAAAGGCTATGCACTTTTCGGCAAATGATGCTTCGTCAAAGCCCTTGTGTACCCATTCGAGGGGATCCATGATGTAATTCTTGTCGTCTTCGTCTTTCATACTGCCATTATACCGCCTCCTCCTTTCTCCTGTCAAGTCCCTGCGGCGACCCTCAAAGATTCCAAAAGGATGGGGCCTGGGGCATCTGCGCCGCCCCAGACCCCATCCTTTTGGTGTTTTGCTTGCACCCAAGCAGTTTAAGACAAGACGTCCCCGATCCGAAGGGTGCTTCGGATTCTAAAATGACGGGCGCTGGTCGGGTGTCCGCCTCCCCGTTATAAGTCAGGACGTTGATCGACAGGTGCCTTCATACTCGTGATTCAGATAGACGGTCTCCAATTCAATCGCGCTGTAGTCATAGTAGTGCAGCGCCTCGCAGATCTTCCTGCCCCACATGCCCTGCGCGACCTTGCGGCAGCCGACTGAAAGATTCTCGAGGAACCCCGAGTTGAAGACCTGCCACACGTTGTGCGCGAACTGCATCAGCAGATGCATCGCGCGACTTGCGTTCTCGTTCTTGCAGAACGTGTGCTCCAGGCCGAACCCGTCCCCGCCCCCGCCCTGCTCGGTCTTGAAGCTCGACCCGATCAGCCCCCGGTGGCGTCCCCACGTGCCGATCCCAAGCGCCCTGCGGGCGTCGTTCACCTCGAGATCCGTCATGAACTGGCGGTAATAGGCGCCCGAATCGTCCGAGGCGACCATCTGATGAATCTCTACCACGTTCGTCTTGTATTCGCCGAACGGGACGTCCTTCGCCCAGCGCACTC
>JAZQPI010000090.1:0-23389 GCA_045628545.1 Kiritimatiellia bacterium
GGTGATCTTCAGCATCCACTGGGTGCGCACACGGCGGGTCACTTCAGCGCCGCAGCGCTCGCACTTGCCGTCCACCACTTCTTCGTTGGCGAGGCCGCACTTGCAGGAGGGGCACCAGTTGATGGGCATTTCGGCCTTATAGGCCAGCCCCTTTTCCAGAAATTTCAGGAAGATCCACTGCGTCCATTTATAATATTCCGGGTCGGTGGTGTTCACCTCGCGGGAATAATCGAAGGAAAAGCCGATCTTCCTGAGCTGATCGCGGAAATGGTCGATGTTCTGCTTCGTGACGACGGCGGGGTGCACATGGTTTTTGATGGCATAGTTTTCCGTGGGCAGGCCGAAAGCGTCCCACCCGATGGGATAGAGCACGTTATAGCCCTCCATGTGGCGCTTGCGGGCGATGATATCCAGTGCCGTATTGGAGCGCGGATGCCCGACGTGCAGCCCCGCGCCGGACGGATAGGGGAACATGTCCAGGCAGTAGAACTTCTCGCCCGGGGCGTTCGAATCGGTCTTGAAAGTCTTGTTTTCCAGCCAATACTTCTGCCACTTCTTCTCGATGGCCGAAAAATTGTAGTCGCTCATTACTTCTGGCCTTCCGCGTTGTTGGCGATCGCCTTCTCGATGAGGCCGGAAACGTCGTTGGTCGCCGCCGCGACACCGGCCTTGACGGCATAGAAGACCGCCTTGTGCGAGGAACTGCCGTGACCGATGATCACCGCGCCGGGCACGCCCAGCAGCGGCGCGCCGCCGTAGATTTCGGGGTCGAGCTGGTTCTTGATCGAGCGAAACGCGCCATTGAGGAGCAATGCGCCGAAAAGCCGGAACGGGCCCTTGGTACACTCCTTCTTGAGCCAGTACCCCATCGCCTTGGCGATCGACTCGGTCGTCTTCAGGACCACGTTGCCGACGAACCCGTCGCAGACGGCGACGTCGATGTGGCCCTTGTAGAGGTCCTTGCCCTCGATGTTGCCGACGAAGTTGAGGTCCTTCACCTCCTTGAGGAGATGGAAGGCCTCCTTCGTCAGTTCGTTGCCCTTGCAGTCCTCGGTGCCGATGGAGATGAGGCCGACCGACGGCGTCGCCTGCTTCAGGACGGCCGTCGAATAGGCGTTGCCCATGATGGCGAACTGGACGAGCCACTCGGGGTGGCAGTCCATGTTCGCGCCGGCGTCGAGCAGCATCAGCGGCCGCGTCGGCGAGCGGTTCGGCAGCACGGTCGCGATCGCCGGACGCTTCACGCCGGGGATGCGGCCGAGGTTGAGAATCGCGCTCGTCGCGACGGCGCCGGAGTTGCCGGCCGAAACGAAGGCGTCGGCCCGGCCCTCCTTGACGAGCCGCATCGCGACGTTGATCGAGCAGTCCCTTTTCTTCCGCACCGCGTCCACGGGCGACTCGTCCATCTCCACCGTGTCCGGCGCATGGACGATGACGAGCGTGCCGTTCTCGATCGCCTGACGCGACGCCGCCTTCAGTTTCGGCGGGAGTTTGTCCAGTTCGGCCTGAATCGGGGCCAGTTGCCCGACCAGCAGAATCTTGACGTCAGGAATGCCGACGGCGGACTCAACCGCCCCCACGACGATCTCGGCAGGGGCGAAATCTCCGCCCATCGCATCCAATGCAATACGCGTCATAGGAAAAACCTCCCTACGCTCAGACTGAATGAAGATACGGGGAAAAACACTCTGGGCAGTCGCCGCGAATTACTTCGCAGCGACGACCTTGCGGCCCTTGTAGGTGCCGCACTTGGGGCACGCGCGGTGAGACCGCACGGCGGCGCCGCACTCGGGGCAGGTGTCGACCTGCGCGAGAATCGGCTTCTCCAGCGACGCAACGCGCTGGCGCTTACGCATCTTCGAAACCCTGTTCTTAGGACTTGCCATTTTCTTCTCTCCTTATTTGTTCAAACCATCGAGGGCCTTCCACCGTTCGTCCGGCGGCGTTTCGCCGCGCCAGGCGATTCCCGGACAGGCCTCGTCACAGACCGGGTAAGACGGTAAAGCCAATATTATACTCTCTCTGACGTCTTCAGTCAAATCGACATCCTGCGTTTTCTCGCCGATTTCATAGGAATTGGTGAAGTCGTCGACATGGATTGTCGTGTCGAAGTCCTTGCCGCAGCGGCTGCAGACGAGGTCGAAGTCCTGCTCAAGACGCCCCTGCACCAGCAGTTCCGACCCGAGGACCTGGACGGACAGCCGATAACGGACGCCGCCGAAGGGTTTCACGAACTCTTCGTCGAGATCGACGCAGTCGATCTCACCCTCGAGGACTTCCCCCTCGGGATCGACCCGCGTCACGTCTATGACCAGCTTTTCATCCATAGGCGTAATATTATACCAAAATGCCCCCGCTCCACGCAATGCCCGTGCGCCAGAAGTTCGAAAATTTTGCAAATTTTTGACTGAACGAAAAACGCAACGCACCATAAAAAGCAAAGACCCCGATAAACACCAGGGCCTATTGTTCTTTGATTGGTGGTGGGGCAAGGATTCGAACCTTGGAAGGCGTAAGCCAGCAGATTTACAGTCTGCCCTCGTTGACCGCTTGAGTATCCCACCGAAGCAAGTGGCAAATAGTATACCAAATCCGACCACACTTCGTCAACGGGATATTTTGCAAAATCAGAGCGTCAAAACCTCAGCGTGAACGGACTCCGCCGCCACCTTTAGCATAGATCCGACTACAATTCGCAGAAGGAGCTGACGATCCGGTCCGGTCCGGCGGCTTCGAGCTCGGAGCGCTCGTGCGTTCCCGTGAACGCCACCACGCGCATGCCGGCGGCAGCCCCGGCCTTGATGCCGTTGACCGCGTCTTCGAAGACGACGCAGTCCCGCGGCTCGACGCCCAGCCTCGACGCCGCCAGCAGATAGCACTCCGGCGACGGCTTGCCGCGCGCACACTGCGCCGCGTCGACAACGCAGGCGAAATACTTGCGGATCCCCAGCCCGTCCAGCACGAAGTCGACGTTCACCCTGGGGCCCCCCGACACGACCGCACAGGGAATGCCCGCAGCCGACGCGCCTTCCAGAAACTCGATCTGCCCTTCCCTCGCCGCGAGATGCGGACGGGCCAGGCCCCGATAGATCCCGGACATCTCCGCCATCAGCTCCGCAAGCCGTTCCGGGGACACCGCCCCGCCGAACATCCGGTTGATGTAGACGCTCCCGGGCGCCCCCATCAGGGCGATGGCCTCGGCTTCGGTCATCTTGCCGCCGTGACGCCGCGCCAGCTCCGCCCAGCCCTGGACATGATACCGGATGTTGTCCGCGAGCACTCCGTCCACGTCAAAGAGATACGCCCGGTCACGCACCGGCGGCGTGCGATAGATGCTCCGAAGACGACTCATCACCGCGTCCGAGTCCATGGCCGAAGCGACCTGATAACGGCGGTCCCCGGACTCGTCAGGCGTGAACGTGGTCCGTCCGTGCTCGTCCACCAGTATCTTCCCCTTCTCCGAAAGCGGCGCGACCGCGTCACCGCCGAGGAGCGGCAGCAGCGTCAGCGGATCCCAGAGGTTGTTCACGGAATACCGGTGCGCGGCGTCGCCGAGCTGCCAGGCCCGGTAAGCCGCCTGCACCGCCGGATTCGCCGTTACGGACGCGAAGTCCTCCAGCACCCATTCTGGCCGGTAGTCGAGCGCCAGACCGACCTCCCACGGCGTCACGACGACGGGCGTCGGCCAGCGCTCGAGGACGGCCTTGGTCGCGGCCGGATCGCCAGCGGCGTTGTATTCGGCTCCGTTCAGTCCGTCCGGCGCGATCGCATGGTCGAAGCACCCGACCATGATGCGCAGCTCCTTCACTTTCGCGGCGACCAGCTCCCCGTCGCTCTCCATCAGCGCCCGGAGGTTGTTGAGGAAACCGATGGAGCAGATGACGACCGACTTGTCGGGCGAAGCGGAAAGCACCTCCCGGTAGAGCTCCAGCGCGCACGGCAGCGCGGCGAGTTCCGCGTCCGTGCGGTTCGCCGGCAGCAGCGGCCCGGTTCCAGACGGCGCGCTCGCGCGGACAAGCGTCCAATAGGGCGTCAGGGGCGCCAGCGACTCTATGGACGCCGCCAGCGGCTCGGACTTCGCAAGAGGGACGTCCGGCAGCCCGAGCGAAGCGAGATAGCGGTCGGCGAATTTCAGGAATTCGCCCTCCCCCGCAGGATCGCTTCCGTCGGGACGATCCGCCATCACCGCCAGAAGGCCGATCCTGCCCGACCGGTGCATCCGCGCCGCGAGGTCGAGCAGAAAGAGGTCGTCCATGCACGAACCGAGGTCCGTGTCGACGATGACGCGAATGGCCCCGGCGACGCTCACTTGACGTCCAGCGCCAGCATCGTGATGTCGTCCGCCTGCTCCGCGCCGGCGGAGAACGCGGCCACGTCCGCGCGAATCGCCGACACCAGTTCAGGGCCAGCCGCGGCGACCGCGGCCTCCAGCCGCTTCTCGCCGTAGAACCCGTGCTTGACGTCGACCGCCTCGGTGACGCCGTCCGTGTAGAGCAGCAGCGTGTCGCCAGGGTGGAGCGTCAGCGTGTCGATGACGTATTTCGCGCCGTCGATCACCGCCAGCGGAGGCTTGGGCTTGGCCCGCACCCATTCGACCGAGCCGTCCGCGCGCTTCACGAGCGGCGGATTGTGTCCGGCGCTCACGAACCGCACGGTCTGCGTCTTGCGATTGTACATGCCGACCCACACGGTCACGAACATCTCCGCCAGGTTGTTCTCGCACAGGCGCTGGTTCGCGTCCGTCACCGCCGCGAGGATGTCCGAGCCATCCGTGAAGAAGCACGAGCGGAGCGCCATCTTCGCCTGCATCATGAACATCGCGCCGGGCACGCTCTTGCCCGAGACGTCCGCGATCAGGAAGACGAGCTCCCCGCTGGGCAGGGTGAAGAAGTCGTAGAAATCGCCTCCGACCTCCTTAGCCGCGTCCATCCGCGCGAAGATCCTGAAGTCGTCCTCCTCGGGGAAGCGGGACGGCAGGGCCGAGTGCTGGATCGTCTGCGCGAGCCCCATGTCCTTCAGCCGGCGCGCGTCCTCGTTGGCCCGCAGCATGTCGATCTTCTCACGGGCCTGGCGAAAGCGCTGTCCGACCACCTGGAAGGCCATGCAGACGGTCAGCAGCAGCACGCCGACGAAGAAGATCGCGATGATCGCCGAATCGAACTCGTCCACGAACGGCACGACGCAGTAGACGCGCCAGTCGCCGATGTCAATGCACCGGCAGCGGCTGACATGGCCGAATACCTTGGCGGTGAAGTTCCCGGACGGGTCCTGATCGCCGTCGGACGGACGCACCAGACCGATATTTTCGTCGTCGAGCTTCTTGCCGCAGATGCCGCTATGCCCCGCCGCGTCCGCCGCGATCACCCCGTTCGTGTTCGCGACGACGTAATAGCCGCTCTTGCCGACCGACATGTCGACGAGCATCGGAATGAAGAACTTGTCGAACCGCTTTTCCATCCGGTTGCGCATATAGCCGAACTGGACGAATCCGCTGCCGTCAGGGAAGCGCACGCCGATGTACTTGGCCTCGAGCTCCGGATTGCTCACGCTGCGTCGGAACCGCTGCTTGACGAAGGACACCGACGAGTTGGTCAGCGTCATGAACTCCGCCGTCTCGGGGACGGACTTGAAGTCCCACCCCAGCACCGTCTTGTAGTTCGAGGCCAGCGCCACGCCGTCCGTACCGACGACGCTGATCACGTCCACGCCATGGTAATCGGCGTGTTCCTGCATCCGCTCGACGGACTCGGCATGGGCGGTCTTCACGGAGTCGAGGAACGAGTCCGCGGCGACATGCATCACCAGCCCGAGCTGGTCGTCGATGTCGTGGTCGAGCCGCCGCTGCGCGTCTTCTACTGCCGCGTTCACCTTGGCGAACGCCTGCCGGATCTCGTACCAGGTGAACGCGCTGAAGCCGATCGTGAACACCACCATCGCGATCGTCATGCCGGACTTGAAGTTCTCCCGCCAGCCGAGGCCGGCGCGGCAAGCGAACGCGACCAGCGCGGTCAGGACGATATAGGCGATGACCTCGTCACGCACCGCCGCGTAGCCGATGCCGACGATCAGCGACATGGACGCCGTGTTGGAAAAGGCGTCCACCGCGAGGTGGGCGACTTCGCCGAACGCGACGACGACCATCGCCGGCACCAGCGCCGGACGCTTCGAGTCGAAGAACCACCGCCCGACGGCCGCCGCGTAGCACGCGGTGATCAGCGTCGCGAACGGGCACAGCCAGAGGTTCACGACCGCCGCCGCCTGCGACGGGAAGATGTTCGACCAGGTCGCGGCGATCGCGCCGGCCACAATGCCCGCGACCGGGCCGAAGTAAAGCGCCGCGGCGATCGGCGGCGCGTCGCGCACGAGTCCGCCCCAGTCCTTGAGGAACAGGAAAAGCGGATCCGCGGCGATCGCGAGGACGCCGAAGATGATGCCGATCAGCCAGGGCCGCGACTTCAGCCACTTGACGCGGTCGCAGGCGAAGGCCGCCAGGAAGACGAGGAAGAGGAGAATACTCATATAGCGCTCGGGCTTTTATTAGAAGTTCAGGCAGATGCCGACGCCGCCCCAGGCGAACTCGTTGTAGCGCCCGTAAGCGTCGCCCTTGGGGGCCGCCCCGGCGAGGTCGGACGACTCGCGGATATGCGGGTCTAGGTTCTGGCAGTAGGCGACCTTGGCGAAGATGCCGAAGTTCCGCGTGAACATGTACGTCGCGTCAAGCTCGAGCTTGAGCGTCGCGAGGCCGGCGTTCTGCAGGTTCCCGTCCTCGTCCATGCCGCTGTTGGAGAAGCACCAGCCGTAACGGCGGTCGCGCCACTCCAGTTCGACGGACGGCACAATCGAAAGCTCGTCCGTAATCTGCCACGGACGCTTGACGCCGAACTGCACGAGGTTCGCGTAGGTGACGCGGTACTCGTGCATCCAGCAGATGTAGGGGATCACGCCGGAGGGGTTGACGAGCTCGAAGTAATGGTCCCAGTCGAACGTGAAGCGGTTGATGGGATCGCGCCCGCCCGTCCGCGGATAGCAGTACCAGATGAACGACGAGCGGTAGCCGAGGCCCCAGGTCCGCTCCTCGTCAAACCAGAACGTCTTGCCCCAGTGGACGTTCGGATCGTTTTCGTTGAACGCGCGGCGGTAGTAGTCGTTGCGACGGCCGGTGAGGTCCGAATTGAACCAGTAGCCGACGCCGATGTAGCCGAGATCGTCAAACGGGCCGATGTCAAACGGCAGGTTGACGTTCACCTCGACATAGCCCTGCAGAACGGGGTCGGGATTGATGATCGACCCGTAGAGCTGGTAGCCGGAATAGATGCCGAAGCTCCCGAAGCCCCAGACGATCGGCTCGTCCACCTGCTCCACGCCGTTCGTCATTTCCGCAGCCGCTTCCGCGGCCGCCGGTTCCGCCGCTCCGACGGACAAGAGCGCCGCAGCGGCAACCGCCGCCAGGCCGAACTTCCGCGCCGCCAACTTGCTGTTCTCAACAACCTGCCACTCCGCGAACTTTTTCATTTGCGTTTTTCCTGTTTTTTTGCAAAACACGGCATACGCCCTCACCATGAGAAACGCCAGCCGTTTCACGCCTGCCTATTATTATACCATATTTTCGATTTCGTGATGCGGCCCCGTTTCAACCCATCAACCCCTTGATCTTCTCGCGCAGCGTCTGGAAGAGCGCGTAAAGGCCGGGGACCAGCAGGATGCCCAGAGCGACGGAGGCGAACATTCCCCAGAACTCCGTCGTGCCGAGGTGATTGCGGCTCACCGCGCCGGCTCCGGACGCCACCATCATCGGCAGCGTGCCGAGAAGCGTCGTCAGCGCCGTCATCAGGAGCGGACGAAGACGCTCGCCGGCCGCAAGCGCCGCCGCCTCGACGATGCCCAGTCCGTCCCGCTCGTGCTTCTCCTTCGCGAACTCGACGATCAGAATCGCGTTCTTCGAGGCGAGACCGACGAGGAGGACGAGGCCGAGCTGGGCGTAAATGGAAAGCGCGTACGGAGCGCCCGTCATCAGGGTTCCCCACCACCGAAGCCCGAACAGCGCCCCGAGCATGGCCACGAACACCGAGAGCATCACCGGCACGGGAATCGTCCACGATTCGTACTGCGCCACGAGGAAGAGGTAGCCGAACAGCACGGCCAAAAGCACGAGCGGAGCCGTCGAACCCTCGTTCTTCGCCTCCTGGTAGGAAAGAGCATACCAGGCGATGTCCATGCCCGTCGGCAGCGTCTCTCGCGCCAGCCGCCGGATCTCGTCCATCAGCTCGCCCGTGGCGACGCCGGCCTTCGGCACGACCGTCACCGCCGCCGCCAGGTACTTGTCGCGCGTGTACACCGCGCGCGGACCAAGCTCGCGGCTAACCGTGCCCAGCGCCTCGACCGGCACCATGTCGCCATTCTCGCCGCGCACGTAGAGCCGCGAGACGTCCTCCGGCGTCGCCCGGCCCTCGATCGCCGCCTGCACCGTCACGCGGTTCACCTGCGTGCCGAGGTTCACGTCGTTCACATACTTCGAGCCGAGGTAGTTCTGCAGCGTCGAATACACCGTCGCCACGGGGACTCCGAGCATCTCCGCCTTGTCCCGGTCGAGGTCGAAGCGCACATGGGGCGTCTGGACCGTGAAGCCGGTGAACGCGGCGAGCACGCGCGGATCGTCCCGAATCGCCTTCAGGATGGACTGCACCGCCGCGTCGACCTTGAACGGATCGGTGTCGGACTTGTTCAGGACGTGGAAGCTGACGCCGCTCGATTCGCCCAGACCGGGAATCGCCGGCGGCGTGAACACGCTCCAGCGGGCCTCCGGAATCTGCGCGAGGATCCGCTTGAACGCGCCGGCGACCGAAGTCGCGTCCTGTCCGTCCCCGCCGCGCTCCGCCCAGTCCTCCAGCTTGACGACCATGATCGCCTGGTTCTCGCCCCGCCCGCCGATCATCGAGAAACCAGTGACCGTAATCACGCTCCTGACCTCCGGCATGGAGCGCACCAGCTCCACGCCGCGCAAGACGACGGCGCGCGTCCGGTCGCGGGTCGTCCCCTCAGGAAGCTCCATGGCGACATAGACCAGCCCCTGGTCCTCCGTCGGCAGGAAGCTCGTCTTCGCCGACTTAAGTTCGCGCAGCGTCAGCAAGGCGGACAGCGCCAGCAGCATGACCGTCAGCAGCGGCCGGAGCGAAAGCCCCCGCGCGCAGCCCACGAAAAAGCCCTTGAATCCGTCAAGCGTCCGGTTGAACCACGCGAACGGACCCCGGCTCGGCGCCGGATGCGGGCGCAGCAGCAGCGACGCGAGAGCCGGCGCCAGCGTCAGCGCGCAGACGGTCGAGAAGCAGACCGCCGCGGAAAGCGCGACCGAGAACTGCTGGTAGATGCGGCCCGTGATGCCGGTCATGAACCCGATCGGCACGAAGATGCCGAGCAGGACGAGCGTCGTCGCGATGACGGCCCCCGTCACGTCGTCCATCGCCTGGATCGTCGCCTCTTTCGCGTTGAAACCCTGCGTCTCGATGAGGTGCTGGACGCGCTCCACGACGACGATGCAGTCGTCGACGACCACACCGACCGAGAGGATAAGGCCGAAGAGGGTCAGCAGGTTGATCGTGTAGCCGAGCGCCGCCAGCACCACGAAGGTCGCGGCGAGCGACACGGGGATCGTCAGACACGGAATGAGCGTCGCCCGCCAGTCCTGCAGAAAGAGGTAGCAGACGACCACGACCAGCAGGAAGGTGAGCACCAGCGTCTCGACGATCTCGCGGATGCAGATGCGCACGAACTCCGTCGCGTCATAGGGAACCGACCATTCGAGGTCCGCAGGGAAGTCGCGCGCCAGCTCCTCCATCGCGCGCCGGACGTCGTCCATCGCGTCGTTCGCGTTCGTGCCCGGCTTCTGGTTCAGCCCCACGATGACGGCCGTGCGTCCGTTGAAGTCGCCCTTGAACATGTAGTTGTCCTCGCCGAACTCCGTGCGCGCGACGTCCCGAAGGCGCACGAGCCCGCCGTTCGCGTCCCGGCGGACGATGATCGCGTCAAACTCCCGCGGCGTCATCAGGCGGCCCTTGCCGGTCAGAGTGAAGGTCTTGCCGACGCCCGGCAGCGACGGACAGGCGCCGACGGTGCCGAGCGACGCCTGCACGTTCTGCTTCGCGACGGCGGAGACTACCTCTTCGGGACTCAGTCCGAGCGCCGCCAGACGCTCCGGGTCAAGCCACACGCGCATCGACAGCCGGGGCCCGTAAACCGACATCGCCCCGATGCCGTGGATGCGCAGCAGCGCCGGCTGGAGCGTGCCGAACGCATAGTCGGAAATCTGCTGGCTCGACATCTTCCCCGACGGCGACCGGAGCACGAGGAACCCGAGGATGTCCTCCTGCTCCAGACGGATCAGTCCACCCAGCTCGCGCACTTCCTGCGGCAGCTTGGCCTCGACCTGCGCGACGCGGTTCTGCACCTTGACCGTGTCCATGTCGCGGTCGGAGTCGATGTCGAAGCTGACGACCAGCCGGTAGTTGCCGTCGTCCGAACTCCGGCCCGTCATATACAGCATGTCGTCGACGCCGTTGACCTCCTCTTCGATCGGCATGGCCACCGTGCGCATGACTTCGCGGGCGTTCGCGCCCGGATAGTTGTAAAAGACGCTGACCGTCGGCGGTGTCACCTGCGGATACTGCGTCACCGGCAGTCTGAACGCCGCCATCGCGCCGGCGAGCGACAGGACGATCCCGATGACCATCGCCAGGCGCGGACGCTCGACGAAAACGCGCGAGAACGTCTTGATCTTGTCGATGGACTGTCTGACGCCGAGTTTCATTTTCCGCCGATGTCGGGATTGGGTGTCGCTTCGCCGAGTTCGACCTTCTGGCCCGGCGAAAGACGGTGAACGCCCGAAATGACGACCTTCTCGCCCGCCTTCACGCCCTCAAAGACCGGGCACCAGCCCTCGAACGGCTCGCCGACCTCGACGATACGCTGCTCGACGGTCATGTCGTCAGCAAGGACGAATACGCCCTGCTTGCCGCCGGACAGGTCGAAAAGCGCCTGCTGGGGGACGCACGGCCGCGGCGGAGGATCCCTGCGGTCGGCGAGCAGCGTCAGGTAGCCGTTCGGCAGCAGCAGCCGGTCGGGATTGGGAAACGCCCGGCGCATGATGACCGTCGCCGTCTCGCGGCTCATCTGGTTGTCGTCAAAGTCGAACTCGCCCTCGTGAGCGTAGACGCTACCGTCCGGAAGCACGAGCCGGGTGCGCACGTCGTCGGTCCTGCCCTCGGCCTTGGCCCGCCGCCACGCGACATACGCCCGGTCCGTCAGCGGGAAAGTGACGCGGATCGGATCCGTCTGCACGATATGCGCCAGCGCGCTCTTCGACGGCGAGACATAATCGCCGACATGCGCCGCCGTCTTGCCGATCTGCCCGGCGATGGGCGCGAAAATCCGCGTCTTCTTCAGGTCGTACTCGGCCGTGACTAGCCTCGCCTCGGCCTGCGCCACCGCCGCGGCCTTGCGCACCTCGTCAGCGCGGGCCTTCTCGGCCTCGGCCTCGGCGTCGTCGCGCTCCTTCTGGGTGATGCCGCGTTCGTCCGCCCGCTGCATGCGCTCCCAGTAGCGCTTCGTGCGCCGCGTCTCGGCCCGCGCCGCTTCGAGATCGGCCTGCGCCGCGCCGAGGTCGGCCTTGCACTGGTTCGCGATCGCCCGGTACTTCTCGTCGTCCAGCACGTAGAGGAGCTGATTCGTCTCCACGAGGTCACCCTCGGAGAAGGCGATCTCGCGGATGTAGCCGTCGACTTGCGGCAGGAGATCGACCTCCTGCATCGGCTCGGCATGCGCGATGAAGCGCTGCGGCAGATTGTAAGGCCGGTCCTCGACCGCGCACACGGCGACCGTAGCCGCGGACGACGCCCCTTTGGCCAAAGGAATCGAGCCGCCATTCGGCATCAGATCGCGGACCGCCCAGCCGACAATGCCGCTGGCAATCGCCAAAACGGCAGTCCCCAGCACCGCGCGTCCCCGCGAACCGACGGGATTATGCAATTCTTCAGTTTGTTTCACGCAAAATAGTATACCAAAAACTCGCACCGGTTTCCACGGCATGGACCAACGATTTGCCCGCAGTTTGAGGTTTGAAAGACAAGCAAATCATAGGTCGGGCTTTTCAGACCAGTCCACACGCGCGAAGCCGGCGTTCGGAACGGCGACGCGGCAAAGACCCGCCTCGACGCGCGTCTTGCCGACGGACTTGCCGAGCGTGTCGAAGAACTCCAGCGCCGCCGGCGCGCCGAACTCCGCCAGCATTCCCGCACCGCCCGTCGCGTTGACGAGAAAGACCGGCTTTCCACTCCCGCCGACGGGCACGCAGACGTCCTTCGAATAGACGGCGACGATTCTCTCGGCCGCCGACTCGCCCTCGATCCAAGGGTAGCCGTTCTCGGGATGATGCGGACGGAAGTCGCCTTTCAAAAGCGCCTCGCGGTGCCGCTGGGAGAATCCCAGCCAGTGACGGATCACGTCCCTGTGCTCCGGACGAATCGTATCGAGGATCATCGAATACTGGATCGTCGAGAACAGCACGTTCAAAATCGGCAGCGCCGCGCCCTCGGGCGTCTCATCCCGGCTCCAGACGAGCATGTCGGAATGCACCGCGATGCCGTCCGAAGTCAGGCGAAGGTCGCAGACGCGCCGCCGGTTGGCGCAAGGGTCGGCGGGACAGTCGCTGCACCGCATCATGTTGCCGTACTGGAGGATGGCCGGCCCCATGTAACGCTGACGGAACTCGATCAGCACGTCGGGATTGATCCGCTTCAGGCGGGCGAGCACGTCCTTCATCAGCCGGTTGACGGCCTCCGGCAGGGAGCGGTAATCGCGGCCCGCGTAACCGTCGGCCAGCGCGGGGTCGTTCTCCGGCAGGTCGAACGACGCGATGAAGTCGAGCTTGAGGCCGTCGAAACCCCATTCGCCGACGACGCGCTCGTAAGTCGAAATCAGGAATTCGCGCACCTCCGGGAAACGCGGATCCAGGATGCCCGCGAAGTTCTCCGTCAGCAGCATCTTCTTGAAATGCGGATAGTTCGCCGACTCCCGGCCCATGAACGGAACCGCCAGCCACAGCATGTACTTCAGGCCCGCCTCATGAACCTTGGCGACATGCGCCTTCATGTCGGGGAAGCGGCTCGCCACCGGCAGCCAATCCCCCGCCGTGGCGTAGCCCGCCCCGCTGACCTCGTTCTGCCAGCCGTCGTCCAGGATCATCGTCTTCATGCCGAGCGACGCGGCAAGCTTCGCCTCCTTCTCCAGCGTCTCCGCGCGCACGTCCTGCAAATAGGCGTACCATGTGGAGTAAAGCGGGTCGAACGCAGCCTCCGGCGCATACGCCGTCTGAAAGCCGTTCTTCTCCGCGACCCACTTCGAGCAGGAGCGGACCGTCTCCGCGAAGCCGCGCCCGCGCCGGTCGAGCATCACCGAAACGCGATAGGACGTCAACGCCGCCGTCGGCTTCGTAAAGAACTCGCAACGTCCGACGATCTCGCACGTCCGGTCGTCGGCGTACAGGCCGAAGTGCAGGTACTCGAGCGCCTCCGAACACGCCAGCGCCACCGGCGAAACCTCCTGCGAATTGAAACCGACCGCGACCGGCGTGTCCAGCGCGAGCTGCGAGACGTATTTCGAGCGGATGTCCCACCACAGCTGCGGCCACAGGTGGAAGCCGTCCGCCCGGCAGTTGCTGGTCCAGACGTTCTGAACGCCGGCGCCGGGCACGCGGAAAAAGACACCGAAGCGCGGCGGCATGGCGTTGGTCGGCGACGAAATCGTCACGGTGACGACGTCGCGTCCCGCGTCATCCTCCGCCCGGACGTCGAACGCCCATCCTCGCGGATCGTCGCAGGTCACTTCCGCGATTCCGGAATGAACCGTCCCGACCGTCTTGAGAACCTTCGCCTTGGCATCCGCCCGCGCCGCACCGGCCGCGCCGACAGCCATGGCAAGAAAGATCGCCATCGTCCTGTACGACGAGACCAGCGCCAGCATCACCCACTTGTAGTCAATTCGTTTCATACTTATCCGACCTCGCTCCCTCCGTCACCTCGAAGGCACGGGTTGATTATACCATATTTCCGCCGGCAAATGGACGCAAAATCGTCGGCCTAGGGCCGATGGACTCCTCTTCGTTGACCCGTCGCCTCAGATGTGTTATCATATGAGGAACAAATGAACACCATGTCAGAGAGCCGTTCAAGCGACGCGCCGGGCCTTCTTCGGCTCTGGCGTACGTCCACTCCGTTGCGTTTTCTGATCGTGGGGGGGTGGAACTTCGTCTTCGGCTATCTGGCGTTCGCCGTCCCGTACTACGCCCTTCACGGCGTATGGTGGGACTGGGCCATCGCCGTCCTGGGCGCCGTTCTTGGCATCACGATGTCCTTCATCACCCACCGTTTCATCACCTACCGCTCGACGGGCTGCTGGTGGCGCGAGTACCTGCGGTTCTACATCGTCTACGGCGGACAGTCGCTCGCCAACGTGGCGCTGATCTGGCTTCTGGTGACCCGGCTCGGATACAACGCCTACGCGGTCCAGCTCATCATCACGCTTGCGCTGACCGTCGTCTCATATTGGGCGCACAAGCTCTACTCCTTCAGGAAAAAAACATCAGTCCAAAAATGAAGAAAATCAGCATCGTCTCCCCCTGCTACAACGAGGAGGGCAACCTGCCCGAACTCCACCGCCGACTCACCGCCGTCATGGCGCAGCACCCGGAATACGACTACGAGATCATCTGGGCCGACAACGCCTCGACGGACGGCTCGCGAGCGCTCATCCGCCGGCTCTGCGCGGAGGACCGCCGGCTCAAGGCCATCTTCAATGCGGGGAACTTCGGCCAGATCCGCTCCCCCTACAACGCGCTGCTGGCGGCAACGGGCGACGCCGTGGTGATGATCTGCTCCGACCTTCAGGAGACGCCGGAGCTGATCCACGACTTCATCCGCGAATGGGAGGGCGGAGCCAAGGTCGTCTGCGGCGTCAAGCCGACGTCCAAGGAAGGCTCCTTCATGTTCCTGCTGCGGCGCGTCTACTACAAGCTGATCAGGATCCTGTCCGACACGCCGCAGATCGAGAACTTCACCGGATTCGGACTCTATGACCGCGTCGTCATCGACGCCATGCGCAAGTTCGACGACCCGTACCCGTATATCCGCGGACTCGTCGCGGAGATCGGATTCCGCCGCGTCGAGGTCCCCTACGAGCAGCAGGCGCGCAAAGCCGGACGGACGAAGAACAACCTTTTCTCGCTCTACGACTACGCCATGACCGGCTTTGTCAACCACACCAAGCTGCCGCTCCGCCTCGCGGCCTTCACCGGGTTCGTCCTCGCGGCCCTCAGTCTGCTCACGGCGATCGTCTACTTCATCTACAAGCTCGCCTACTGGGACAGCTTCGTAGTCGGGACGGCGCCGCTGGTCATCGGGCTGTTCTTCTTCTCGTCCATCCAGCTCATCTTCATCGGCGTCATCGGCGAATACATCGGCGCGATCTGGACGCAGGTGAAGCACAAGCCCCTCGTCATCGAAGAGGAGAGGATCAACTTCCGATGATCTCCAGGATCCGGCTTCCGCTGCTCAATCTCGGGCTGGCGGCCCTGACGCTGCTGACGGCCGCCTTCTGCACATTCCCTTGGTGCGACGAGCTCGTCCTATCGGACAATCCGGCGCGCTGGGCTGTCGCCGGGGCTTTCGACGGACGCGTCTGGCCCAACGTATACAATTTGCTCCACCCGCTCCTGCTGTCCATTTTCTTCCGTCTCTTCGGCGTCTCACACACGACCTGCATCGCCCTTTCGGCACTGGCCGCCTTCCTGACCGCAGGATTCTGCCTCCGCCTTGCCGGTCGGCGCAGACTCTTCGCATCTGACAGCGCCGGGGCGGCCTTCCTCCTGCTCTTCTGGGGCGGATGGGGACTCTCGTGGATGGTGACAGACGGACGTCTCGATGCGCTGACGATGCTCTTCACCGTCCTCTTCGCCGACAGTCTGATTCCTGATGCGGCGCGGACGGAAGACCGCCGCTCCCTGCTGCAGACGGGCATCGCCGCAGCCGGGCTGACGCTGACCTCAGTCTACATGCTGCCGGTGCTCTTCGTCCTGGGGGTAGTACTCCTCGTCGGAGCCGCGCAGGAGGATCGCAGGACGCTTTTCCGCAAGGGGCTCGTCTCCGCCGGCGCGATCATCCTCTCCTATCTCGCCATGCTAGCCTGGTACGTTCTGCTCGGAGAGCCCGTCCGTTTTCTCGGCTTCTACCTCTACTTCAACACGCTGACCGGCATGAAGGCCGATCCGCTCCCGCTGCGCATCTTCAGAGGTTACCTGTACAATCCAGAGGCCCTCGTCCTCGCGCTCCTGACCTGCGTCTTCGTGGCTCGCGACCGGCACGGCATCTCCCGTCGCAACCTCGGTTTCCTGGTCTTCGCCTTCGCGATTCCGCTGTTCATGACGCTTGGCGGCCGCTACGAACACTATTACTCGTGGGCCTTCTACCTGCCTCTGACACTAGCCGCCGTTGCCATGGCGAGCCGCTGGCGGCAGGGCCGACGGCCGGTCATGCTGCTGGCGGTCGGCGGCGCGGCGCTCCTGGCGACAAACCAGCTCCGCCTCTGGTCGGATTCCGGCGATGCACGAGAGGGCCAAGCGAAGGCGGAGGATTTCGTCCGCGCTTGCGCAAAGGACTTCACCGACGGCGTCGAGGTCGTCGTGGCAACGGACGTGACCGGGGACGCCGCGCTGTTCTACCCCCTGCTGCGCACCGGTGCGCGACCATGGTTTCGCGGCGCGGACACCCTGCGGGCCCCATCCGACCGCGAGAAGTTCGCCCAAGGGCTGTCCTTCATCGTCAAGGACGAAATCCGGCGCAAGCAGATTCTCGACCGAGTTCTCCGCCACCAGCGCTGCATGCCGACGCTGCCGGACTCCGGCTACGTTATTTTCACCGGGGAGGAAAACCGCCGCGAAGTCGGGCCGCTGCTGCGCCAGCTCGGACTGGAACTCCGTGAAGCGTTCGCCTCCGGGACCTTCACCGTCATGCGAATTCTCGGGCCGCAGGGGAAAGCCGGCTTCAGCGGCGACAGGCGTTAACGGCCTGCAAAAGCGAATCTGCCCTGCAACCCGACGGCGCTCGCGAACCTCGTCTCGCAAAGGCCGCGGAATCTTTGCGCGAAGCAGGTCGCCATGGCTGTATTTTTGGTATAATGTCACACATGAAGGAAAAGCGCAGAATACCTTACGGCATCGGCAACTGGGCGGAACTCGTCCGGAACGACGCCTATTTCTACGTCGACCACACGTCGTTCATCCGCGAACTGGAGAGGGTCCGCACGCCGGTCTTTCTGCGTCCGCGGCGCTTCGGCAAGACCGTCTGGTGCTCGCTCCTCGAATGCTACTACGACGTCAGCCGCAAAAACGACTTCGGCTGGCTCTTCGGCAAGACGGAGATCGGCCGCAACCCGACGGCACTCGCGAATTCGTTCCTCGTCCTGCGGCTCAACTTCTCGCTCGTCGAGGTCGGAGCGGCCGGGGACCTTGCAACCATCGAGCAGAGCTTCAACCGACACGTCCATAACGCCGTCGACGTGTTCGCGTCCCGCTATCGGACGATCGCCGACTTCTCTGCCGCCGTTCAGGCGTCGACGGCGTTGTCCGCCATCGAGTCGATTCGCTCGGCGCTTTGCAAGTGCCGCGACGCCGGCCGCACCGTGCCGCCGCTCTACGTCATTATCGACGAATACGACAACTTCATGAACCAG
Organism: Kiritimatiellia bacterium; assembly: GCA_045628545.1. GTDB lineage: Bacteria > Verrucomicrobiota > Kiritimatiellia > RFP12 > UBA1067 > UBA1067. The sequence goes on from JAZQPI010000090.1 coordinate 17,773, forward strand.
CTCATCGTCGCGAAGCGCGACGGCGACTACGCGAACCTCGTCTCGGGGACGTCGTTCCTCAAAAACTTCTTCAAGGCCGTGAAGGCCGGCATCGAGGAGGACGGCGTGATTGGCAGAACGTACATCACGGGCGTGCTGCCAGTCGTTCTCGACGACCTCACCAGCGGCTTCAACGTCGCGACGATGGTGAACCTTCGCCCCGAGCTGCTGGGGATGCTCGGCTTCACGCAGGCGGACGTCGACAAGTACGTGAAAGAGGTCTACGCCGAGTACGGGTTCGACCCGTCGCGCAGGACCGCGACCGTCGCCGAACTGAAGGCCCTCTACGACAGTTACCGCTTTCTGCCGTTCCAAGACGGGACGCTCTACAACTCGACGATCCTCAACTACTATCTGGACGAATTCATCAACAACGGCGGAACGCCGCCGACGAACCCGATCGACGGGAACGTGCGCACCGACGTCTCGTGGCTGGAGCGGCTGACCGGCGGCGGCAAGGCGGCCTTGGAGGACATTCGCGACCTGGTGGAACACGACGGGCGCATCAGCGTGACGCCGGAGCTGCTGGATCCGCACTCCTTCACCAAAGCGAACTTCTTCGAAAAACGCTTCTTCGCGGCGGCCCTGTACTATCTCGGCCTGCTGACATACGACAGCGAGGGTGTCTCGGCGATGAGGGTGCCAAACCTGACTGTGAAGCGGATTCTTCTGGACTACTACGAGACGCTTTCGCAGTATTACGTCGGGAAATGGGCGGACGCGTTTTCCGAAGCGATCGAGGCGTTCGGCGCTGACGGCAACTGGTCGGCGCTCTTCGCGGCATACTGGAAGAACTATGTCGGGCGGATTCCTGCGCGCTCGTTCGGTAACCTGACGGAGGCTTTCTTTCAGCTGACGTTCAGCGACATCTGCTGGCGAAATCTCGCGCGATTCTACACGATCCACGTCGAGCCGAACCTGCATTCGGGACTGGCGGACTTCGTGGCGTATCCGATCCGGAACGACGGCCGCGCGATCTGCATCGTCGAGTTCAAGTACCGGAAGCCGAAGGCGGCGAAGCGGAAAGGCTGGGGCGGCGCGAAGCCGCCCGTGCGGGCGACGGTGACGGCGGCGGACCAGCGGCAGGTCGCGGCGTACGCGGCCGACGTCGCCGCGCTCCATCCGGGCCGGAAGATCGAGGCGTATGTCGCCGCCATCGTCGGCAACCGAGCCTACGCGCTCCGCCGCGTCGAGGTGACGAGACTGCCATGAAGCGAGCGTGAACTTATGACAGCGAAAGAAATCATCGCACGGTGAATATGACAATGCCAGTTCTTGACCGACTTACGATTGTCATTGTCACTTTTGACGGCGATGACTTGTTGTCGTCCTGCCTTGATTCAATTTTGAACGTCTATTCCAGATTGCCGGAAACAGTAGTTGTTGACAATGCCGACAAGGCCTCGACCGCCAAATTAGTGCGGTCATACGGGAACGTTCGTTATGTTGCCAGCCCTGGCAATCCCGGATTCGCCGGCGGCAACAACATAGCGATGCCCTATTGCACGAAAGAGTATATCCTTCTGCTCAACAACGACACGAAACTCCAAGCTGATTCGCTGACCCCGCTGGTTGCGTTCATGGACAAGCATCCTCGGTGCGGAGAGGCGCAGGGATGCACGGCTCTGGGGACGCGCCCAGGCCTGGCGGAAGGATGCGGCATGATGTTGACGACTTGGGGATTGCTGAACCACCCTTACGAACTCACCCCGCTCTCGTCGGTCGAGAGACTGCCAGCGTTCAAGGTCTTTGCAGGGGGTGGAATGTTCCTGCTTTTGCGAAAGTCCGCGATTGACAGCATTGGCGGACTTCCCTTTTGCGACTTGTTTGGCTGCTATTACGAAGACGTCGATCTTGGACGTCGTCTTTGGCTGTGCGGTTGGGAGGCATGGTACTGTCCGACTCCTCCGGTCGTTCACTTTCGCAACCTCACGTCCAAGCGCATGAATCGCTTTCGGATTGCCGCACAGGAGAAGACAAACGTCTGGTACTCGCTACTGACCTGCCACCAATTTACAGGTCTTGCCAGGTTCGCGATCCCCTTGCTGTTCGCCCAAGTGGCCAAAGGCTTCCTGCGGCTGCTGGTCCTTGACACCTCGACGATTCGCTCCAACCTCTTCGTTCTCCGAAAGCTGTCGGCCAACTGGCGAAGACTGCGGTCTGAACGGCGGGCTTTCCAAAGTCGCCGCGTCTTGACGGACAAAGACTTTCTGAAGACTGTTATTGCCCTTCCCGTACCGCCAGTCACCGATCCGAGCAGCACCAGTTCATCGCCATCACGTCAACCGCCTACGCCATGAACATTCTATTTGTCGATCACGATAGCCATGCCCTCACCCGGTCTGCCGACTTCTTTCTGGACCTTTTGCGTCAACACGGCGAAGTCCGCATACACTATTACTCGCGCCATTACCACTGCGGCCTTCTTCCGGCGGACATCGACTGGGCCGACGCGATCATCTTCTGGGAATTTCTGCCGGCGCGTTTTTCCTGCGGCGTACCCGGCAAGCGATGCGTTTTCGTGCCCATGTACGATAACGAATGGGGATCCGTATGGCTCTGGCGGCGACTCGGCATGCTGGGCATGGGTGTCGTCTCGTTTTGCGATCGAATTACCGACCATGCTCGACGCTGCGGAGTTAAGCAGCTCATTGACGTCGACTACTTTCCTCCCGACTGCGCATCCGAGCCTGGCGACCCACGCAAGGCGATTCTTTGGGAGCGCGGCCAGATTTCATTTTCGGTTATCAAGGCGCTCTTCCGCCCAGATCAACTGGACAAGGTGATGCTCGTTCGACGTCACGAAGAAGGATTGCAGTACACGGCAGTCAGCCCGCAGGATATGGCCGCCTACCATGTCGAAATCCTGCCGGGCGGATTCATCCCTGCGGACGACTACCAACGGCTGATGGCGGAACCGGGCCTTTATGTCGCGCCTCGGTTCAAGGAAGGGATTGGCATGTCATTTCTCGAACAGATGGCGCGCGGCAAATGCGTTATTGCGCACGATGACGCGACGATGAACGAATACATTGAAAATGGCCGCAACGGCATCCTTGTCGACATGCGCCGGCCAAGGGCTGTCACGGACGCGGAAATCGCGGCGGTAAATGCATTCCCAAAGGATTACACCGCCGCACGACGGAAGTGGGCTGACGATCAAGCGCACCTAAGAGAATTCTTCAATGGAATCGAGCGGTTGCGGCCCCTTCGGTCGCCGTGGTCGCCGAAATCACTCCTGGCTTTCGTCCTCTACTGGCTCGAAGGCGGGTTGATGCGCTTTAGGCAAAGGTTTCTCAGGCCCTCGATACGCCATGGGGCTGACGCTTCCGGATTTTGGTTCTGAAGGCCGTTTCAACATTAGTTAAGACCATGATTTACGACTGCTTCACTTTTTTCAACGAGCTCGACCTGCTTGAGATCCGCCTGAACGTTCTCAAGGATGTCGTGGACCGGTTTGTCCTGGTGGAATCGCCGTGGACGCATACGGGCGACCCCAAGCCACTGTTTTTCGAACAGAACAAGGCAAGGTACGCGATGTTTTCAAACCGCATCATCCACGTGGTGGTTGACGACTTCCCCCCTCCGAACCCACAGATGACGGAACGGAACCGAGCGTGGACCAACGAGAATTTCCAGCGCAACGCGATCAGTCGCGGATTGGCCGGAGCCCATGACGATGACATCGTGCTGATTTCCGACTTGGATGAAATTCCCGATCCCGAGATGGTCGCGAAATTCGCGCATACGCCAGGAATCAAGGTCTTCAATCAGACGTACTACAGTTTCTACCTTAATTGGCGGAACGTGCGTCAATTCAAGTGGTTAGGCACGCGGATGTTATCGTATCTCGACTACAAAACCGTTTTTGACGACGTCCCCGTATTTTACAACGAATTCATGCAACAGGAAGTGAATGTCGGCACCACGGCCACGAAAATCCGATGCCGGTTCGTGCCGAGGCGCAAGGCAAAGACGCTCGTCTTGAACAAAGGCGGTTGGCATTTCACCTGCTTAGGCGGCGTCGAGACCATGTTGAAAAAGCTCAACGCCTGCGCCCCTCATCATGGTGACGGACGGGATAGCGAGGACACCGATCGCGAACTAGTGGAGAAATTGATCCGACAAGGCAAGGGGCCCGGCTTGAAAATGAATTGTTTTGCGGTTCCTTTGGATGACCGTTTCCCGCGATATGTCATTGACAACAAGGAGCAGTTGGGCAGGTTCGTTTTCCCGATCACTTCACAATATCGGAGGAGGGTTGCGTGCGCCCGCGTTTTCCGCACGATTCAGGGTGTTGCCATCGCGGCCGTCGAATGGGTGCTGCCGCGTTCCTGGCACGCCGAATTGCACAAATGGCGAATGTGGACGAGAAGAGTCCTGAAGCGCAAAGTCCATGCCGCGTGAACAGCTTAGCATCTTGAGAAAATGGGCGAAGCAATAGTTATTTCCGTCGTGCGGGATGCATCAATGTACGAGCGGTGTCTCGGGAAGAACCCGAACCTGCAGTCCTGCCGCCTGCAGCCAATTGACAATCGCGCGAAAAACGAAGGCATACCGGTCTGCTATAATCGAACGCTCGAAGAGCTGAATGACGGCGAAGACCGCTGGCTCGTCTTCTGCCATGAGGACTTCCAGTTCCTGGAGCCGCTCGCGCCTTGGTTCGACAGAATGGACAAAAACGCCATCTACGGCCCCATCGGCGGCAGCATGTCCATGCGCCGGCACTGGCTGTTCGGCGAACTGTGGTCGGGGTCCTTTCAAGGCGTCATCACCGAAAGCGAAAAAAACGGCGACGACGCCAAAGAGACCGGGTGCCGAGTTCCATTTGACACGTCGGCGGAAACCGTCGACTGCCAATGCGTCATCGTGCATGCGTCACTGGTTGAGAAATTCAACCTGCGGTTCGACGAGCGCCTTAGTTTTGACTTGTACGCCGAGGATTTCTGCATGAACGCGTTTCTCGCGAACGGAATCCCCACGCGCATTCTGCCGCTCAGATGTCAGCATTACTCGCGCGGGACGATCGCTCCGCGCTTCTTCGAGCAGCTCACCTACCTCGATCAAAAATATCCGCGCTACGAAGTTTTCGGATCCGTCGGCCACATGATCGGCGGCGGACGGACGAAACTGCGCCGATTCCAGAAAAAGTCGCGGCACCTGCTGGACTTGATGTTCCCATGGCTGTCGCAAATGCTGTTGAAGCTGTCTTGATTTGCGCGATGTTTTGCAGGAATTCCGTCGCAGGTTGCCGTGTACTCGGTCAGTCAATACCGCTGGCGCGGTTTTGACCGACCTCGGCATCTGAGCATCTGAGCAAAAGTGCATCTGAGCATTTTCGAATGGTCGGGTCCGAAGCCGCAGTCGCGCGTCAGATGTTTCCCACCGACAGAAAGGCACATGCGGCTTCTCCCCGCTCATTCCTAACGCGACGGGTCCCCGCCCGTCGCCGACTGGGCTATGCCTGGTGTGTCGGCAACGGGAAGAGCATGTCGGGGATGCGGACGTGCGAGTCCATCGCGTAGGCGTCGAGCGCTTCCGTCAGCTTCGCGACGGGGTCCGCATAACGAAGACGCAA
>JAZQPI010000091.1:0-11809 GCA_045628545.1 Kiritimatiellia bacterium
ATTCCTATGACTATGTGATTCCGGCGGGCAAGGCGATGCGCACGGACGCGAGCGGCGCGCAGTCCCAGACCTTTGCCGGACATTCCCTGACCCTTGAGGACGGTGGCAAGATCATTTTGAAATACGGGGATTTGGGCTACGATAATATCGCTCAGGATGTGCGCGATAATCGTTGTACCGTCAAATTCGATAGTCTCATTTCCGATAACGGCGTGATTGTGGGAACCTATTCCGACTCGCGTCCGTATACGATTTCCGGCGGAACGATCACGATTGCGGAAGGAAAGTCCCTGACCTTCGTAGCGACCGTCCCATCAGGAAACACCTCTACTTATTTCCGCGATCTCAAGGTCGATTCGGCGGTGACGGGTGCGGGCACGATCATTTTGCAAATGGGTTGGGATGGGACTGTTCCGAAAAAAGGTGACAAGGAAGTGGCGTCCCATAAATCCTTCCTCACTTTTGCGGGCGATATGAGCGGCTTCACTGGCAAGATCGCCGGCGAGCAGGTGGCGAATGTCAATAACGCCTATGCTCGGCTCTACATTACGGGCGCTTTCGGCGGCACGATCAAGTCCCTGCCGCCTTCGGCCTCGGGCAGGACGGTCATCCGCATTAATTACGACGGACTCGTGAACGGTGCGACGAAGGGCCTGCGCGTCTCGTCCACGACGATTCCTGACCGGCTGAAGGATTCCGTCGTCTTCATCACGACGGCGGACACGACCGCGGAAAATCTGCCGCTGATGACCTTCCCGGCGGGTACGACGGTGGCCGCGTCGGACTTCTCCTCGGTCAAGTACGCCGCCAGCCAGACCGAGGCTGGGACCGCGTTTGCGAACCTCGGCGTGCGGACGAACGGGGACGGCACGAAGACGCTGGTCGCGAACTACAACGCTTCCGCGCCCGAGCCCGTCAAGGGGCTGTCATCGTTGGAGATCAGTGGACCGTCCGCGGTCTATGCGGGCGAGCAGGCGGTGTATTCTTGCAAGGCGACGTATACCGACGGCAGCGAGGAAACGGTCGTTCCCGAATGGACGCTGACGAGCGGAGGCGAGTGCGCGGCTTTGAGTTCGACCGGCAGGCTGACTGCTTTGGATGCTGACGGAACGGCGACGGTCGAGGCGTCGTTCACTTGTGAGGGGGTGACGAAGACGGCGATGTTCTCCGTCGAAGTTTCGCGGCAAATTCTTGTGGATGCCGAAGTGACTGGCGGTTCGGCCGTGTCCGTGCCTGTTTCCTGGGTTAATCGGTATTCTAAGTTCCGAACGTTGTTCGGGAACGATCTTGGCGCGGCGATGGCGAAATCGACGGGCAAGAAGGACGGGTCTGGAGCTATGCTGACCGTCTGGCACGATTATGTCGCAGGTACGGATCCGACTGATGAGCGCGACGTTTTTCAGGCGACGATCGAATTCGAGAACGGTTTCCCCAAGGTGGGATGGAGCCCGAACCTGAATGAAGATGGCGAGGTGCGCACATACAGGGTCTATGGATGCAGGGCGCTGTCTGGTGCTAATGCGTGGGAATATCCCGCGACATCGGCGGCGCACCAGTTCTTCAAGGTCGAAGTGTCGATGCCAGTTGCTGGCGATGGCGCATCGGATGTCCCTGGCGTGCTTGAACCCAAGGTCAACTCAGGCCGCTGATCGCGGGGACGGTTTTGGCCGACGCGATGAGGACAGCGGGGGATTTATGGTATAATAGACGGCAGGTTGTTCGCGCGAAGTGGATAGTCGAAAGCCAGGAACGTTATTGCTGACAACGCAGTTGAAAAAACACATTCTTTGCGATGAAAATGAAAAAAGCTGATGCGCTGAGAAAAGTCGAGATTGTCCGGAACTTCACGAAGTATCCGGCGGGGTCGGTGCTGATCAAGACGGGGCTTAATCGTCTCTTCGCCATCCAGAAAAAATCATTGGAGCGATGAGAATCACCGGCGGCGAGTTCGGAGGGCGCACCCTGAAGGTGCCGAGGTCAGACGCGATCCGTCCAACGCAGGACCGTGTGCGCGAGGCCCTCTTCAACATCATCCAGTTCGAAGTTCCCGGCACGGACTTTCTCGATCTCTTCGCAGGCTCTGGCGCGGTCGGTCTGGAGGCCCTTTCACGTGGGGCGAAGTCCGTCACCTTCGTGGAATCCAATCGCCGACACCTAGCCGTCATCAATGAAAATCTTTCCATTCTTTGCCGTTCTCGACCTCAGCCGTCGGACACTACTGCCAACACCGTTGTCGCTGCCGATTGCTACCGCTGGATTTCCACTTACTCCGGACCCGGATTCTCGATCGGGTTCGCAGATCCGCCATATGCATTAGGCGAGGAGAAGGGCTATGCGAGTGTACTTGCGACCCTCGCGGAACGCGGAGTGATTCGTCCGAACGGACTTTTTGTAGCGGAAATGACCGCTGTGCAGAAGGCGGAGGAAACGCCTGGTTGGGCGCTTGTGCGCGACCGCACGTACGGCAAGACGAGGCTGTGCATCTGGCGGCTGGGAAAATATAATGAGAAGGGATAGAACGACATGAAACGAGCGTTGCTAGTGATGATGGCGGTGGTTGCCTTTTCGGGGTGCGTAGCGGTCAAGCCGGATTTCCGAGAGGTTATTCTGAAGACTGGTGACACGGTATTCCCGTCGCTTGTGTACATCCGCGTCGTGAGGGAGGACCTAGGTGACGCGAAGAACGCGAAGCAGGTGGTGTCTGGCTCCGGGGTCGTCATTTCGGCGGACGGCGAACTGCTGACGAACCAACATGTGATTGACAAGGCCACGGAAATACGCTGTTTGCTCGCCGGGGGCGAGGCGTACGCGGCGAAGGTCGTAGGCTTTGACAAGGATATGGATGTCGCGCTCCTTCGGCTGGAGCGTGGTACGAATGCAGTGCCGCTGAAGGCCGCGACGCTTTCTGACCGACCGGTTCGGACGGGTGACGTGGTGTTGGCGATGGGTGCGCCGTGGGGGCTCGCACGATCTGTGACGATGGGCATCGTGAGCTGCACCGACCGTTACCTTGATGGTGCTGGACAGTATACGCTCTGGTACCAGACTGACGCGGCGATTGCACCGGGAAACTCCGGGGGGCCGCTCGTCGACACCGAGGGCCTGGTGGTCGGACTCAACGCTCGCGGCAATATGTTCGGCGGTCAGGCGTTCACGATTCCGTCGACGGCGATTCTCGACGTTCTTCCGTACCTGCGCGAGAAGGGCAACGCCGGCTGGAGCTGGTTCGGCTTTAAATTCCAGCCGCTCAACGACTTCGACCGCAATATGCGCTTCCCGTACGAGACTGGCGTGATGGTCGCTGGAACGGATGTGGGGAGTCCCGCTCGCAAGGCCGGGTTCCAGCCTAATGACCGCATCATCGCAATCGACGGCGAGCCGGTCACTGCGCTCAACGCCGAGGATCTGCCGGCGTTCGAACGTCGTCTCGGGCGGATGCAGTTCGGCAAGATGGTGCGTTTTACTGCGGAGCGCAAGGGGGAGCAGTTCGTGGCTGCGGTCGCGCCGTGTGAGAAAGGCAAGGTCGAGGGCGAGCAGAAGGCTTACGAGCGTTGGGGCTTCACGGCGAAGGAAATCAACCAGTTCGCCGAGCCGGAGCTCGCGTTCTTCGCGCCAGAGGGCGGTGTCTACGTGTCCGCTACCTCGTGGGAGGGCAATGCGGCGGTGTCGGGGCTTAAGCGTCAGGACGTGATTGTCTCGATTGACGGACTGGCCATCAAGACGCTTTCCAATCTTGACCAGATTTACGAACAGGCACTCAAGGATCTGCCAGAGCGCTGTAAGATGCGCGTCGAGGTCTCGCGCAAAGGTCGCAAGATGCAGTTCGTCCTCAACTATCTCGAAGATACCGAGAAAGAGGATGTGGAGTGAATGCGCCTGGCGCATGAAAATTCAGGGAGAAAAGAATGATGACAGCAGACTTCCCCGATTGGGGCGCCTTGACGGCCGCAGGGGCCGCCGCCGAACTCGAGTCCCGGCTGCAGGCGGCCGAGGCCGCCGTCGCCGCGGTGGAGAAGGCGGAGCCGACCTGCTACGAGGAGCTGGTGCCGCGGCTGAACGACGCTACGCGCCCGCTGATGGAGAAGTGGGGCGAGGTCGCGCATATGCTCGCGGTCTGCAACGACGCGGACTGGCGTCAGCTGGAGACGGACTGGCAGCCGCGGATCGTGGCCTTTTCGCTGCGCGTGAGCCAGTCCGAGAGCCTCTGCCGCGCCGCCGTCGGCATTCGTGACCGCAATCCGCCCGCAACGGCCGTCCGTCGGCGCATTCTCGACCGGATGATCCAGGGCGCGGAACTCGCCGGCGTGCGGCTGACGGGCGAGAAGAAAGTTCGTTTCAACGAAATTCAGGCGCGGCTCGCGCGGCTGGGAGCCGATTTCCACAACGCCGTCATCGACGCGACGGCGGTCTTCACCTACGAGAAGGACGGCAAGACCTATACGATCGACGACGCGGAATATCCGCTGACGATGAAGAACTGTCCCGACCGGGAGGTTCGTGAAAAACTCTGCCGCGCCCGCGCGACGCGCGCCCCCGAAAACGCCGCGCGCATTGACGAGATTCTTCGGCTGCGCGACGAAGAGGCGGCACTGCTCGGCTTCGCCGATTACGTGGACCTGTCCCTGGCGACGAAATGCGCACCAGACGCAGCGGCGGTCGAGAAGATGATCGACGATCTCGACGCGGCGACGGTCCGGCCGGCCGCGGCGGAAGAGGCGGAGCTGGCCGCCTTCGCCGAGACGGCGGGGCTTCCGCGCGGCGCGGCGCTCGAACCGTGGGACCGCGCTTTTTGCGCCGAGCGGCTGCGCGAGCGCAAGTACGCCTATTCAGAAGAGGAGCTCAAGCGGTATTTCGAGGTCGAGACGGTCGTCGCGGGGCTTTTCAAGATGGCGCAATTCCTTTTCGGCGTGGAAGTCCGAGAAGTGACGGGCGCGGACAAGCCGTCCGTCTGGCATCCCGACGTCCGTTTCTTCGCGGTCGCCGAGAATGGCGAGACGATCGCCCATTTCTACTTCGATCCTTTCGTCCGCAACGGACGGAAGGGCGGCGGCGCGTGGATGAACGAATTCCGCAACCGGCGGATGCTGCCGGACGGCTCCGTCCTGCAGCCGCTGGCCGTCGTCGTGACGAATTTTCCGAAACCGGACGAAAACGGCCGGTCGCTTTTGCCGTTCCGCGAGGTGGAGACGCGTTTCCACGAGTTCGGGCACGCGCTGCAGTGCATGCTCACGCGTGTGAACGACGAGGACGCGGCCGGCATCAGCCTGGTGGAGTGGGACGCCGTCGAGGTGGCCAGTCAGTTCATGGAGAACTGGTGTCTGGACGACCGCACCGGCATTAGCGTGCCGGCGGATCTGAAGGCCAAGGTCCGCGCGGCGAAGAACTTCCGTTCCGCCTCCGCCTGTCGCCGTCAGCTGGCGTTTTCGGACCTCGACCTGCGGTTGCACCGCCGTGGACGGACCTCCGCGCCGGACGCGCTCAAGCAACAGGAGTTCGCCCGCTTCGGCGTGCCGGCAGTTGACGGCGATGCCTTCCTCTGCGCTTTCGGACACATTTTCGCCGGGGGGTATGCCGCAGGCTACTACGGCTACAAGTGGAGCGAAGTGATGAGCGCGGACTGCTACGGCGCCTTCGAGGAGGCGGGGCTGTCCGACGATGCGGCGGTGCGGCGGACCGGCGCGGCATATCGGGAGACGCTGCTGGCCCTCGGCGGCAGTGCGTCGGCGTACGAGGTGTTCCGTCGTTTCCGCGGACGGGAGCCGTCCATCGACGCCTTGCTGCGTCAGCAGGGGCTTTTGCAATGACGGACCGGAAGACTTTAGTGGCGTTGATTCTGCCCTATGCGGTCTGGATGGGGCTGATGTGGGCGCTGCCGCAGTCCGTCGCGAATTATGCGGTGCGCACGGCGCTGACGGCCGCGGCGCCTGGACTTTCGGCCGTGCTGCTGCGCGGCCGGTGGAAACTGCCTGGCCCGGGGGCGCTTCTCGTCGGCGCGGCGGTCGGGCTGGCCGTCTGCGCGATTTGGGTCGCGCCCGAGCAGTGCGCATGGTATCGCCGCTGGCTCGTCTTCGGGGACGGCGGCACGGTGGATGCGGCGGACGCTTCGCTAACGCTGCTGACGGTCCGGCTGCTGGGGAGTGCACTGGTCATTTCCGTCGCCGAGGAGCTGTTCTTCCGGAAGTGGCTGATGGACTTCGGCGGCTTCTGGTGGTCGGTCGCGCTGTTCGCCGTTGAACACGACCGCTGGTTCGTCGGCGCGCTGGCCGGCATCGCCTACGGACTGCTGGCGCGGCGGAAGGGGCTTGGATCCGCCATCGTCGCCCATGCGCTGACCAATCTTCTGCTCGGTCTCTACGTGATCCGGACCGGCTCATGGCAGTTGTGGTAGCGTTAACCTATATTCGTCCCCCCAGTTCGTACTTGTTTCTACGGTCGAAAAGAAATGTCGCAATAGCAATACCGTTTCCGCGGTATAAGGTATACGTTTGTTTGTGAAATCAGAATTTGATATAATCATAGTAACTTATTTGAAGCGTATTTGCGCTGTGCTGAAATGCGACATTGTGATATAATTGAAATCAAACCGGAGGAGACATAAATTATGTTCCCATATACCAAAGAAGAAATTGCCGCCAAGGTTGCCAAGGCCGCAGCTTTCTATTGGAAAACTCGTCGTGGTCAAGCGCAAAAGCAGAAGAAGAGTGGAATGCAAGACGCTGGCACACGTGGCCAAGTGACGGGTGGCAAACATCTTGATGGGTTTGCGAAACTGGTTCAGGAGATAGGGATAAAGGCTGGATGCCGCAAAGAGGATATCTTTTTCAATACTTCAATCCCGTTGCCTGATTATTACAGGCCGCAAAAGAACTGGGATATCGTTTTCTTGCATGATGGAAAATTGCTGGCGGCGATTGAACTGAAGTCGCAGAGCGGCAGTTTCGGGAATAACTTCAACAATCGTTCAGAAGAGGTTGTTGGCGTTTCGCGTGACTTCTGGACGGCCTATCGAGAGAAGGCGTTTGGAACTGGTGAAGCTCCGTGGTTGGGCTATTTCTTCTTTCTTGAAGATTCTGAGGCCTCGGCACACCCCGTCGCCTTGTCAAAGAGTCCGCTGAAGCCATTCACGATTTTCGAGGGGACGAGTTATCAGCAACGTTACGAGATTCTTTGTGAACGGCTGATGCTTGAACGAGATTACACGTCAACGGCTTTGGTGTTTTCGAGTAAGGACGGCGGGGAGATTCGTGACGGCGGACCGAATGTTACGGCTTATGCATTCTTCAAGTCCCTCTATCTACATCTTGCTTCTCGGATTCAGGCATGAAGAAAGACGTACAGCAAGGCGAGGTGACCGGTGAGGTGTTTACCCGACCGGAAGTTGTCGCCTATATGTTGGACGGCGTTCGACACTGTGGCAAGTTCAAATCGCTTGTTGGCTTGCGCGTGTTGGAGCCGAGCTGTGGTGATGGTGCGTTTGTCCTGCCGCTTGTTGAGGTCTGGCTCTCTGGGAATCCTGATTTTGCGTCAGCTGATGCCGAATCTTTCATGTGCGCGTGCGATATTTCAGTAGACAACATCAAGAAATTGCGCGAAGCTGTTAGAGGACGGCTCATAGCGGCTGGTTGTGCAAGGGCACGTGCCAATGCGCTTCTTTCAAAGTGGCTGATTTGCGGTGATTTTCTTCTGCAAGAGTTCAAGGAGAGATTTGACATTGTCATCGGCAATCCGCCCTACATTCGATTTGACGATATTCCCGCCGCGAAACAGAAGGAGTATCGTGCCTTATTCCCGTCGTTTGCCGAGCGATGCGATATCTACGTTCCGTTTTTTGAAAAGTCGCTTGCGTTGCTTTCCGGCAAGGGCGTTTTCTCGTTCATTTGCACAAATCGGTTCACTAAGAGCAGCTACGGCAAACGGCTTCGCCGACTGATTGCAGACAACTACCATGTTGCATTGTATCTCAACATGGAACATGCCCAGCCGTTTGTAGAGGAAGTGTCGGCGTATCCGGCGATCTATATCATTGACTGCAATCGCAATCGCGAGACTTATTCAGCAACGATTGATGATGCGGGGATCACCACTCTTAATCGAGTGCGAATGGGCAGGCCGAAATGCGAGTTGAGCGTTTTCACAAAATGGTACAAGGGCGATTCGCCATGGATATCGACCGACTGTCGGGAACGCGAAGCGGCTGATAAAATCGCCAAGACGTTCCCAACGATTACGAAGTCTGCCGAGGGAACTGAAGTCGGCATAGGTGTCGCTTCGGGTGCTGATGACATTTACATCAATGCACAACGCATTGCGAGCATCGAACCAAACTGTCTTTTGCCGTTGGTGGCTTCTGAAGACATTCACAACGGGTGTATCTCATGGGACGAGCGGTATTTGCTCAATCCCTACGATGACGACGATGATACGCAGATGCGCGATTTGTCTCGATATCCGCTTGCTGCCGCCTATTTCGATTTTCACGCGCCAAAACTCAAGGCGCGGTATTGTGCGCGAAAGCATCCGCAGGACTGGTATCGAACCTTGGATCGTGTGAAATATGCGCTTTTGAGAAGTCCAAAGATTCTTATCCCCGACATTCAGCTCGGCGGCAATGTCGCTCTTGATGAAAGCGGCTCGTATTACCCCCACCACAACGTCTATTGGATTACGTCCACAAAGTGGAATCTCAAGGCTCTGTGCGCACTCATGCGCAGTTCCTTCGTCACTTCGCAAATTCGCAACATCTCGGTTCAGATGCGGGGCGGCAGTATTCGCTACCAGGCGCAAAACCTCCGAAATGTGCATATCCCAGCCTGGAGTAGTTTACGCTCAAGCGATATCGAAAAACTTGTTTGTGCGTACGAGTCGAATGACACGAATCAACTAGATGCGATAGTTGATGATATCGTGCATGAGTCGGCCACACGGCAACCAGTTTGCCATTATCAGGCAGACCTGTTCGGATGATGGAAGTGTGGTGGTTAATCGTAAGAAGCAAAGTTGCATGGGAAAGGCTGGAGGATCAAAGAATGAAAACGTTGATAACGATTGCATTGATGGCGTCTGCACTGGCGGTAGGTGCGAAGACCTCCACCCCGGTGGGATGGACGGACGACTATGACGCGGCGCTCAAGCGAGCCGCGGCGGAGAAAAAGCTGGTCTTGGCGGACTTCTCCGGGAGCGACTGGTGCGGCTGGTGCAAGAAGCTCGATCAGGAGGTCTTCGACACCGAAGTGTTCCGTTCGGCGGCGGCGAACGAATACGTCCTTCTCATGATCGACTCGCCGCAGGACCAGGATCTTCTGAGCGAAAAGGCGAAGGAGCAGAATCCGATGCTCGTGGAGAAGTACAAGGTCCGCGGCTTCCCGTCGGTGCTGGTGCTGGATGCGAAGGGCAAGGTTGTCTTTCAGTGCGGATATGAGAAGGGCGGACCGAAGAAGTACCTCAAGATGCTGGAGCGCGGCGTCAAGGAAGCGACGGACATCGAAAAGTATATCAAGCCCATCGAGGACGTCCTCAACAAGTACGATGCCGACATGCAGAAGGACAGCGAGGCGCTGCAGGATCGGCTGGAGAAGGAGTTCCCCGAGCCGAAGGACGAATTGCCGTCTGCCCGCAAAGCGCGCATGAAGAAGATGATGACGCGGGGCAGCGAAATCTTCTTCGGCGAGATCTTCGCAAAATACGAGCCGCTTTACGACAAGGCGTTCGCCGACGCCAAGGCGATGAAGGTGCCGCCGCACATGGAACTTAAGAAGCTCGAGCTGATCAGCCGTCAGGAACAGAGCTTTCAGATGATGAAGATGGCCAAGCTCCGGTTCGCGGCGCAGCCGAAGGGCGGTGACGGGCAGGGAGAGCCCGTGCGCTAATCTGGTTATGCGTGAGCCGGCGCAGGAACCGAAATGCGCGGTGGAATTTGTTTGGACTTGAAATTTGTGGTATAATAATTGTGTTGTTTAAATTCACTGAAAGGTATTCACAATGGCTCAGACGATATGGGACATGAACGGATTCCCCAAGGTGGGCATCCGTCCGATTATTGACGGCCGTCGGCGCGGCGTCCGCGAATCGCTCGAAGACCAGACCATGGACATGGCCAAGGCCGCGGCGAAACTGATCAGCGACAACCTCCGCTATCCTGACGGATCGAAGGTCGAGTGCGTCATCGCCGACACGACTATCGGCGGTCGCTTTGAAGCCGCCCAGTGCGCGAACAAGTTCCGCGACAACAACGTCGGCGTTTCGCTTTCCGTGACGCCCTGCTGGTGCTACGGCACCGAGACGATGGATCTCGATCCGCAGATTCCGAAGGCGGTCTGGGGCTTCAATGGCACCGAGCGTCCGGGCGCCGTCTATCTCGCCTGCATGCTCGCGGGCTATGCGCAGCGCGGCATGCCGGCCTACGGCATCTACGGCCACGAGGTGCAGAACCGCGACGAGTCCGCGAAAATCCCCGCCGACGTCGCCGAGAAGATCCTCCGCTTCGCCAAGGCCGGTCTCGCGGTCGCGATGATGAAGGGCAAGAGCTATCTCTCGATCGGCACGAGCGCGATGGGCATCGCCGGCTCCTTCGTCGACGTCAACTTCATGCAGGACTATCTCGGCATCGCCCCTGAGAACATGGACGAGTGCGAGATCCTCCGCCGCATCGAAGAGGGCATCTACGACAAGGAGGAATACAAGAAGTGCATCAAGTGGATGCGCGAGAACCTCAAGGAGGGCAAGGACTACAATCCCGTCAAGATCCAGAAGAGCCGCGAGGCGAAGGACAAGGACTGGGAGTTCATCGCCAAGATGGCGATCATCATCCGCGACATGATGGCCGGCAATCCGAAGCTCAAGGAGATGGGCTTCGGCGAGGAGGCGGTCGGGCGCAACGCCATCGCGGGCGGCTTCCAGGGACAGCGCCAGTGGACGGACCACTGGCCGAACGGCGACGTCGCCGAAGTGATGTGCAACAGCTCCTTCGACTGGAACGGCAAGAAGATGCCGCAGGTCCTCGCGACGGAGAACGATTCGCTGAACGGCATCTGCATGCTCCTCATGTGGCTCCTCACCAACAAGGCCTCGATGTTCGCCGACGTGCGCACCTATTGGAGCGACTCCGCGGTGAAGCGCGCGACCGGGAAGGGACTTCCGAAGGACGCGAAGAACGGCATCATCCATCTCCTCAACTCCGGCAGCTGCTGCCTTGACGCGGCGGGCGAAATGAAGGAGAAGGGGAAGCCCGTCTTCAAGAACTGGTGGGACATCTCCCAAAAGGACATCGACGCGACCCTCAAGGCGACCAAGTGGGTGCCGGCGGGCGTCGAGTACTTCCGCGGCGGCGGGTTCTCCTCCTCGTTCCTCACCCCGAAGGGGATGCCGCTCACGATGATCCGCATCTCGATCGTGAAGGGCCAGGGCCCCGTTCTCCAGATCGCGGAAGGCTGGTCCGTCGAGCTCGACGCGAAGCAGCAGAAGACGCTCATGGAGCGCACGAACCCGGAGTGGCCGTGCACGTGGTTCACGCCGCGCCTCACGGGCAAGGGCTTCTTCAAGGACGTCTATTCGGTGATGAACGCCTGGGCGGCGAACCACGGCGCGATCGCCTACGGACACATCGGCGCGGACCTCATCACGCTCGCCTCGATGCTCCGCATCCCGGTGTCGATGCACAACGTGCCGGAAGAGAAGGTCTTCCAGCCGCACTGCTGGGGTCCCTTCGGCGCGTCCGACGATCCGACCGGCGCCGACTACCGCGCCTGCGCGAACTTCGGTCCGCTCTACGCGACGAACCGCTAAGCTGCGGTGTTGAGCGAAAAAAGAGGGG
>JAZQPI010000092.1:0-2803 GCA_045628545.1 Kiritimatiellia bacterium
ACGTTGAGCGTCACGCGACGGAACAATTCCACCTTGGCCGAGTGGTCATGAAGAAGCGCGTCCGTCAGCTTGAAGAGAAGCGAATACTCGTCACCCGGCGTGCGATAGTCGGCGTGAAGGAGCCCGGCGGCGGACGCGAAATGCAGCCGCCCGCCCGTGTTCGTCCGGTCAAAGCGCTTGGTCGCGAAGAACGTCCCCGCCTTTGTCTCGATCAGTCTGCTCGGCATCATCGTCACACCCGCTGCGACCGCCTTCTCGTAATAGCGGTATTCCTCCACGCCCGCATGCTTGCCGTCACGGCGCGTCGTGAACTTGACGATCCAATGCTCAAAGCCCGACGGAAGCACGGTGCTTTCGGGACACACCTCGCCCGTCGTCGGATTGAATCCGATGAAGGCCTCGGGACGCGCCCCGCCCGAACTGCCGCCCGCCTTGCGCACCGCCGGCAACACGTCCTCGGCTCGTCCCGCATCAAACGCCATCGCCGACTTGGCGAGCGCCGAAAGATCACACGCGGCAATTTCCTCCGCCAGCTCCTCCTCCGGCTCGTAGACAAGTGCGCCCATGCCGTTCGACCCGACACAGGCGAGCCGCTCCAGCACCGTCGGCAGACGTCCGTGCCGTTTGCGAAACGCCACATCCACAAGTCGCCGTCCCCAACCGTCCGGCAGGGAGTCCTCGAAAAGTCCGAACGTCTCCATGTTGCCCGTGCGGTCGTACGCCTGCACGCCCGGGCGCAACGGAAGACGAAACGGCGCGGGATTGATTCCTCGGGACAGAAACGCCGCGTCATATTCAAACACCGTGTCCCGTCCGAAATCCGACAACGTCCCGACTGGAATCTTCTCGCCCGGCGCAAACTGAAAAGAGACAGCGAGCTTCATGTCGTCTCCTTTCGCATGCGTACCCGCAGCACGGGCTTTTTCGGCAGCTCTTCCTTCAAGGTCGTCGGCAAGTCCGCAAGTCGCTGACGCTCCTTGAGGAAGTCCGCAACCGCATCCAGACGATTCAAGGCAAAGAGAATCTTAAGGACGGCATCGGTCGAACCGAGCCCCGTCAGCTCCAGCCGCGAAATCGTCGCCGCCGGCACGCCGCTCCGCCGCGCCAGCTCCGCCTGCGTCCACCGAAGGCGCTGCCGCTCCGTCCTGAGCCAGCCACGCAGCATTTGCAGCGCATCATCAGATGAAACGAACGAAAGTATATCCAAGGAATTCATCACCATGTATTTTACCACAATATTTGGTTGCTATCAACCACTCACAAACATTAAAACAATATATTGCCGGCGCCAATAATGTGGGGGGCGATAGTAAACTGTGGATGGTGTTGAACGCAAGTCGCTTTCGCGGCACGCAACAAGAAGGCGTTTCAGCGCGTCGGGCGCGTCGGCCACGACCTTGTCCATCGCGTCAAGGAGCGTGCGGTCGCCGCGCTCGGCAAGCCGTTCGGCGTGAAGGCGCGCCGCGTGTCCGATTTCGTGCGTCAGCGCGGACGCGGCCACGTTCGGGTCGACGCCGTTCAGCACCTTCACCTCGCCCGTGCGGCGGTCGAACGAGCCGACGATGTTGTTGCTGGAGTCGCGGAGCGGGATTTGGTCGGAGCTGCGGTTGAGGCCTATGGTGTCTTTGCGACTTCCAACGCTTTCTTGACGATCAAATCCTGATCCGTCACCTTGTTGTCCCACAACCAAACCGCCATTTCCGCTCGCTGACGTTCCGTCTGAAGGACGATTGCTGTCACTCCGACGGACAGATCGCACGGCAGACCGAGCCTCTTGAAGACGTCTATCAAGAGCATCCCCATTTTGTCCAGTTCTGTATCTTCTTGCGAATTTTTCGACATCATTGATTCCGCGATCCGTTAGCGGACGCCTAATCATTATATCAAAAGTAAGGTCGCCGTTGTCGCGGAAAAACGCGATCTCGTTCTGTTCGGCGGAATAGGCGAAGTGTAGCGAGTCCTCTGTGTCATAAACTTTTCCGTGCTTCAACATTTGGCGGATATTGCTCTCGATTGCGTCACCGCGAGGAGCGCGTCGCGCAAAACGGACCTCGTTCGCGCCGCCGCTCTTCGCGTCCTCGATCCTGTCCACGAACGAAAACTTCAGCCCCTGCCGCTTCCCCGCTCCTTCGCCGAAGCCCATCGAACGGAACGCCTTGCCGAACAGGTCGGTCAGCTTGCGCACGACCTCGTTCGCGTAGGCGCGGCGCATGGAGGCGTTGTCGTTCTTGCCGTTCGCCTTCAGCCAGTCGCGGCAGCCCTGCGAGCTCTCGATCTTCGCGCCCTCGCCGACCGCGCCGCCGCGTCCGCGCTCTCCGGCGGCTACTTCTTCCGCTGCGCCGCCGTCGGCGGCGGATTCTTTTCCGTCCCCTTCGCCACGCTTCCCGCGTTCGCCTTTCGCGCCGCCCTCATCGCCAGCGCCAGCTTCAGCAGCTCCGTTTTCGTTTTCGCGTCCATTTCCTGCGCCCTCCGCTTTGTCGTTGATTTTCTCGATGCCGTTTTCCGACACCCTGTATTTTACCAAATCCGCGGCCTGCTCGCTCTTCGTCAGCAGCGGATTGCCCTGCGAGCCGGGCGTCGCCACGGTGAGCACGCCGCTGTCGCGGTCGAACGACACGAACTCGAACTCCGTGTCGGAATGGTCGAAGCGGATAGTGTCGCCCGCGTGGGGTGTTTGGAAGTCGTGTAAGGGTTCGGCGACACGCGATTCAAAATACCCAGCGCGAGCGATTTGAACTTTTCGCCAAAGGCAATGTAAGACTGAAGATTTTGCCAAGATGTGTTCGCGGCGAAAAGTGCTCAA
>JAZQPI010000093.1:0-11287 GCA_045628545.1 Kiritimatiellia bacterium
CCTTCGCCGAGGTCTTCCGCGAGGTCAGCTACTCCGACCATCTCGACTTCCACGACGCCTCCGGCGCGTACAAGGCGAAGATCGACGCCGTCATCGCCAAGAGCGGCGAGAAGGAGAGCGTCGTGATGGGCACCGCGACGATGGAGAAGATCCCCGTCATGCTCGGCGTGATGGACTTCTCCTTCATGGGCGGTTCGCTCGGCACGGGCACGGGCGAGCGTATTGCGCGCGCGTGCGAACAGGCGATCGCCGAACGCCGTCCGCTCGTTCTCTGCTCCGCTTCCGGCGGGGCGCGCATGCACGAGGGAATCCTCTCGCTGATGCAGATGGCGAAGACCTCGGCGGCGGTCGGACGTCTCAAAGAGGCCGGGCTGCCGTACATCAGCGTGCTGACGGATCCGACGACGGGCGGCGTTTCCGCGTCCTTCGCGATGCTCGGCGACATCAACATCACCGAACCGAAGGCGCTCATCGGCTTCGCGGGCCGTCGTGTGATCGAGAATACCATCCACCAGAAGCTGCCGGCGGATTTCCAGTCCGCCGAATATCTGCTGGCCCACGGTTTCATCGACAAGATCGTGCCGCGTGCGGAGCTCAAGGGCTTCATTGTGAAGATGCTGAACTATTTCGGTTTCTGAGAAAGGAATTTGACATGGCGACCAAGAAGGTTCAGGAACTGACGGCAATCGACCGCGTGAAACTGGCGCGCGATCCGAAGCGTCCGCATCTGCTTGATTTCATCCAGTTGATGTGCAGCGATTTTGAAGAACTCCACGGCGACCGTCTCGTGAACGACGACCGCGGGCTCATCGGCGGGTTTGCGACGATCGACGGCGTGCGCTGTCTCGTGCTCGGCCACCACAAGGGGGCGACGGTCGAGGAAAACCTCGAGGCGAATTTCGGCATGGCCAATCCGGACGGCTACCGCAAGGCGATGCGTCTGGCGAAGCTGGCGGAGAAGTTCCATCTGCCGATCGTGACGTTCGTCGATACGCCCGGCGCCTATCCGGGCGATACGGCGGAAGCGCGCGGACAGGCCGAGGCGATCGCCAAGTCGCTCGAGTTCTTCTCGCTGCTCAAGACGCCGATCGTGGTCGTGGTGACGGGCGAGGGCGGATCGGGCGGCGCGCTCGCGATTGCCGTGGGCGATCGCATCCTCATGCTCGAGAACGCGGTCTATTCCGTGATTTCGCCCGAAGGCTGCGCCGGCATCCTCTGGCGCGACGGCAAGCGGGCGCCGGAGGCGGCCGAGGCCCTCAAGATCACCGCGCCCGACCTGCTGAAGCTCGGCGTCATCGACGAAATCGTGAAGGAACCCGCTGGCGGAGCCCAGCGCAATCCGTCCCGCGCGGCGGAAAACGTGCGCAAGGCCGTCCTCAAGGCGTTGCGCGAACTGCGCGGCGTGCCGGCGGAGGAACTGCTCGAGCGCCGCTACGCGAAGCTGCGGGCGATGGGCAATTTCTACTGACATGGCCTCGCGTCTGATCTTTCCCGGCTTCATCGACGTGCATGTCCACTTCCGCGATCCGGGCGTTCCGGAGGCGGAGACGACCGCGAGCGGACTTAGGTCCGCCGACCGCGGCGGTTTCGCCGCCGTCGTCACGATGCCGAACACCACGCCGGCCGGAGACTCGGTCGAGTGGGTCCGCGGACAGCTTGCCGCCGCGAAGGAAGGCGCCCCGACGGTCATCTTGCCGTCCGCCTGCATTACAAAGGGACGGCTCGGACGCGAAGTTGCCGCGGTCGAGGAGCTGGCGGAGGCCGGCGCGGCGTTTTTCACCGACGACGGGACGTATGTGACCGACGCGAAGGTGATGGAGGAGGCGATGAACCGCATCGCCGCGCTCAATATGGTCGTCTGCCAGCACGCGCTGCTGCCGGGCGACGGCGTCATCAGGGACTGTCCCCTCGCCCGTCGGCTGGGACTGCCCGTCATCCCCGCGTCCGCTGAGACGGACGCGATCCGCCGCGACCTTTCGCTCTGCCGCGAGACCGGCTGCCGTCTGCACGTCCAGCACATTTCGACGGCGGAAGGCGTCGAGCTTGTGCGCGCGGCGCAACGCGAGGGGCTGCCGGTCACGGCCGAGGCGACGCCGCACCACCTGCTGCTCTGCTGCGACGACCTGGCCGCGGACGACGCGAATTTCAAGATGGCGCCGCCGCTCGGCAACCGCGAGGACCGCGCCGAACTCCGGCGGGCCGTCCGGGACGGAGTCCTGATGTTCGCGACCGATCACGCGCCGCATCCTGCCGCCCGCAAGAGCCTCGGCTTCAGGGCGTCGGCGAACGGCATCATCGGACTTGAGACCGCCGTCGCGATCACCTATCGCGTCATGGTCGAGGAAGAGGGCATGCCCGTCGACGACTGGGCGAAGGCGTGGTACGAGCTGCCGAAGGCGATCGTCGCGTCCTTCGGTCCGGCGGCTGCGCGCCGTGCGCCGCGGCTGCGCAACACGTTCGTCGACATCGGCGTTGTCCGCAAGGTGGACGTGGGGGCGTTTGTTTCGCTCTCGCGGAACTGTCCGTACGCGGGAATGGAATTTGACTGCTGGCCGGCGGTCTGACGGCGCCGGCGGTTCGGGCTTTTAAAAGGGAGAATGACAGATGGCTTCGGAATGCACACATGACTGTTCAACTTGCGGCAAGAACTGCGGCGAGCGCAAGGAGAAGTTCGATTTTTCGGTGAAGCTCAACGCGGCGTCGTCCGTCAAGCGGGTGATCGCCGTCGCGTCGGGCAAGGGCGGTGTCGGCAAGAGCTTCGTGACGACGATGCTGGCGGTGGAGGCGTCCCGGCGGGGGCTTCGGGTCGGCATCCTCGACGCCGACATCACGGGTCCGTCGATTCCGAAGGCGTTCGGGCTGGCGGGCTCGACCTATCAGTCGGAAAACGGCATTGAGCCGACCGTGAGCAACGGCGGCATTCGGGTGATGAGCCTCAACATGCTGGTGGAGGATCCGTCCGACCCCGTGGTGTGGCGCGGACCGGTGATCGCCGGGGTCGTCAAGCAGTTCTGGAGCGACGTGCACTGGGGCGAGCTGGACGTGGTGTTCGTGGACATGCCGCCGGGGACCGGCGACGTGCCGCTGACGGTTTTCCAGTCGCTGCCGGTGGACGGCGTGGTGATTGTCTCGACGCCGCAGGACCTGGTGGAGATGATCGTTTCGAAGTCCGTCAAGATGGCGGGCATGATGGATAAGCGCGTCCTCGGGCTGGTGGAGAACATGAGTTATCTGAAATGTCCGGACTGCGGCAAGGAGCTGGCGGTTTTCGGGGAGTCGAAGGCGGAGGCGTTGGCGAAGCGTTTCGACATTCCGAACATGTTCCGGATGCCCATTTCGCCGGATTTCGCCGAGGCGGTCGATTCGGGCGCGGCGGAAATGCTTGACGTCCCCGGTTTCGCCGACTTCGCCGCCAAGGTGCTTGGCTGAACGTCATTTGTTTTGGATTTTTGGCAGCGTAGATGCGCACGACACCATGGAATTTGGTATAATTTGAGGTATGAAAAAGATTCTCCTTCGGTTTGCCTTCGCGGCGTTTTTCTTTGCCATTGGCGCGGCTGCGGCCGCTTATTGCCTCGTCCACCAGCCTGATTCGCGTGCTGCCGGAATGCTGGAACGGCTAGTCACCTGTCCGTGTTGCACGGATTGTCCTCAGCAGCGCTGCTCGGCGAAGGCGGATGAACCGCAGGCGGCTACAGCCGCGAAATCTGCCGAGTCCGGACCTGTGGCGAAAGCCGAGCCGGAGAAGCCGGTTGAACCTTGGCAGGGGTTGGCGGCCGAGAACTGGCGCTTTGGCGCGAAGTTGAACGCTCGGGCGTTCAAGGACCGCGTGTCGCTTTTCTATGTCTGGAACGCCGAGGACAAGAACTCCATGCTCACCTTGCCTCGCATGGAGGAGCTGTGGCAGGGTTTTCGCAGCAAACAGCTTGTCGTCGTCGGTTCCCATCGTGGCGAGCTTGCCGCCGACAAGGTGGTGGCCGCGGCCAAGTCGGCCGGCGTTACGTTCCCCGTCTACGCGGACGCACGCTATTTTAAGGAGCCAGCTTCCGCCGCGACGGTCCTGCCCTACCTCTATGTCGTCAACCACGAGGGACGGGTGGTCTACGGTGGACGGTCCGAGCGCGCGGCGACGGAAGTTCTCGTTGATGCGCTCGTTAATGCCGAACTCTTCCGTAACGCGAAGAAGTGATTTGAAAAGGAGAAAAGTCAAATGTCAGCTATCTACGAGTACACGGGCGTGGTCGAGAAGGTCTTGGATTTGCAGACCTTTGCGAGCGGGTTTACCAAACGCGACGTCGTTTTGACGGACGATGTCGGAACCGATTCCAAGTATCCGAACCACATCGCGTTCACCTTCAAGAAGGATTCCGCGTCGCTCCTCGATGCCGTCCATGACGGCCAGCGGGTGAAGATCCGCTTCGCGATCGACGGCCGTTCCTGGACGAACCCCCAGGGCCAAGTCAAGTACTTCACCGACCTGACGGGGCTGAAGCTTGAAGTGCTAAACGGCGACGGAACGTCCACCGAGCCCGTGCCGGCTCCGGCCGAGCCTGACTTGCCGGCTGACACCAATGACGTGGACGACATGCCTTTCTAAGTCCGCCTCCTATTTGGATGCCAAGGGCGTCCCTGAGGCTCGTGTCGCCGCCGAACTGCTGGCGGCGCGGCTTCTGTCCGTCGGACGCGGATTCCTCGCCGCCGAACTGGAGAAGGAGGTCGCAGAGCGTCATCTCGAGGCTATGCGGCGTGGGCTCTCCCGGCTGGTGAAGGGCGAGCCGGTTCAGTATGTGCTGGGAGAATGGGATTTCCGCGCATTGACGCTGAAATGCGATCGGCGTGCGCTCATCCCACGTCCCGAAACGGAAGAGCTGGTGACGCGCGTGTTGGCGTATTTGCGCGGACGGACGTTCCCGATGCCGCCTCTTGTGGTTGACGTCGGCACGGGTACGGGTGCGATCGTCTTGTCGCTGGCGCGCGAGTTCCGCGGCGAGGCGGTTTTTCTCGGAACGGATGTCTCGGAGGATGCAATCTGCCTGGCGCGCGAGAACGCGGCCGCGTGCGGACTCGCCGACCGCGTGAAACTGGCGGTTGCGGACGGTCTGGACGATTTCGACGAACCCGAGAGCATTGACGTCATCGTCTCCAATCCGCCCTATATCGAACGCGCGGCGTGTGCGACGCTTGATCCGCGGGTGCGCGACTACGAACCGCGGCTGGCATTGGACGGCGGCGAGTCGGGGCTGGACTTCTACGACCGCTATCTGGCCGACGCCCTCAATCTCCTCAAGCCGGGCGGAAGGATCTTCTTCGAGATCGGCGAGGCTCAGGGCAAGGCCGTGCGTGGTCTCATGGCCGATTACGGCTTTTCGAACATCGCCATCGACAAGGACTTCGCTGGGCATGATCGCTACGCAAGCGCGACTGCTGAAGACTGACGGTGGCAGGGGGAAGGGGATCGATCGGCTCGTGTCCGCCGGGGCGAAGCGGCGGGTTGGATGGGATCGCAGGATTTGAAGGGGGAAAACCAGTTATGAAGAAGTTCATCAATGGTGTAAACGATGTCGAGAGCGAGATGATGCAGGGACTGGCCAAGGCCTTTCCGCAGCACGTGCGCAAGCTGGATTGCGGCAATATCGTCGTCCGGGCGGAAAAGCGGACCGACAAGGTCGCGCTTGTTTCCGGTGGCGGCAGCGGACACGAGCCGTCGTTCGGCGGATACGTCGGTCGCGGCATGCTTGATGCGGTGGTGTCCGGAGCGGTCTACACTTCGCCTTCCGCTGATCAGATCTATGAGGCCATCAAGGCCGTCGCTACCGAAATGGGGGTGTTGCTGGTCATCATGAACTACACCGGCGACATCATGAACTTCGAGATGGCGAAGGAACTTGCGCTGGCCGATGGCATCAGGGTCGAGCAGGCGGTCGTCAATGACGATGTCGCCGTTGACAACAGCCTTTACACCGTCGGCCGTCGCGGTGTCGCGGGTACGGTGCTCGTTCACAAGATCGCGGGTGCGAAGGCCGAGGCAGGAGCATCGCTTGCGGATGTCAAGGCGGTTGCCGAAAAGGTGATCGCCAATGTGCGCACGATGGGCGTTGCCATCAATCCAAGCACCGTTCCCGCAGCCGGCAGGCCGGGCTTCACGCTCGCCGAGGACGAGATGGAGTTCGGCATCGGTATTCACGGCGAACCTGGTGTCCGCAAGGAGAAGCTGCGCAGTGCGAATGAAATCGCCGACGCGCTGCTCGAGAAGATTCTCGCCGATCTCGACTACGCCGGAAGCGAGGTGGCCGTGCTGGTCAACGGCTCCGGCGGTACTCCGCTCATGGAACTCCTCATCGTCAACAACCATGTCCATGACGTCCTTGCCGCCAGAGGCGTCCGCATCCACCGGACGTTTGTCGGCAACTATATGACTTCGATTGAACAGCAGGGATTTTCGCTCACGCTCCTTCGCCTGGACGACGAGACCAAGTTGCTCCTCGACGCGGCCGTCGATACGCCGGCGTTCCGGAGCTGAAGGGATGAAGGGTATGGATGCAGACGGAGTGATTTCGGTTTTGCGCGCGATGTGCCGGCGCATGGAGGCGGAGAAGGACTTTCTCACCGAACTCGACAATGTAATCGCGGATGGCGATCACGGCATCAATATGGCGCGCGGATTTGCCGCGGTGGAGAGGAAATTGCCAGAACTTTCGGGAAAGGACCTCGGTGCGGTTCTCAAGACCGTAGGGCTGACCCTCGTCTCCGCCGTTGGCGGATCGGCGGGACCACTGTACGGAACGATGTTTCTCAAGTCTGGCATGGCGATGGCTGGCAAGACGGAAATCGCCCTGGACGACTTCCTCGTCTGCCTGAAGTTGTCCATTGACGGCGTCCAGCAGCGCGGACATGCAGTCCGCGGCGAGAAGACGATGCTCGACGCAATGATTCCGGCATGGGAGGCCATGACTGCGGCGCGGACATCCTGTTTGGCGTCGGAGGCGGTGCTGGACGCCGGAATCGCTGCCGCGCATAACGGCGTCGAATACACGAAGACCATCGTCGCCACAAAG
Source organism: Kiritimatiellia bacterium (assembly GCA_045628545.1). Classification (GTDB taxonomy): domain Bacteria; phylum Verrucomicrobiota; class Kiritimatiellia; order RFP12; family UBA1067; genus UBA1067. The sequence goes on from JAZQPI010000093.1 coordinate 7,056, forward strand.
GGCCGAGCCAGCTACATCGGGGAAAGAAGCCTCGGACATCAGGACCCTGGCGCAACCTCGTTCGCCTTTCTGCTGGAGACCGTCGCCGCTTCCCGTGCCGTTTTACGTGGGGATGACATGGGGTTGGAACGAAGTCGTGTGGTTTGACATATGGTCGCCGAATGACCAAAGTCCATGGTGGCTTCGCGATTCAATCGCAATTTATGCTATAATTAAAGGGTTAAAGTCTGTACAGCGAGGGCATCCAATTATGAGCAAGTACGATTCGTTGAACGAAAGCAAGTCATCCCGGATTTTCGTTGCGGGACACCGCGGCATGGTCGGGAGCGCGGTTTGCCGCGCCTTGGCGAAGGCCGGTTTCGGCGAAGTCGTCACGCGGACCCATCGCGAGCTGGACCTGCTCGACCCAAAGGCAGTGCGTGACTTCTATGCGGCGGAAAAGCCGGATGTCGCGGTCATCGCGGCGGCGCGTGTCGGCGGCATCGGCGCGAACAGCGCGGCGAACGCGCTGTTCCTCTACGAGAACGAGATGATCGCGATGAACACCGTCTGGGCCGCGGCCGAGGCGGGCGTGAAGCGGCTCCTATTTCTGGGCTCGACCTGCATCTATCCGCGCATGGCCCCCCAGCCGATTCCCGAGTCCGCGCTTTTGACGAGCGAACTGGAGAAGACGAACGAGGGCTATGCGCTCGCGAAGATCTCCGGACTGAAGCTCTGCGAGTTCCTGCGCCGCGACCGCGGGCTCCTCTACCATTCGCTGATGCCGACGAACCTTTACGGGCCCGGCGACAATTACGACATCGTCCACGGCCACGTTCTGCCGACGCTGATTCGCAAGTTCGAGACGGCCCGCGAGAAAGGAGAGCCGACCGTGACGCTGTGGGGAACCGGACGCCCTCTGCGCGAGTTCCTGCACGTGGACGATCTTGCCGCAGCCTGTGTCTTTGCGCTTTCGCTTGAGAATCCGCCGGATCTCATGAACGTTGGATCTGGAAGTGAGGTGACGATCCGCGAACTCGCCGAGGCGGTGAAGCGGGCGACGGGCTGCCCCGCTGAGATCGTCTGGGATGCGTCGAAGCCGGACGGCACGCCGCGCAAGCTCTGCGACACGTCCCTTATCCGTTCGCTCGGCTGGAAGCCCGAGATCGACCTGGAGAAGGGACTGGCGATGACGGTCGCCGATTACCGTCGCGAACTGGCTGCCGGTACGGTCCGCCTGTAACACTGCAACTGGGAGTCCGAATGAAACTGACGTATTGCCTGGCTGTTGTTGGTTGCCTTGCGTTGTCCGCCGCGGCTGGGTCTTCCATTCCGCTGCCGGAGCATCCGCGGCCGGACTTCGCGCGCGCCGAGTGGCAGAACCTTAACGGCGCGTGGCGCTTCCGCTTCGATCCAAAAGACGAAGGTCTGTCCGCGCGCTGGTTCGCCGCGCCTGACGCCGATTTCCCGCTGACGATTAACGTGCCGTTCGGCTGGGGGTCGCCGCTGTCGGGCGTGAAGGACGAGTCCGATGTAGCCTGGTATCGCCGCGACATCACCGTCCCGGCCGCGTGGAAGGGCCGTCGCGTCTTTCTCGTCTTCGACGCTTGCGATCACGATGCGACGGTTTATGTCGGCTCTGCCCGTGTCGGGCTTTCGTATCTCGGAGGCGTGCCGTTCGAAGTCGACATCACCGAGTTCGTGCCGCCGGGGACGACGCGTCCGCTGACGGTGCGCGTGTGGGACTATCCGATGCCGAAGGAGCAGAAGGACTCCTGGCGGCTCACCGGCAAGCAGGGCTACGGGAATGTCCGCGGCATCTGGCAGACGGTCCGCCTTGAGGCCCGTCCTGATACCTTCCTTGCGTCCGTGCGCTTTACGCCGCATCTCGCGACGGGCAGCGTGACGGCCGAGGCGGAGCTGAGCGGGCCGGCCAAGCAGCCGCTCGCTTTCGAGGTGGCCTTCCCGAACGGCGAAGCGAAGACCGCGTCCGTCGCTGTGCCGGTCGGTGCGCTCGACGCACGGCTGGAGATCAAGCTCGACGTTCGTCGGCCGTGGTCTCCCGACGATCCCTATCTCTACGAGGCGGTGACGGCGCTCCGTCCCGGCGCGAATGCGCGCATCGAGTCCGCCGCCCCCGCCGAGAAGTTCGTGGACGCGGCGATTCCGGACGTGGTCAGCACTTACTTCGGCCTTCGCGAAATCGGCATCGGCAAATTGCCGGGGACTGATTTCTCCTATGTCACGTTGAACGGCCGGCCCCTGTACTTGCAGCTCGCGCTGGATCAGTCGTACACGACCGAGGGCTACTATACGTTCCCGAGCGATGACTACATGCGTCGCGAAATCGAGATCGCGAAGGCGGTCGGGCTGACGGGCATTCGCACGCACATCAAGACGGAAGTGCCTCGGAAGCTCTACTGGGCGGACCGGCTGGGCGTGCTCGTGATGGCCGACGTGCCGTGTGGGTGGTGCGATCCGCATCCGCTCTTCTTCGCCGAGCATGAGGCGACCTTCCGCGAGATGGTCCGGCGCGACTTCAATCATCCGTCCGTCTTCAGCTGGGTGCTGTTCAACGAGTCGTGGGGACTGAAGACGCGCGGATCAGAAACGCCCGAAGGGGATGGTCAGCGGCATTTGCGGGCGACGAGCGAGACGGTTGCCGCGGTCTGGAGAAGGGCGAAGGCGCTGGATCCGACGCGTCTTGTCGAGGACGTCTCGCCTTGTAACAACGACCATGTGGTGAGCGATCTCAACACCTTCCACCTCTATCTGCAGGGACCGTACTGGGCCGAGGACATCGCTGACCTCTGCAAGCAGACCTATCCCGGCTCGACCTGGAACTACATCGGCGGCTATCGGCAGGGCGACGTGCCGCTTCTCAATTCCGAATGCGGCGACGTGTGGGGCTACGAAGGCTCGACCGGCGACATCGATTTCTCCTGGGACTACCATCAGATGATGGACGCCTTCCGACGGAATCCGCGTTGCGCTGGCTGGGTCTACACCGAGCATCATGACGTGCTCAACGAGTGGAACGGCTATGTTCGCGCCGACCGCACCTGGAAGGAGACGGGGCTCGGGGAACTTTTCCCGGGCATGTCGCTCCGGGACTGGCACGCGCCGGCTTATCTGGCGGTCGGCGAGACGATCTGCCGCGCGGCGAAGGCGGACGAGACGGTGGCGGTCCCCGTCGATCTCTCGCTGATGACGGACGCGCTCGCCGGACGCAAGCTCGCGCTAGACTGCTCGCTCGCCTATTTCGACGCACGGGGCGAATGGCGGGAGACGCCGTGGCGCGAGGTCCACGGCTTCACGGCCGCGGCCTGGCAGCAGGGACGGCTTTGCGCGCCGTCCGTCCGTCTGCCGGACGCGACGGCCTGCGGCGTCATCCGTTTCGCGCTGCGGGACGGCGAGAAGATCGTGGCACGGAACTTCACCTGCTTCCAGACGAAGGGCGCCGAGGCGGCGCGCACCGTGTCGTGCCGGCCGGACGCCTTCGCGAAGGCGGAGTGGTCGCTCAGGTCGTGGACGGTTCTCGCGGGACGCAAGGCCAATGGGGCCGGGAGCGGGTTCTTCGAGTACGCCTTCACGCTGCCGGCGGGGGCGAAGCGGGCGGTCTTCCGAGCCGAGGTCGCGACCAAGCGCCTCAACGGCAAGGACCGCGTCGGCGCAGAGCTTGAAAAGAAGGAGATGCTCGACTTCTTCGTTTACGGCGGGACGCAGGACGATCCGTCGGGGCTGCCGAACAGCTATCCGATGACGGACGAGAAGCCGTCCCCGGGTCGCGTGAAGGTGCTGGCCAACGGCGTGGAGGTGGCGACGGTCGCTTTGCCGGACGAGCCGGCAGACCATCGCGGCATTTTGTCGTGGACGGCGCAGAAGCAGGGCGAGCCGCGCCTGAAGGGCCATCTTGACGAGGCTGGCGGCTATGGGTATCTCGTCCGTGCGGAGATCCCCGAGTCCGTCGTCGCCGCGGCGAAAGACGGCGTGGTGACGGTGCGGCTTGTGGCCGAGGAGGCGACGGGGCTGGCCGTGTACGGCGCCGAGACGGGCCGGATGCCTTTTGATCCAAACCTCGAATGGGAGGGTGTATGACAAAAAAGTGAGAGCGCTTGTTGAAGCGCGTCCCTGTCGTCCGCCTATGCCGCCCGTCTGAAAGCCGAGCGGGCTTGCCGGTACGCATCATTGAGGCGATCTGCGGAGTGTCCTGATTTTCAAATTCGCTATTGCACGGGAAACGCAAATTATGC
>JAZQPI010000094.1:0-17760 GCA_045628545.1 Kiritimatiellia bacterium
GGCGGATGGAACCGCCAAGGTCAGGACGAGCACTTGGCGCAGGCGCGCGGGCTGGAGCATCGCCGCGATGCTGATGCTCTGCTGCGGTATCTTCGGACTGTGGTACGAGGATGTGCGCATGAACCGGCGCGAGGCCGAGGACATGGAGCGGACGCGAATCAACATGGCCCATGACAGAAAGCTTCGTGCCGAGAACGAGCGGATCGAGCGGATCGAGTTGGAAGTGGCGGCGCAGTGCAGCTCTCGCGAGGCTGCAGCCAGAAGGAATGCCGAATGCTGTAAAAGAGCCGCAGCATGCGTCGATTCGGTTGCGCTGATCAGGAGCCCGGTGACGATGAAGGCGATGTGCGGAAGCCGGACGCCGGGGGCTGTGTGCTGCGATCCTGTTGTCGTACGCAGTCCGCAGCTGACGGCCGAGCGCTACGCGGAGTACGCGGAGAATGAGTTCCTGAGTCCGAAGAGCGGGCCGCTCTCGACATTCGGACTGGATGTGGACACGTCGAGCTATGCGATGATGCGGAGCTCAATCAACGACCAGAAGCGCTTGCCGCCGAAGAACTTGGTGCGGCTCGAGGAGTTCGTCAACTACTTCAAGTACGACTATCCGCAGCCGAAGGGCGAAGAGCCGATTGCGGTTGACTGCGAGTTGGCGGCGTGTCCGTGGAACGCGAAGCACCGCCTGTTGCGTCTCGGCGTGCAGGCGAAGACCGTGGAGGAGAAGAACCTGCCGCCGTGCAACCTCACGTTCCTCATCGACGTCTCGGGGTCGATGGAGTGGAACAACGGACTCGGAATGGCCAAGCAGGGACTCAAGATGCTGGTCGGGAAGCTGCGGGACGAGGACCATGTCGCGATCGTCACCTACGCGAACGGCACGGCGGTGCGGCTGCCGTCCGTCTCGGGACGCGAGAAGAACGCGATTCGCGCGGTCATCGACGGACTCAGCGCGGGCGGCGGCACGGCGGGCGGCGCGGGCATTCAGCTTGCCTACGAGGAGGCGAAGAAGAACTTCGACAAGAAGGCGAACAACCGCGTGATCCTCGTGACGGACGGCGACTTTAACATCGGCATTTCGTCCCCGAAGGAGCTGGAGGACTTCATCGCGGCGAAGCGCGAGAGCGGCGTCTTCCTGACGGTGCTCGGCGTCGGGCGCGGCAACTGCCAGGACGCGAACATGAAGAAGCTCGCGAACGCCGGAAACGGCAACTACGCCTTCCTCGATTCGGTTCTCGAGGCGAAGAAGGTGATGATGAACGAGTTCGGCGGGACGCTCATGACCGTCGCGAAGGATGTGAAGGTGCAGATCGAGTTCAATCCGTCCGAGGTCGAAGGCTACCGGCTCTTGGGCTACGAGAACCGCCGTCTCGCCGCGAAGGACTTCAACGACGACAAGAAGGACGCGGGCGAGATCGGCTCGGGCCACACGATGACGGCGTTCTACGAGATCGTCCCGTCGGGCGCGGGCGAAATGGACGCGGGAACGGATCCGCTCAAGTACCAGAAGCGCGAGACGGCGAAGAGCGGCGAGCTGATGACGGTCAAGCTGCGCTACAAGCAGCCGGACGGCGACAAGAGCATCCTCATCGCGCAGGCTCGCACCGCGGCGGAAATGACGCGCAAGGAGCCGAGCGCCGACTTCCGCTTCGCGTCCGCCGTCGCCGAGTTTGCGCTCATCCTTGAGGATTCCAAGCACAAGGGCGACGCCTCCTTCGCGAAGCTGATCGAACGCGCCCGCAACGCGAAGGGCGAGGACCGTGAGGGCTACCGCGCCGAGTTCCTCCGCCTCGCCGAGTCCGCAGAGCTGATGCAGGAGAATGACGGACGGCTGCCGATTTCGTCTCCGACGCCGCCCAAGGTGTTGCAACTGCCAGAAGTCCAGGTGGAGGTGGACATCTGATTTCACCTCGTTTAGTTCGAGTTCGAGAGTGGCTGTTGTTCTAAGCAAAATCGAACCATTAAGCAATCGAACAAAACGAAGTTGATAATGTTGGAGTGCGCGTTTCTCGATTGTGGCGTAGGTGCGGCAGAAATAGCGCGCGGGTGCAGCGATCAATGGACCTGTTGCGTCGAAGGATAGGGTTTGATATACTAACCCGTATGAAAAAAATTGACGGAGTTTATGTGAAGGACGCGCTGGCGAATGTAGGCGCGTATGCGGATTATGGACGCTTTTTCGCCAAGGCGGTCGCCTTTTTGCAGCGCCCGGATTTGATGCGGTTGCCGAACGGGCGCTATGAGCTGGACGGCGACAACGCCTACGCGATGGTGCAGGAGGCGACGCTGAAGGCATGGGGCTGCGGACGTCCCGAGGTCCATCACGAGTATTTCGACATCCAGGTGCCGCTCTCCGGCGAGGAGACGATTGGCGTCGGCGCGTTCGACCCGAAGACGCCGGGCGATTTCGACGAGGAGAAGGACATCGGCTTTTACGATGACACGGCGGTCGAACCGCTCGGCCTCCGGCCCGGCGAATTCGCGATTCTCCATCCGATGACCTGCGCCCATGCGCCGTGCTGCAGCGAAGACGCGCCGGGCATGACGCTGCGCAAGATCGTCATCAAAGTCCGCAAGTGACATGCCGGGCGAGGTCCAGATCGTCGCGGAACTGGTGCGGCAGTCGGGCGGACGGGCGCTGCTGGTCGGCGGCTGCGTCCGCGACTCGCTGCTCGGGCGCGATCCGAAGGACTTTGACATCGAGTGTTTCGGGATTTCCGCGGCGGACTTGCAGCGGGTCCTGTCCGAACGGTTCGAGCTGGACCTCGTCGGCGTTTCCTTCGGCGTCATCAAGCTGAAGGGCGTCGACATCGACATCGCCCTGCCGCGGCGCGAGACCAAGCTGGGGCTTGGCCATCGGGCGTTCGAGATGGAGCACGATCCGTCGCTGACGCTCGAAGAGGCGTCCGCGCGCCGGGACTTCACGCTTAACGCGATCTATCGGGATCCGCTGACGGACGAGGTCCTTGATCCCTGGAACGGACGCGCCGACTTGGAGCGGCGCATTCTCCGCCATGTCTCGTCGCATTTCCGCGAAGATCCGTTGCGCGTCCTGCGCGGCATGCAGTTCGTCGCGCGTTTCGATCTTGCGCCTGCGCCTGAAACGGTCGAAATCTGCCGCGGAATGACGCCGGAGGGACTCCCGCCCGAACGTCTGATGGGCGAGTGGGAAAAGCTCCTCGTGCAAGGCGTCAAAATTTCGAAGGGACTCGGTTTTCTGCGGGATGTCGGCTGGGTGCGGTACTATCCCGAGCTCGAACGCCTGATCGGCTGCCAGCAGGATGCCCATTGGCATCCGGAGGGCGACGTCTGGAACCATACGCTCTGCTGTCTCGACGCGTTCGCGAAAGACCGCGACGCCCGCCGTCTTCAGTCCGCGTCCGCCGGCGCGCAGTCCGGCGAGGACCTTGTCGTCGGGCTGGCCGTCCTGTGCCATGACTTCGGGAAGCCTGCGTGTACGGCTTACGATCCGGCGTCGGGTCATATCCGCAGCTTAGGGCACGACGAGGAGGGAGTGGCACCGACGCTTTCTTTTCTGCGGCGGCTGACGAACGAGGAGAGGCTGTTGAAGGAAGTTCCGCCGCTCGTGCGGCTGCACATGCGGCCGTTCGCGATGTGGCGGGACAAGTCTTCTGACGCTGCGATTCGCCGGCTCGCGGCCAAGGTCGTGCGGATTGACCGGCTTTTGCGGGTTGCGGCGGCGGACGACGCGGGGCGGGCGCCGTTCCCGTCCGGGCCCGAGCCGCTGCGGTGGCTCGCCGAGCAGGCGGAGCGGCTGCGGATCGCCGATTCTGCGCCGAAGCCGCTGGTGCAGGGTCGGGACCTGATCGCGCTCGGCATGAAACCCGGCGTAGCGTTCGGCAAGATTCTGAAGGCCGCGTACGAGGCGCAGCTCGACGGACGGTTCTTTGATCTCGACGGCGCGCTGGACTATGTCAGGGGGGGGCTGCGGATCTGAGCCGGGTTGGGCCTTTTGCGCCAGTTTTTTGGTATAATATTCACTATGAAATGGACTAAGTCTCTTATTCAGACGCTTCGGGAGGACCCCGGGGACGCCGAAATCGATTCTCACAAGCTGATGGTCCGCGCCGGCCTCATGAAGAAGGTCGCGGGCGGCCTCTATACCTACCTGCCGCTCGGCATGCGCGTCCTTAACAAGGTCCAGCGCATCGTCCGCGAGGAAATGGACCGCGCCGGCGCCCTCGAAGTGGTGATGCCGATTCTCCAGCCGGCCGAACTCTGGAAGACCTCCGGGCGCTGGGAGTCCATGGGGCCGGGGATGTTCCGCCTCAAAGACCGCGCGTCGCATGACTACGCTCTTTCGCCGACCGCCGAGGAGATGGTGACGGAGGTCGTCAAGTCAGTCGTCAGTTCCTATCGTCAGCTGCCGCTCACGGTCTATCAGATCCAGTGGAAGTTCCGCGACGAGATCCGTCCGCGCTTCGGGCTGATGCGCTCGAAGGAGTTCCTGATGAAGGACGCCTACTCGTTCGACACGTCGCTCGAAGCGGCCGACGCGAGCTACATGGCGATGTTCAACGCCTACAAGCGCGTCTTCTCCCGCTGCGGACTGAAGGCCTATCCCGTCGAAGCCGACACCGGCGACATCGGCGGCAAGTTCAGCCACGAGTTCCACGTGCTGGCCGACGCGGGCGAAGACGGCATCGCCTTCTGCGACGGCTGCGGCTACGCGGCGAATCTGGAGAAGGCCGAACGGAAGGTGGAGGAAAAAGGCGAAGGTGGAGAGTGCGGCCCGATGGAGGTCGTTCCCACGCCGGGCGCGAAGACCATCGCCGAGGTCTCGAAGTTCATGGGCGTGCCCGGCTCGGCGTTCGTGAAGTCGCTCGTCTATTCGGCCGACGGCGTGCCCGTGATGGTGTGCGTGCCCGGCGACCGCGACGTCAACGAGGTCAAGCTCAAGCACTTCCTCGGCGCGAAGAAGGTCGAGCTCGCGGACTACGAGACGGTGCTGAAGGTGACGGGCGCAAACGCTGGTTCGGTCGGACCTGTCCAGCCTGCGGACGCGTCGATTAAGATCGTCGCTGACCAGGAACTGAAGGGTGCGACGGGCTGTATCGTCGGCGCGAACAAGGACGACCACCACATCAAGAACGTCGACCTCGCGCGCGACTGCGCGATCTCCGCGTACGCCGATTTAGTCATCGTGCGTGACGGCGACATCTGCGCGAAGTGCGGCAAGCCGATGGCGATCCGCCGCGGCATCGAGGTCGGACACGTCTTCAAGCTGGGCACGAAGTACACGGACGCGTTCAAGGCCGTCTTCAAGACCGACGAGCTCAAGGAGCAGGTGATGGTCATGGGCTGCTACGGCATCGGCGTGAGCCGTACGCTGCAGGCGGTCATCGAGCAGAGCCACGACGCCAACGGCATCGTCTGGCCGGCCGCTGTCGCGCCCTATCAGGTCGTCATCGAGAACCTCGATCCCGACAAGGCCGAGGTCACGAAGGTCGCGGACGCGCTCGAGGCCGCCCTCGAAGCCGCCGGGATCGACGTGCTGGTCGACGACCGCGCGGAGCGTCCCGGCGTCAAGTTCAAGGACGCGGACCTCATCGGCTTCCCCGTGCGCGTCGTCGTGGGCGCGAAGGGGTTGGCCAACGGCGGCGTCGAAGTCAAGCGCCGCGTCGACGACAAGTCCGCGACGAAGATCGTGCCGCCGGAAACCGCCGCCGAACTGATTGCCGGACTGCTGCGGGACGATTCCGCCGCGGCGGCGGTCTGAGGCGCGAACGGGAGCTCCCGCACGTGCTGCACGTCGTCGCCACGCCGATCGGCAACCTCGGGGACTTGAGTCCGCGCGGACTGGAGGCCTTTCGTTCCGCCGCGCTCATCGCCTGCGAGGACACGCGCCGCACTTGGCAGCTGCTGACGCACTTCGGTATTCCGCGTCCAGAGATGCTTTCTTACCGCCAGGGCAACGAGGAGCGGACGACGGAGCGAATTCTCGCGTCGCTGCGGGCGGGCGTCGAAGTCGTGCTCTGCTCCGACGGCGGCTATCCGGGCATTTCCGATCCCGGTTACCGGCTGATCCGCGCCTGTGCCGCGGAGGGGGTGGCGTACGAAGTCATCCCTGGCGCGAGCGCAGTCAACGTGGCGTTGCTGATGAGCGGACTTTCGACCTCCTCGTTCACCTTCCGCGGTTTTCCGCCGCGGGGGCCGGGCGCTTTGCGGAACTGGTTCGCGGAGGACGCGGACAAGGAGCATACGCTTATCTGCTACGAGTCGCCGTTCCGGATCGCGGCGACGCTGGAGGCCGCTTTGGAGGTTCTTGGCGACCGCGAAGCCGCAGTCTGCGTCGAACTGACGAAAGTCCACGAGCGCGTGTCGCGCGGCTATCTCGGCGACCTCGTCCGCGAATACCGCGATCAGAAGGTCAAGGGCGAAGTGGCGCTCGTCATCGCCGGAAACAATCCCAAGTTCAAGAGAGGTGAGACATGTTCATCAAACTGACCCGCATGGATTCTACGCCGATCTGGCTGAATGCCGCGTTCATCGTTACGGTGGAGCCGCGCAAGGGCGGCGGGGCGATCGTCGTGCCCATCGGCGACGGGCTGGACTACGAAGTGCGCGAGAAGCCCGAGGCGGTGCTGTCGATGCTTTCGGCCGTACCCGCGCCGGAAATCGTCCCGGTCACCGTTTCGGACGGACTCGCCCCGACGCCCGAGGACGTTTCGCCGGAGCCCGAACTGCCTCACAACGAACCGCCGCGCAACGAGCAGTCCGCGAACGGCAATCAGCCGCGCAACGACCAGCCGAAGGAGGGCGGAGCCCGCAGGCCCCGGCATCGCGGCGGACGGGGCCGAAAGTCGCAGCGTCAGAACGACGGCAAGCCGCAGACGCCGCAGGACGGCAAGCCGCAGGCCGACGGCAAGCCGCCGCGCCTGGAGGACGGCGCGGAAGCGAACAAGGCGTGAGGCGATGGAAGACCGCTCGTTCGACGTTGACGGATTGAAGCGCACGCTCGAAAGCGGTCTGGGCTTTCGTCTGCGCGAACTGCGTCGGCTGGACGGAGCGAGCGCACTCAATTTCAAGGCGGTGCGGGCCGAGGACGGGTTTACATTCGCGGTCAAGTGTTCGCCGCCGCAGCGGAAGCTGATGTTCAACCACCTCGTGCAGCATCTGGAGGTGCTGGGCGGGACGAAGGCGGTCCGTCGGATTTTCGCGGAGACATGCCCCGCCGCGTTCAATGGCTACGATCTGATCTGCCTCTCCTGGTGCGACGGCGAGCGGGTGCTGCCCGACCGGCTCTCCGCAGAGCAGTTAGACGCGTTCCTCGCCGAGTATCAGACCTTCTCCGCGGCCATGCAGAAGGCGAACGGCATCGTGCCGCCCGATCCGATGGCTGGCTGGCGGAAGGGGGCGATGGAGGGTCCGGAGGGCGTTTGGCGGACGCGGCTGCGGCGTTTCATCGAGCGGGAGATTCCGCTCGCGAGCGTCACTTACCGGCAAGACCGCCTGCGGGTCATTCACGGCGACTTCCATCACGGGAACTTCCTGTTCAAGGACGGCGCGGTCTGCGGCTTTCTCGATCTGGAAGAGTTCGCCTACGGATATCCGGCGGACGACATCGTGCGCTGGTTCGTCTGCGCGGCGGAGCATCTCGGCATCTTGTCGTTCCGCCGGCGTCGGCGGCTGTTGGCGCAGTTCGCCCGAGCGGTCGCCGCGCTGCCGTATCCGCGGGAGGAGTGGACGCTTGCGCTCAACGGACTGCTTGTCCGCAAGCTTTTCAAGAAGACCGAAGGTCGGCGGGTCAGTCCGTTTCTCTATCTGAACCTCAGGTATCGGGCGTGTCTCTACCGGCAAATGAAAGGAGTCGTGAACCGTGTCGCGCGTGTGGGTTGATCGAACCTTGCTGGAGGCGGCGGTGGCGGACGGCCTGCATCTGGTCTGTCTGGAGCTTCAGCCGATTGACGTCGCGTGCGCGTGGCCGGTCTTCCGCGGCGGCGCTTACGGAATCGAACCGCTCTTCGTCAAGGTGACGACGCCAGAGGCAGCGCGGCGCACGCTCTCGTTTCTGCGGCGGGCTGCCGGGTGCGAGTTTCTGCCCCGTCCGCTGACTGACGAGCCGATTCCCTTCAACGAGCTCGCCGTCGTTTGCTTAGAGTGGAAGGAAGGCGTCCGGGTGAACGCCGAGGACATGACCGACGCGCAGCTCGCGAGTTTCGCCGCCGGCTGCCGACGGCTCTCGGAGGAGCTGGCGAAGGCAGTGGACGTCACGCCGCCGGACGACGACCAGCCCGAGCGGCAGTACGACGAGCTCATGTGCTACGCGCTGCGCCATCCGCTTGCGGGACGGCTGCTGCGTCCGCTGCTGGAGGTGCCGGCGGAAGAGCGGACCTACGGCGGACGGACGCTGGCGACGATTCACGGCGACCTGCAGCCGAAGAACTACGCTTTCGCGGGCGACCGGCTGTCGGCGGTCTTCGACACGGACGACCTCACGCAGGGCCTCGCCTGCGAAGACGCGGCTTACGCTTTTACCGAGCGCTGCCGCCGCGCGGAGCTTTCGTCCGCGCAGCGCGCCGGGCTGGCGGAGCGTTTCCTCCGGCTGGTCGCGCTTTTGCCCTGGCCGAAGTCGGACTGGCTCGTCGCCGTGAACCACGCGCGGCTGCGCATTGCGGCGCGGCGGCTGCGGAACCATCCGGACTCGTTTTTCGTCGCGTTCGACATCGCGCGCCGGGACCGTCCGTTGCGGACGCTCGTCGCGGCGCTGAAGGAGGAGCATGCTTAAGATCTTCTGCGTGTACTTCGACCGCCGTCCGCTCTGGCAGTCGGACGCCGTGGAGCCGATTCAGGCCGGCAGGGCCCGCACGGGCGTCGACCTCGGGATGCTGGCGGACGACACGGGCGATCAGATTTCGGCGGAGAACGCCCGTTACGGCGAGATGACCGCCTGGTACTGGGTGTGGAAGAACTACCTGCCGGCGCATCCCGAACTTAAGTACGTCGGCTTCAGCCATTACCGCCGGTTCCTCGATTTCGCCGATCTCGGCAAGGGGCGGACGATTCGGACGACCTATGCGAAGTTCCGCCGCGTCTTCGAGCGGGTTTACGGCGAGCGGCAGCTGTTGGAACAGGTGCGGGACTTCGACCTCGTGATGCGGGGGGCGCGGGACGAGGGGTATCCGACGTTGCGCGAGCAGTACCTCCACTCCCATCCGTCCAACATCGAGGACTTCGACCGGTTCGTGACGCTTTTACGCGAGCGTTATCCCGAGGCGCAGGCGGAGATCGACGCGGTGCTGAACCAGGGGCGGCTGGCGATGGAGCTACAGTTCGTGATGACGCGGGAGCTGTTCGGCGAGTTTATGGACTGGGCGTTCTCGATGTGCCGCGCGTTCGAGAGCCGCTGGACGTGGGGAGGGGACTCGGACGGCGACCAGGCGCGCGCGCCGGCCTTTCTGGTCGAACGCTTTTTCCTGGTCTGGCTGGCGATCCGCCGGCGGCAGGGGGCGTTGCGCGTGAAGGAGCTTCAGCTCGTCAAGCTGACGGGCCGTCCGTGGTGGTATCATCTCATCAAGCCCATCCTGCCGTTTCTGTCGGATGCGGCGAACGACCGCATTTACGCGAAGTTCAAATGAAACAGACGTTCAAAACCGAAGACCTGAAGGCGTGGCTGGGGGCGGCTGGTTCGTCCGCATATAGAGGACTGCAAGGTCGAGGAGTCCTTCTTCCGCAAGGAGTCGCTTCGCGTGACGCACGGTGACTTGCATCCTAAGAACTTTGCGTTTCAGGACGGGCGGGTTTCCGGCTTTTTCGACGTCGAGGGGCTGACCCTGGGCTATCCGGCCTGGGACATCCTCCGGTATCTGACGTTTTCAATCGACCATCTGCGCTTCTACGAGCGGCACCGGACACGCGCCATTCTCTCACGCTTTGCGCAGGCGGTGCAGTTATGCCTTCACGCGCGGCTGTTCCTGGCGCTGAAGCGTATCGTCAGCAGCAGTCTTGCATAGGCTTTCAGCCGCGCGTGGCATTTCCAACAGGTGTTGGCCGGCGTCAACAGGAAGGACGACGCCGGTTACGGATTCGGCGCCGAGCAGATATGTTACCGCAGCGGCGACGTCGGCCGCAGTCGGTCGTCGGTCGAGCAGACATTCTCCCGCTTTCTCGTGCACTTCGGTCGGCGCCAGCACGGGGCCAGGTGCGACGGCGTTCACGCGCAGCGTCGCGGCAAAGGTCGCGGCGGCTGAGTGCGTGAAGGCGAGAAGTCCCGACTTGGAGTCACGATAGCCAGGACTGGCGCTGCAGGTCCCGCTAAGGGCTTTGGCGTTCAGCACTTTGCTGTCAAGGATGTTTACCACCGCCCCCATGCCACTTTCGCGCCCGGCCATCAGCATCGTGAGTTTCTTCGGGGCGTCATAATTGACCGCTGCGATGGTAGCGGCATTGCCCGTAAAAAGCGCCGCGTTATTGACGAGCGCGTCTGGTGGATTCCCCCCAAGCAGCTTCAGCGCTTCAGCATAGAGTTTCGCCGGCCCCAGCGGTTCTGCAAGGTCTGCAACGATATCCGCCCCTGCGTCAGCACGATGCGACGAAGTCAAAACGCGCCAGCCCGCAGCGCGTAAGCCTTCGGCTATGGCCGCACCGAGCCGTACTGTCCCGCCGGTTACGATGACGGTCCTTATGTCGTTGAAACGGGCGCAGGCGTTTTCACGATGTTTATGCGTCATATGCCGCTTTGAGAATTCGCATCCGCAATATGATTGGCGATAAAGCCCTAGTGCTTCTGCCCGCTTTACGGACAGTTTGAAGCCTTCTTTTTTCTTGAAGTCGTAGGGAAGGAAGGAAACGCATTGCGGCTGATCATTTGTACTTGGCGTAGCGACGGTTTGCGCGACGGAGAAGATAGTGGAGCTTACCTTGTGAGGCGAGACGGTGAGGGAGGTCGTGAAGGACTCTATGCCGTTCGCGGCGGCATACTCCGCCGCCTTGGTAAGGTTGTAGCGGAAACAGCGTGCGCAACGTTTGCCTTTCTCCGGTTCGTCTTCGTAGCCTGCGGCGACTTCGCGAAGCCACTCCTCATGGTCGTAAGGGATGGCTGCGAAGCGGACCCCCTCGTGTCGCGCCAGTTTCTCCGCCTCGGTTTTGCGTCTTTCAAACTCCTCTTTCGTGTCAATGTTTGAGTTCGCAAAGAGCATTGTCACCTCGTGCCCGTCATCCACGAGTCGCGGCACGCACGCGGACGCGCACGGTCCGCAGCAGGTATGGAGGACGACCTTCATTTCGATAGCAGTCCCCTGTCCGCCAGTACGCGTTTCGCCTGGCGTGCGACCGCGTCAGAAGGATCGATCACCTCGGCGAGTCCGGCGCAGACCTTCTCGATGACTGGTTTAAGGTGGGGGAAATGCGTACAGCCGAGAACTATCTTGTCCGCTCCGGCTTTTAGAAGCGGTTCGATCTTCTGTCGCACGATCCGTTCGACTGCGGCTGACTGCAGCCGGCGGCTGTCAATGTCGATAGAACCGAGGATGCGCGCTTTTTCCACCTCGGCCACAAACTCGTCCGCGACCGCTGCGATGACCGTCACGTGCTTCGCGAATTTCGCCTTCGTCTCGTTGTAGAGCCGCCCGTGGAACGTCCCCGCCGTTGCCAGGACGCCGACGACGCCGGTATGCGACCGAAGGGCGGCTGGCTTCACCGCTGGTTCGATTCCGACGAACGGAATTTGCGGATACTTCGCCCGTAGATAGTCAATTGCCGCAGCGGTTGCCGTATTGCATGCGACAACAATCATCTTGCAGTTAGCCTTCAGGAGTTTTTTCACATTGTTCTCCGAGAGCTGGACAACCTCTTCTGTCGGCCGGTTGCCGTAGGGGCAGTGCTCAGAATCCGCGATGTAGACCGTTTCCTCGCCTGGGCACAGCCGCTTGAAGGCGTTGAGGATGCAGGTCCCGCCGATGCCGCTGTCGAAGAAGCCCACTGGCTTTTTTGCAGCTGAAAGGTGGAGTGTGGTGGCTGGAGGTCGCGCAACCGTCATTTCGACTCCAGCTTGCAGCCGCCCATCGCCCAGAACTCGCCCGTCAGTCTGCCGTCCTTCACCACGAACTCCAGCCAGCCCGTATCGCCAGTGAAGTAAACCTTCAGTCGGAAGGATCCGTCCTTGTCAAAGCCGCACGACGCGGCGGTCCGGTGTTCTCCGATGTAGGCCCCGAGAGCCTCGTAGTTCTCGGTGTCGATGCGGATCGTGCCTTCGGCCCAAGTTCCGAACGCCGCCGGAAATTGCTGCTCGCCAGCCGGTGTGACCAGCGTGCAGAGGCATCCGATCGGCTGGGACGCGAACCGCACCGACTTGAATCCGCGAGGGTTGTCCTTGAACTCGAACACCCTGTCGATTTCAGCCGGCTTCGCGGCCGCCAGCCGGCATCCGTTCAGCGGGGGAATTGCCAGCTTGGCGAGCCGGTCCTGGAGCGCTGACATGGCGGCAGCATCTTCGGGAAGCGGCGCGTTCTTCATCGCGGGCAGAAGATAGTCCCAGACGAGGTCTAGCTCCTTCTGCATGTCGACGACGCCGGCGTGCAGGGAGACGACGGCGTCCAGTTCTGGCAGGACGATCGTGTACTGTCCGTTCGCCCCGTCGGCCCGGTAGGCGTCGTGGCGGCACCGCCAGAACTGGAAGCCGTATCCCTGCTCCCAGTCGCCGCCCTCGCCGAGCGACTTGACGCCGGTGTTCTGCCAGCCGCTCCAGGTGTGGCGCGCCGTCGCCAGATCGACCCACAACGGCGAGAGGAGGCATTCGCCGTTCCATCTGCCGCGGTTGAGGTAGAGCTGCCCGAAGCGCGCAAGCTCGCGGGTCGTCATGTTCATTCCCCAGCCTCCGCACGCGATGCCATCCTCAGAATATGTCGTCCATGCCTTCTTGATGCCGATTTTGTCGAACATTTTGCGCTTGAGGTAGTCCATAAGCTTCTCGCCCGTTCGCTTCTCGACGATTGCCGCGAGCATGTAGGTCGCGTCCGAATCGTATTTGAAGAAGGTGCCAGGCTGGCGCGAGAAGTCGTTTGCGAGGAATTGCCGCACCCAGTTGCCGGCCCCGCCGCGCAAAAGGTGGTCGTTTTTGCCCGCGTTCATCGTGAGGAGGTCGCGGATGCGAAGCTGCGCCAGGTTTTTCGAGACGGTCGCTGGCAGTTCGTTGGTGAAGATGTCCACGATGCGCTCGTCGAGGTCGATCTTCCCGTCGTCCGCGAGAAACCCGACGGCGGACGACGTGAAGCTCTTCGAATGGGAATAGAGCATATGCGTCTCGTTCAGCGTGTCGAACGGCTTCCAGCTGCCCTCGGCAATCACCTTGCCGTGACGGACGATCACAAAGCCGTGGATCGCCCCGGCGGATCCTGCGTCAAACGTCTTCTCGCAGGCGTCGATCCACTTCAGGATGCCGACGGACTCGACCCCCTGCGATTCCGGGGTGGCCGGTTCCATCATGGCCAAGGCGGAACTCGCCACCAGTGAGCAGCACATAGCAAACAGCTGGTTTTTCATTCTGTATTTCCTTTCCGTGTTCAAGCCGCATTGTTTCGGCTTCGTCTCGTGTTGTCGGCCCATCCGTTCTGCGCGAAGTAGACCTCGAGCGTCGCCAACGCGTCAGCCATTATTATACCATAGAAAAATCAGCATGGCGTGAATATGTCGTTGACAGACACCCCCACCCGCCTTCAATGGCCCGCGCTCAGCCGAAGAACGCCAGGCCGTCAAGCATCTCGAAGAAGTTCTCGAGATAGCGGTCCTCCGCCGGCTTCCAGCGGAAGCCCAGACGGTAAAGTACCGTCGTCGTCCAGTCGTTCACCGCCGGCGTCACCTTGCGGCCCTCCAGCAGATGCCCGGCGTAGTGCAGAATCCCCTGCAGCTCGGCCGACCGGCTTGGATCGCGCTTCAAGGCGTCCACATGCGCCGCAAAATCGCCGCGGCTCGTCCAGTCGATGTCGCAGCCGCGGCGGTTCAGCGCCCCGATCACCGCCCCCATGTCCAGCGCGTAGCAGTTGAACGGATGGAACACGTACATGTCGTCGGGCGTCGTCGCGAGCAGACAGCACGCCTCCGCCACGCGGTCGATCGGCGACATCTCGATGCGCCGCATCAGATCCTCCAGCGGATACGCCCCCAGCGCCTTGTACGTGCGAAGCGAATTGACGAAGGCGTTCGAGCCGACGTTCATCTGGAACTCGCCGTCGGACTCCCGTCCCATCAGATTCCCCAGCCGCATGATCTTCGCGCGAATCCGCCCCGCCGCCACCGCCGCGAGCACATTGCGCTCGGCGACGAATTTCGTGCGCACGTACTCGTTGTCGGACTCCTGCCCGATGTAGAGATGCCGCTCGTCCAGCGCAACCGCCGAATCGGCCCGGATCGTCCCGCCCACCGAGTAGGTCGACGTGTGCACCAGCCGCGCCCCGACCCGCTCGCAATAGGCGATGAGCCGGTCCACGCCGCCGACGTTGATGCGCTCCATCCGGTCGTCAGCCACGTAATGCTTCACCAGCGCCGCGCAGTTGATGACCGTCTGCGGCGGCGCGGCGACGAGCGGATGCTCCGCCGGCAGTCCCGCGAGGTCGTCCGTCAGGTCGCCTTCGACGAAGAAGAGCCGGTCGTTGAAGCGCCGCGGAATCCGCTCGCCGAAATAGTAGACGTACTGCGAGCCGAGCCGCCGCGCAGGCGCGATGCCGCGCGTCGGCCGCACAAGCACCGTGACCGTCGAGTCCGTCGACTCCAGCAGATACCGGAGGACGTGAATGCCCAGATAGCCCGTCGCTCCGCACAAAAGCACGTCGCCGAGCGAATGTCGGCGGAAGCCCTCGAACAGCTCGCGCCGCGTGCCCGCCAGCAGCGCGTCCACCGCCGCGTAATCGTACGCGCCGTAGTCGAACGACCCGACGGACTGCTCCGCCGCCGGAACCGGCGTCCCCTGGAGAAACGCCGCCAGCGCGCGCGGCGTCTTGTAGCGGAAGAGGTCGGCGTACTGCACGTCGAGCTCCTTCTTCTGCAACGCGACGACCGCCTTAATGCCGATGAGGGACGTGCCTCCCGAAGCGAAGAAGTCGTCCAGCGCCCCGAACCGCTCCAGCCCCAGCACCTCCCCGTAGGTCTCCGCGATCTTCCGCTCGACCTCGTTCGCCGGCTCGACGTAAACCTGCTCGACCGCCGCGCCCTCCGGGGACTTGAGCAGCTTGCGGTTGATCTTGCCGTTGGCGGTGTGCGGCATCGGATCCATCCGCACGAAGAAGTCCGGCACCATGTAGTCCGTCAGTCCGGCGGCCATCTGCGCCCGCAGCGCCGCCTCGTCGAGCGGGGCCGACGAAGCGTAGTAGAGGACGAGGTGCTTGGCCCCGCCGACATCGCGCACTTCGGCCGCGACCTCGCCGACGCCGGCGAAGGACCGCGCCGCCTGCTCGACTTCGCCGATCTCGATGCGGAAGCCCCGCAGCTTCACCTGGAAGTCGATGCGCCCGCGATAGTCGAGCTCGCCCGACTCGCCGTAGCGAGCCAGGTCGCCCGTGCGGTACATGCGCGCAAAGGACGGTCCGCCCGGCGGCAGGTCGAACGGCACGTCGACGAAAGCCGCCGCCGTCTTCTCCGGCAGCCGCCAGTAGCCGTCGGCCAGCTGCGGGCCGACGAGCGCCAGCTCGCCGACGAAGCCGCGCGGCAAAAGCTGCCCGTAACGGTCCACGACGAGCGAATACGTGCCGGGACAGGGACGGCCGATCGGAATGTCGCCGCCTTTCGCCTGGTCGACCTCGTGCCACGAGGAGCAGACGGTGAACTCCGTCGGCCCGTAGCCGTTCAGGATCCTCACGCCGGTCTTCGCCACCGGCAGAAGCTTCTCCCCGCCCAGCATGAGGTAGTCGAGCGGCAGGTCGGGGAAGGTGTCGAGGAGCGACATGCCGATCTGCGTGGACATCGTCCCGCCCGTGATGCCGTTCGCGCGGATGTAGTCGTTCATGCCCTGCAGGTCCGTGCGCAACCCCTCTGCGTAGACGTGCAGCTCACCGCCGGCCGCCAGCGTCGGGAAGATGTCGATGACCGACGCGACGAAGCTGAAGCTCGGATGGGTGGCGGTCCGCGACGCGGCGCCGAGGCCGAGGGACCTGACGGTCCACGCGACCAGATGCGCCAGGGCGCGGTTCGGCAGCACGACTCCCTTCGGCCGGCCGGTCGAACCGCTCGTGTAGATCATGTAGGCCGGCGTGCGGGGCGTCGACAGGTTGACCGGCGCGGCGGCGGTTCCGTCCGCCGCCGGCTCCTCCTCGTCAAGGCAGACGACGGCGATTCCCCCCGGCAGGCGCCTTTCGCTCAACAGGGCCCGCGTCGTCACCAGCACCGGCGCCTCGGCGTTCTCCAGCATGTAGGCCAGGCGGTCGTCAGGATATTCGGCGTCCAGCGGCACGTAGCCGGCGCCGCACTTCTGCACGGCGAGGACGGCCATGATGAAGGACCGCCGCCGCGGCAGCATGACGCCGGCGAATCCGCCCGTCTTCACGCCGCTGGACATCAGCCGCCGCGCCAAGGCGTCGGACCGCGCGTCCAGCTCGCCGTATGTGAACGCGCCTTCGCAATCCACGACCGCGCGGGCGGCGGGGCGCACGATCGCCTGAGCGCGGAAAAGGTTCACGAAGGTCTTTTCCGCATCGTATTCAAGCGCCCCGCCGTAGGACAGGCGCAGCAGCTCGGCCGTCTCGTCCGCGGCCGTCAGCGGATAGGACCTGAGCGGACGCGGCGTCCCCGAACCGGCGTCCGCGAGACTCTCCGACAGCTGCGCGAACATCTTCAGCAGCAGCGTCATGTCAGTCGCGGAATAGAGCGAACGGTCGTACTCGAACGCCAGCTCGAAGTCGTCCCGCCCCGGCGTCACCGTCACCGAAAGCGGCGCTTTCGCCGTACCGAGCCGCGGCTCGATCAGCTCCGCGCCCGCCGGCAGGTCGAAGATGCCGCCCTCGAAGGCGAAGATGATCTCCGGACGGACGCCGAACTTCTCCGAAAGCCGCACGTAGGAACAGCGCTCGTGCTCGATGAGGTCGAGGACCTGCGCCTTCATGCCGCGCACCGCCTCCTCGAATGTCGCGGCCTCGGCGATGCCGCGGATCGGCAGCGTGCGCACGAACATGCCCACCGCGGCGGACGTGCGCGGATCGCTCCGGCCGGCCGTGACGAAGTTGATCAGCGTGCGCTCGTCCCGCCCGACGCGGCGCAGCAGTTCGGTGAAAGCCGTCAAAAAGTAGTCGCTCGGCGTCACGCCCAGATCCGCCGCGCGCGCGACGATTGCCGCGGACTTAATGCGCACGGCCTCGCGCCCCGCCTCGCCAGGTCTGCCGTCCGTTCCTTCGGTCGACGTCTCGAAGCGCGTCGACTCGCATCCGTCGAGATAGCGCTCGAACCAGCGGTCGTCTTCGGACGGCAGTTCGGACTCCAGATAGTCGCGCTCGTCGAGCGCCGCGTCGAAGGCCGAATACGCCTCGGGACGAATCTCCTCGCCGTCCAGCGCACGGCACAGCTCGCGCAGGAAGACGCCGAGCGAAAAGCCGTCGAACACCGTGTGGTGGATGTCGAGGAAAAGCGTGGCGGCGCCGGGCGAGGCCAGGACCGTGAACCGCGCCAGCTCGCCCCCCTGCGGCGAAAACGGACGGAGCCGCGCCGTGAGCGACGCCGCGTCCGGCTCCGCGTCCACCGTCTCGACCGCGACCGCCGGCAGAGCGCCGTCAGCCGCCCACGGCGGCAGCTGCACGATTTCGCCGTCGCGCTCGGCGAAGCGCGTGC
>JAZQPI010000095.1:0-45330 GCA_045628545.1 Kiritimatiellia bacterium
TTTCTGTCGATGGGAAACATCTGAAGCTCGACTGCGGCTTCGGACTCGACCATTCGAAAATGCTCAGATGCACTTTTGCTCAGATGCTCAGATGCCGAGGTCGGTCAAAACCGCGCCAGCGGTATTGACTGACCGAGTACAGGAAAATCGACTACGGCATTGACGAAAGGGCCTTTGATTCGGTATAATATTCAGTCATGGTCAACAACGAAAGGAAAAGATTATGTCCATTTTAATTGGTGTCCTCTATGTGGTCGAGGTGGTCGTGTGTCTGCTGCTGGCGATGGTGGTGATGCTGCAGAAGCCGAAAGAAGGCGGTCTCGGAGGCGCGATCGGCGGCGGTATGCTTGAGGCTTCGCTCGGCGCAGACGCCGGTAACGTGCTGATTAAGACGACGGCCGTCCTCGGAGCGATTTTCCTGGCGAACACGCTGGTGCTCGCGAGGCTGACGTCGACGGTCCATTCGAAGTCGATCATGGCCGGCGAGGCCGAGCCGACGGTCGAACAGCAGGCTCCGGCGCTGCCGGATCTGCCGGCGGCTCCCGAACTGCCCGCGTCCGCGCCCGAACTGCCCGCCTCGGTCCCTGCCACGGCGGCACCCGAGCTCCCAGTGTCGGCACCTGCTCCGGCGGCCGCCCCTGCGGCACCTGCTCCGGCTGAAGCCCCGGCTAAGTGAGGTCGGTAATGAAAGTCCTCGTCACCGGCGGTTCGGGTTTCCTCGGCATCAACCTGATTCGTTTCCTGCGAACCAAGGGGGTGGATGAGATCCGCGTCCTTGACATTGCCGACTTCGACTATCCCGAGAAGAACGCGCCGTGGCTCAAGTTCACCCTTGGGGATGTGCGTGACGTTGCGGCGGTCGAGAAGGTGACGGAGGGGTGCGACATCGTAGTGCACACGGCTGCGGCGTTGCCCCTCTACAGTGAACACGACATCTACACTACCGAGGTGGACGGGTGTCGTAACGTGCTGGCGGCCGCGCGAAAGTTCAAGCTCGACCGCATGATCCAGATCTCCTCGACGGCGGTCTACGGCGTGCCGAAGAAGCATCCGATCTACGAGACCGACCCGATGGTCGGCGTCGGACCCTACGGGCACGCGAAAATCGACGCGGAGGAAATCTGCCGCGCCGCGATCAAAGAAGGCTACCCCGTGTCGATCATCCGCCCGAAGAGCTTTATCGGGCCGGAGCGGCTCGGCGTCTTCGCGCTGTTCTACGACTGGGCCTACACCGGGCACGGCTTCCCTATGATCGGCAGCGGCAACAACCGTTACCAGCTGATGGACGTCGAGGACCTGTGCGGGGCGATCTGGAACGCGATGACCTATCCGAAGTCCGTCGTCGCCACGGAGTTCAACATCGGCGCGAAGGAGTTTACGACGATGAAGGAGGACTACCAGGCGGTCCTCGACCGCGCCGGCCACGGCAAGAAGATCCGCGGCATGCCGGTCGCGCCGCTCATCTTCATCCTGCGCATCCTCGAGAAGCTCCATCTCTCGCCGCTCTATCCGTGGGTCTACGAGACGGCTTCGACGGATTCGTTCGTGTCGATCGAGAAGGCGGAGAGACTGCTGGACTACAAGCCGAAGTATTCGAACAAGCAGGCGCTCGTGCGCAACTACGACTGGTACGTCGAGCATCTCTCCGAGTTCGCCGGCAAGAGCGGGGTCTCGCACCGCGTGCCCTGGAAGCAGGGCCTGCTCGGCGTGGCGAAGTGGTTCTTCTGACATGAACTGGTGATTTGCCGCGTTTGGCAGTCTGGATTCCGACCTGTGAACCGGTTGCGTTTTCGGCTTCCCCCTTCACAAATCGTTCAAAATATGATATACTTTTAACTCAAATTTAATCTGAAAGGAATAAGACATCATGAAGATGACATGGCAGCCGTCGAAGATCAAGCGGAAAAGGAAAATCGGATACCGCGCGCGCAAGGCGACGAAGGGAGGCCGCAAGGTCCTCGCCGCTCGGCGTGCGAAAGGGCGCAAGCGCCTGACGCAGGTCTGAGGAAACGCAGATGTCCACGCGACTCCCCGGCACGAAGTACAAAAGGGTCTTCGACCGGGGGCGTTCCGTTAAGGGGCGTCTCCTCGTCGCGTGGTGTCTTTCGGCAGACGACGCCGACCGTAGGGCCGGCGTCGTCGTTTCCAAAAAGACTTTCCACGATGCCGTCGATCGCAACCGGGCGAAGCGTCTGATGCGCGAGGCGTTCCGTCTCCTCGTCAAGGGGGCGGAGGTTCCCGAACGGACGGACTGGATCTTCGTCGCCAGGTCCTGGATGCGCGGCAAGAAGGTGGACGATGTTAAGGCGGATATTGCAGCTGTTTGTCAGAGGCTATCAGGTGGCGCTCAGTCCGCTGTTCGGTGACTGCTGCCGCTTTGAGCCGAGCTGCTCGAACTATATGATTGAGGCGTTGGAGATTCACGGAGCGTTCAAAGGGGTGCTGCTGGGGGCGTGGCGCATTCTGCGCTGCCATCCGTTCGGCGCGAGCGGGTACGATCCCGTGCCGCCCAGGGGGCGCTGGAAAAACGATTTCAAGACGACGAAGTGAAGGGGTTTAAATGAACAAGACCGAGAAACTGATTTGCCTGTTGCTGGGGGCGGTGCTGGCGTGGTATATTTTCGTCCGGCTGCCGAAGCAGAGCCAGGCCGCCGCGGACGCCGCGAAAGCCCAGCCCCGTCAGACCGCCGCGGCCCGGGCCGTCGCGAACCGCGGCGACGCCGCCGCCCCGGCCGCGGCCCAGGCAGGCGCGAACGGCGGCGACAGGAGCGCCGCGCCGGCTGCCGCCGCGCGCGCCGTGCCGTCGGAGCCGGAAGAGACCGTGGTGCTGGAGAACGACGACCTCCGCCTGGAGCTGTCGTCGTGGGGCGCGGTCGTGAAGCGCGCGACGCTCAAGGGCTACGCCCGCGACCGCGGCGCGATTTCCGAGGCGAACCCCGCCGTGACGCTCGACTTCGCGTCGGCGCCGCTCGGCGAACTGGGCGGAGCCGACGGGCTCGGGACGGACACGGCCTATGCGGTGCGCAAGGTCGACGACCGCACGGTCGTGTTCACCGGCGCCAAAGTGACGCGCACGGTGACGCTGGGCGAGGACTTCCAGGTCGCCTACGCGGACGCGTTCAAGGACGGCGCGGCGGCGGAGCCGATGACGATGTCGGTCGGCGCCATGCGCATGGGCGGCTCGAAGAACGACCTCCTTTCCGTCGATTCGATGGTGAAGACGCCGAAAGGCGACGAGGTGGTCCACCATTGCGAGGGCGACTCGCCGTTGAAGGACTACCTCGTGGGCGGCCTTTCCGGCGGATGCAGCGGCTCCAAGGACGCGAAGGGCCAGCCGGCGTCCGTCGACCGGTCGGTGCAGGGCGCGCAGGAGTGGGTCGCCGTCAAGAACCGCTTTTTCGTGACGGCGCTGGCCGGCTCGTCCGAGGCGAACGAGGGTTTTGACGCGACGATCGCGCGGGACGTGCAGTCGGCGAACTACCGTCCGTCCGAAGTCGCGGTGCGCGTGCGTTTCGCCGCGTCCGCCGCGGGGACGCGCACGAGCGTCTTCTACGTGGGGCCGAAGAAGCAGTCGCTCCTGTGGAACCTCGGCATGCGGGACGTGATGGAGTTCGGCATGTGGCGGTGGATCTGCTATCCGCTCGTCTGGGTGCTCAACTTCTTCAACGGACTGATCCCGAACTACGGCGTGGCGATCATCCTGCTGACGATCCTGGTGCGGCTTCTCTTCTGGCCGCTGACGCACAAGTGGACGGTGGGGATGAAGAAGATGCAGGAGCTTCAGCCGAAGATGAAGGAGATCCAGGCGAAGTACAAGGACAATCCGCAGCGCCTGCAGCAGGAGATGTGGTCGATGTACCGCGAGGCGAAGGTGAACCCGATGAGCTCCTGCCTGCCGATGCTCATCCAGATCCCGGTGTTCATCGCGCTCTTCAACGTGCTGCGGTCGGCGGTCGAGCTCAGGTACGCGCCGTTCCTCTGGATCGCCGACCTCTCCGAGCCGGAGGGGCTGTTCGCGAGCTGGTTCCCGTTCGGCGGCCTTAACGTCCTGCCGATCCTGATGGCGGTCTCGACCGGGCTGCAGAGCGCGTTCACGCCGTCGACTGGCGACAAGAGCCAGCAGCGGATGATGATGGTGTTCATGCCGGCGATGATGCTCTTCATGTTCTACTCGTTCCCGTCGGCACTGTCGCTCTACTGGTTCCTTTCCAACCTCTTCTCGATCGTCCAGATGTGGCTGATCCGCCGCCAGGCCGCGGCGGCGCGCGGGGCGGTCGTCCCGGAAGTCATCGATCCGCCGCAGACGCGGCAGATGCGCCGTCACGGCGGCTGAGGACGCGAAAGGGGGCGCGGACAAGTGAAGATGCGTGTCGTATTCATGGGTTCGAGCGCGGCGAGCGCGACCTGCCTGCGGGCGATCCTGCGCGAAAGCGAGATGGAGGTCGTCGGCGTGGTCACCCAGCCGGACCGTCCCGTCGGCCGCGGCAAGGTCGTCACGCCCTGTCCGTGCCGGGCGTTCGCCCTCGAGCGCGGCATTACGGAATGCATCACGCCCGAGAACGTCAATTCGGAGGACGCGATGGCGCAGATCCGCGCCTGGCGTCCCGACGTGGTCGCGGTGGTCGCGTTCGGCCAGTTCCTCCGTCGTCCGCTGCTGGAGCTGCCGCGCTTCGGCTGCGTCAACTGCCATTTCTCGCTGCTGCCGAAATACCGCGGCGCTTCGCCGGTCGTGGCCGCGCTCGCGGCCGGAGACCGGCTGACGGGCGTCAGCGTGATCCGGATGGGCGTCGGCATGGACGACGGGCCGATTCTCCTGCAGAGCTACGAGCCGATCTATTCCGACGTCACCGGCGGCGAGCTGATGGACGATCTCGCCATCACGGGCGGCGTCACCCTCGCGAAGGCCCTGCGGCTGATGCTCCACGGGGCGCTGCCGCCGGAGATCGTGCAGGATCCTGACGCGGCGACCTTCGCGCACAAGCTCAAGAAGAGCGACGGCGAGATCCGCTGGGCGGCGCCGGTCATCGAGATCGAACGCCGCATCCGCGCCTATTCGCCCTGGCCGGGCTGCTTCACCTTTCTGCCGCAGCGCTTCCGCCGTCCCGGCAACTCCGGCCGGCTCGTCGTGCTGGCGTCGGAGATCTGGGGCAAGGTGGCCGAAGACCGCCGCTCGTCCGCGCCGGGCATGGTGATCGAGATCACTCGGCGCGGACCGGTCGTCCGCTGCGGCGACACCTCGCTGCTGCTGACGCAGGTCAAGCCCGAGGGGTCCGGCGTGATGGACGGCGGGGCCTTTCTGCGCGGCCGTCAGCTGCAGGTCGGCGAGGTGCTCACGGGCGAGCCGTCGGTTTCGGAGAAGCCGGAGGAGACGAAGTGAACGCGGCGTTTTTCGATATGGACGGCACGCTCATCGACTCGCGGGCGGACCTCGCGGCGACGGTGAACCACACGCGCTCCGACCTGGGCCTCGCGCCGCTGCCGCAGGAGGAGGTGCTCGTCCACGTCGGGCAGGGCGCGCGCTATCTGCTCGCGCACGCCATCCCCGAACGCTCTGACGACGTCGACCGGCTCTGGGAGATCTTCCGCTCGCACTACGCCGAGCACATGCTGGAGAACTGCGCGCTCTATCCCGGCGTCCGCAGGACGCTGGACGAGCTGCGCGACCGCGGCTGGCTGCTGGGGGTCAACACCTCGAAACCCGCGTTCGCGACGCGGGCGATCATCGAGCATTTCGGACTGACGCGGCACTTCGGGTCCGCAATCGTCGCCGGCGGCGACTGCCCCGAGATGAAGCCGAGCGCCCTGCCGCTCCGGGAGTGCGCCGCGCGGATGGGC
This sequence comes from Kiritimatiellia bacterium, assembly GCA_045628545.1. Classification (GTDB taxonomy): domain Bacteria; phylum Verrucomicrobiota; class Kiritimatiellia; order RFP12; family UBA1067; genus UBA1067. Next base: position 5,836 of record JAZQPI010000095.1, read on the forward strand.
GGACACCGGCTGTCGGCCTACGACTGGATGGTCGGGGACTCGTGGACGGACATGCAGTGCGCCGCGAACGCCGGCGTGAAGGGGGCGTTCTGCACCTTCGGCTTCGGCCGCCTCGGGGAGGCGCGCGCGACGGTGCGGATCAACCGCTTCGACGAACTGCTTCGGCTGCTCAAGGCCGAGGACTGAAAAGGGAGGACGGAAATGGCGGAGAGAAAGGCGGAAATCGAACGCAACACCCGGGAGACGAAGATCCGGCTGTCGCTGAATCTCGACGGCTCCGGCGAAGGCACGGTGTCGACGGGCATCGGGTTCTTCGACCACATGCTCGAGCTCTTGAAGCGCCACGCGCTGATCGACCTCGACGTCCGCGCGGACGGCGACATCGCCGTCGACTACCACCACACGGTGGAGGACGTCGGACTCGTCCTCGGCAAGGCGCTCGACGCGGCGCTCGGCGAGCGGCGGGGGATCGTCCGCTACGGGTTCGCGTCCGTGCCGATGGACGAGGCGCTGTGCGAGACGTCGCTCGACCTCGGGGGACGTCCGTTCCTCGTCATGCAGTCGGCGATGAAGCACATGTTCGTGCGCGACTTCGAGGTGAAGCTGGTGGAGGAGTTCTTCCGCGCCGTCTCGGTGGAGGCGCGCGCCAACATCCACCTGCGGCAGATTTACGGCGACGAGGCCCATCACGTCTGCGAAGGGCTTTTCAAGAGCTTCGCGCGGGCGCTCCGCCAGGCGAAGGCGATCGATCCGCTGGAGAAGGGCGTGCCCAGCAGCAAGGGGGTTATCTGAGCCATGGTCATTTTACCGGCGATTGACCTGAAGGACGGCAAGTGCGTCCGTTTGCGCCAGGGGCGCGCGGACGACGTCACGGTCTATGGGGACGACCCGGCGGCCCAGGCGCGGGACTGGCGCGAGCAGGGCGGCCGCGAGCTGCACGTCGTCGATCTCGACGGGGCGTTCGCGGGCGAGCCGCGGCACGCGGAGGTGATCGCGCACGTCATCGAGGCCTTCGGCGGACCGGTCGAGGTCGGCGGCGGACTGCGCAACATCGAGGCGGTGCGGGCGGTCCTCGAAGCGGGTGCGGCGCGCGCGATCATCGGCTCCGCGGCGCTGGACGATCCGGCCTTTCTGGCGGCGGCGGTGGAACTGTACGGCGAACGCATCGCCGTCGGCATCGACGCGCGGAACGGGTTTGTGCAGACGAAGGGCTGGGTGACGACGACGGCGGTGCGGGCGACCGATCTCGCGACGGCGGTGGCGAAGGCCGGCGTCAGGACGATCATCTACACCGACACGGCGACGGACGGCATGCTCGGCGGTCCGAACCTGACCCAGATGGCGGCGATCTGCGACGCGGCGCCGACCTGCCAGGTGACGGCGTCCGGGGGCGTGAGTTCGCCGTTCGACGTCGAGAACCTCAAGGCCCTCGGCCGGGCGAATCTGCGCGCGGCCATCGTCGGCAAGGCGCTTTACGACGGCCGCACCACCCTGCGCGAGATGAACGTCGCCGCGCTTTAAGCGATTCGAGGAAGGAGGATGGTTATGGCTTCAAACGGCAATCAGAAGAATCCATTCACGACGTTGCGGCTGAATCAGATGATTCACCGGCTGCTGATGCTGGTGTTCATCGTCGCCTTCGGGGTGTCCGTCGCGGGCGTCTGGGGAGTGCAGAACTACATCGTCCGCTCGAAGACGAGCGAATTGCTCGAGTCCAATCGCGCGCAGCTGCGCAAGGCGCTGGTGGCGACCTCCGACCGGAAGATGCTCGACTGCGCCTGGCAGGCGGTGAAGCTGCTGCCGCGCAATGCCGCCGACGCCGACTCGAAGACGCTGGCCAACATCGCCGAGAAGGTGGGGACGGACGAGATTCACCTCTGCGACACCAACGCGGTCATCATCCGCTCGACGGTTCCAGAATACATCGGCCTTGAATTCAAGAAGCACGAGCAGACGCTGCCGTTCTGCTGTTTGCTCGAGGGGCAGCGCGAGTTCGCCCAGTCCTTCGGTCCGATCGCCTACGATGCGCGGCGTTACCGCAAGTTCGTCGGCGTCGCCCTTGAAGACGGGTCGGGATTCCTCCAGCTGGGCTTCAACGAGGACCGCTACCTGCCGATTCCCGACCTCTCGCTGGAGCGGTGGCTGCCGACGGTGATGACGATGCTGATACTCCTGTCCGTGTTCCTCGTCGTCTTCGAAATCGTCTTCCGCTTCTTCCGCGACCGCATCGTCCAGCCGATCCGCCTCGCCAACGAGGCGCTCGCGCGCATCGCCTCCGGGCAGCTTGACGAGCGCGTCCTCGCGGGCGGCTCGACCGAGATGGACGCCCTGGCCGAGGACATCAACACGACGGTCGACCGGCTCAAGGGCTACATCGACGCGGCCGAGCACCGGGCCGACGAGGAGCTGCGGATGGCGAAGTCCATCCAGTCGAACGTCCTGCCGGCGATCTTTCCGCCGTATCCAAAGCTCGCCGACGTGCTTGATATCTACGCCTGCATGATCACGGCGAAGGAAGTCGGCGGCGATTTCTACGACTTCTTTTTCTCCAGCGAGGGCAAGCTCGCGCTGGTCATCGCCGACGTGTCCGGCAAGGGCATTCCGGCGGCGCTGTTCATGATGCGGGCCAAGGCGACCCTCCAGAGCCTTCTGCGCAGCGGACTGTCGGTCGAGGACGCGGTCAGGGAGGCGAACAACCGTCTGGCGGACGCCAACGACGCGAACATGTTCGTGACGGCCTGGGTCGGCGTCATCGACATTGCCAGCGGCGAAATGGACTATGTCAACGCCGGGCACAATCCCCCGCTCGTAAAACGAGCCGACGGGACGACTTGCTACTTGAACGACCGGAGCGGTCCGCCGCTGGCGGTGATGCCGGGGGTGGACTATCTCGGCAAGCACCTCGTGCTCGGACTGAAGGACGGCATCATCCTCTATACGGACGGCGTGACCGAGGCGCTGAACGCCGGTCACGAGCTCTACGGCAGCGAACGGCTGGAGCAGGCCGTCAGGGGGCTGCTGGGCGTGCGCGACGCGCAGTCCCTCCTGAGCGGCATCGTCTCCTCCGTCCGCTGCTTCGCCGACGGGGCCGAGCAGGCGGACGACATCACGATGCTGGCGTTCAAGCGCCGGTCACGGCCCGTCATATGAAAACTTTTCTTTTGAAGTAAAAGGACAATTGGAAGGACTGATCACATGAAGAAATTCCTCAGCGCGAATGAAGCGGTCGCCCACGCGGCGGCCCAGGCCGGTTGCGTGGTCGCCTCGGCCTATCCCGGCACCCCGTCGACGGAGATCCTCGAGAACGTCGCGAAATTCAAGGACACGATCCGCTGCGAGTGGGCCGTGAACGAAAAGGTCGCCGTCGAAACGGCTGTCGGCGCCTCCATGGCCGGCGCGCGCGCGCTGACGGCGATGAAGCACGTCGGCCTCAATGTCGCGATGGACCCCCTCATGACCTTCACCTACGTCGGCCCGCTCGGCGGCTTCGTGCTCGTCTCGGCCGACGACCCCGGCATGCACTCCTCGCAGAACGAGCAGGACAACCGCAACCTGGCGAAGTTCGCGCGCGCCCTCCTCCTGGAGCCGGCCGACTCCCAGGAGGCGTACGACTTCACCGTCAAGGCGTTCGAGCTCTCCGAGACCTTCCAGGTGCCGGTCATCATCCGCCTGACGACGCGCACCAGCCATTCCGCCTCGCTCGTCGAACTCGGCGACTTCAAGCCGGCGCCGCATCCGCTGCTGCCGTACAAGAAGGACATCACGCGCAACATCCCCGTCCCCGCGTTCGCGCGCGGGCAGCGCCTGAACGCGCAGAAGCGGACGGCGGCGATGGAGAAGGCCGCGTGCGCGTCGAAGTTCAACCGCGTCGTCAAGCCCGCGAAAGGCGTCAAGGTCTCCGCGAAGGCGAAGGCCCTCGGCATCGTCACCTCCGCCGTCGCCTACCAGTACGTGCGCGAGATCTTCCCGGACTGCAACATCCTGAAGCTCGGTTGGACGAATCCGCTGCCGAAGGCGCTCGTCGCGAAGTTCGCCAAGTCCGTCAAGAACCTCCTCGTCGTCGAAGAGCTCGACCCGTTCCTCGAAGACCAGATCAAGGCGATGGGCATCAAGGTCGTCGCGCACAAGACCGAGCTCAACATGCTCGAACTCAACGCCGACCGCCTCCAGAACCTCCGCCACGAGCTCCTGGGCGACGTGCCGAAGGCGAAGGCAGCGAAGACGGACGCAACGCTGCCGACGCGTCCGCCCGTCCTCTGCGCCGGCTGCGGCCACCGCGGCGTCTTCTACACGCTCGCGAAACTCGGCGCGACGGTGACCGGCGACATCGGCTGCTACACGCTCGGCGCGTTCCCGCCCCTCAACGCGATGGACTCGACGATCTGCATGGGCGCGTCGATCGGCAACGCCGCGGGCATGAAGAAGGCCGGCCTCAAGGGCCGCATCTGCGCCGTGCTCGGCGACTCGACCTTCTTCCACAGCGGCATGACCGGCATCCTCTCCGCGTTCTATAACGGCACGCCGGTCACGACGGTCGTCCTCGACAACCGCATCACCGGCATGACCGGCCACCAGGAGAACCCCGGCTCGGGCAAGACGCTCGGCGGGGCTCCCGCGCCGGTGACGGAGATCAGCGCGATCGCCAAGGCCTGCGGCTACAAGAAGGTCGTGACGGTCTCCGCGGACGACCTGGCGCAGCTCGAAAAGGTGCTGAAGGACGCGATGGACGGCGACGAAGGCGCGCTCGTCATCGCCTACGCGCCGTGCCGCATCGCCGCCAAGCTCACGAAGGAGGGCCTCTGCGAAGTCGACGCCGCGAAGTGCAAGGCGTGCGGCGCGTGCTTCAAGATGGGCTGTCCCGCCATGACCCGCGGCAAGGAAATCCGCAAGGGCGCGTTCCAGATGAAGATCGACGCGAACCTCTGCGCCGGCTGCAAGCAGTGCTCGCAGGTCTGCAAATTCGGCGCGATCAAGCGCGTGCGCTAAACGAAACCACAACCCGAAAGGACTCGTCATGAACAACAGACTCCAGTTCGCCTCCGTCTGCTGCTCGCTGCTGGCGACGGCGGCCGCGCATGCGGCCGTCCCGCACGTGGGCGTCGTCGAAGGCTTCTACGGCCGCCCGTGGCCGCATCAGGGACGGCTCGAACTGCTCAAGTTCATGGGCGAGAACGGACTCAACACCTACGTCTACGGACCGAAGGACGATCCGTACCACCACGCCAAGTGGCGCGAGGCCTATCCCGAGGAAACGGCCGCGCAGTTCCGCGAACTGCTCGCCGCGGCGAAGGCGAACAAGGTGGACTTCACCTGGGCGGTCCATCTCGGCGACGCCTTCACCAACGCCGCGCCGGAGGCGAAGGCGGCCGAATACCGGACGCTCTTCGCCAAGCTCGACTCGATGTACGCGATCGGCTTCCGCTCGTTCGCCGCGTTCTTCGACGACTTCGGCAGCACCAACGCCGCGCTGCACGCCGAAATCGCCAACCGCATCGCCGACGACTTCCTCGCGAAGAAAGGCGACTGCGCCGACCTCGTCGTCTGCCCCAACCTCTACCACGGCGACGGCTCGAGCGACTACTGCCGGACGCTCGGCCGGCTGGCCGGGAAGCGCGTCCAGCTCATGTGGACCGGCCCCCACGTCTGCTCCGAAATCCCGAAGGACTTCTCGGAGCGCGTCACGGCGAACTACCGCCGCGCGCCGTTCGTCTGGTGGAACTGGCCCGTGAACGACTTCAACCGCGGCAAGCTCATCATGGGCCGCCTCTACGGGGTCGATCCCTATCCGTTCGCCGGCTTCGTGCTGAACCCGATGGAAAACCTCGAGGCCTCGAAAATCGCGCTGTACTGCGCGGCGCGGTTCTTCGAAAACCCCGCGGCCTTCGACTCGAAGAAGGCCTGGGAGGAGGGACTCGTCCGCCTTTACGGCGCGAAATGCGGCGCCGCGCTGCGCGTCTTCTGCGCGCACAATTCAGACGCGCGCGGCGGCCCTAAGGACCACGAGGGCTGGCTCGCGGGCTGGAGCCGGCTGGAAAGCGAGGAACTGGCGGCGAACGGCGACCTCGGCAAGGCGTGCGCGGAAATCCGCACGGCGATGAAGACGCTCAAGGACGAACTGCCGAAGACGTGCCCGGCGCTCTGGGACGAAATCCGCCACTGGGTCGACATGCTGGACGCGCAGGCCGAAGAGGGCCTCGCGGCGCTCGCGAAGGACAAGGCGGCGTATGACGCGGCGAAGGCGCGGCAAGCCAAGATCTTCGCCGCGCAGAAGGCGTATTTCATGTCCCTCGCGCCGGAATGGGACAAGGGCAACTGCACCGGCTGCATCACGGGCACGCGCGTCCTCCAGCCGCTGATCGACAAAACGGCGAAAGCCGCATTCACGGAGCAATGATGGAACGAATCACCCTGCGGCCGAAACGCGAACGCAGCGTTCTCAAACGGCATCCCTGGATCTTTTCCGGCGCGATCTGCGGCGACGGCCCCAAGTCCGCCGCCGTCGGCGACACGGTCGAAGTGGCGGACGCGAACGGCAAGACGCTCGGCTACGGATCCTACTCGCCGGCCTCGCAGATCCGCGTGCGGATGCTCTCGTTCGATCCGCAGCGCGTACCGGACGCCGCGCTCGTCGAAAGCCGCGTCGGAGCGGCCGTCGGACGGCGGGCGGACTTCTTCGCCGACGCCTACACGAACGCCGTGCGGCTCGTGAACGCCGAGTCTGACGGTCTGCCCGGAGTCGTCGCCGACTATTACGCGGGCTGGGTCGTCTGCCAGTTCACCTCGGCCGGCGCCGAACACTTCAAACGCGAAATCTCCGCGGCGCTGATGCGCTTCGCGCCGTCCTGCCGCGGGGTCGCGGAACGGACGGACGCGGACGCCAGGGCGAAAGAGGGCCTGAACCCGAACGGCGGCGAACCCGCCGGCGGGACGTTCCGCGTCCTGGAAGGCGAAGAGCCGCCGGAACTGATCGAGATCGCTGAAGGCCCGTGCAAGTTCCTCGTCGACGTCCGCAACGGACACAAGACCGGCTTTTACCTGGATCAGCGCGACGCCCGCCGTGCGGTCGGCGCCCTGGCGAACGGCGCGGACGTTCTCAACTGCTTCGCGTACACCGGCGGCTTCGGACTTTTCGCTCGCGCCTGCGGCGCGGCGTCCGTCACCCAGGTCGACCTCTCGAAGGACGCGCTGGAACTCGCGAAACGGAACGAAAGCCTCGGACATTTCTGCGGAACGAAGATGGAGTACGTTGAAGCGGACGTCTTCAAGTTCCTCCGCAAGTGCCGCGACGCGGGACGCAACTTCGACCTGATCGTCCTCGATCCGCCGAAATTCGCGTCCGTCAAGTCGCAGGTCATGAAGGCCGCACGCGGCTACAAGGACATCAACCTTTTGGCGATGAAGCTCCTGAAGCCGAACGGAATCCTCGCGACTTTCTCCTGCTCCGGCGCGATGACGGCGGAACTCTTCGACAAGATCCTCGCCGAGGCGGCCGAAGACGCGGGACGGAGCTTCCAGATGCTTGCCAGAACGCGCCAGGGGGCGGATCATCCCGTCGCCCTTTCCTTCCCCGAAGGCGCATATCTCAAGGGCGTAATCCTGCGGCGACTGGACGACTGAGATGGAACGCGAACTTTTCAACGTGCTGTCGTTTTTCGCCTTCTGGCTGGGAGCGTGCATCGCTTCGTTCCTCAACGTCGTCATCTGGCGCGTGCCGCGCGGCGAGTCGATCGTCTCGCCGCCTTCGCACTGTCCGAAGTGCGGCGCGCTCATCCGCTGGTACCAGAACCTGCCGATCGTCGCCTGGCTCGCCCTGCGCGGCAGATGCGCGAAATGCAGGGAGCCGATTTCGCCGCGCTACATCCTCATCGAGACGCTGGGCGGACTTCTCTTCCTCGCGGTCTTTAGGACTTTCTGTTCGCCGGCCGCGCTCGTCTCGCTCCCGATTCTCTTCAACGTCCTCGTCCTCTGGATCTGGATCGCGCTGATGATCGTCGGCACCTTCATCGACTTCGACCACCAGCTGCTGCCGGACTTCGTCACGGTCGGCGGCATGATCCTCGGCCTCGTCTGGGCGGGCGAGCAGTCCTTCGTCACGAGGGACTGGACGCCCGTTCTCGTCGCGCTGGCCGGACTCGCCGTCGGCTTCGGCGTCCTCTATTTAGTCCGTGCCGTCGGCACTAAAGTCTTCAAGCGCGAGGCGATGGGCATGGGCGACGTGCTGCTGCTCGGCGCGGTCGGGGCGCTGTTCGGTCCGGTCGCGGCGATCTTCACGCTGGTGCTTTCCAGCTTCTACGGCTCGCTCGTCGGGCTCTCGCTCTGCGCCCTTTCCCGGCTGCGGTTGGGCGGAGGCGCGGCCATTCCCTACGGGCCCTACATCTGCATGGCGTGCCTGACGTGGATCTTCTACGGCCCACAGCTGCTGGACTGGTATCTGCAGCTCCTCAGGTTCGGATGATGCTTTGCGTCAGGTGAAATCCTTAACGAAAGGAAAGACAAATGTTGAAACGTTGTGTGGCTGTCTTTTGCATTGGATTAGTGCTGGCATCGGAGGGATTTGCGCTGGAGGAGCCGCAAATGGTTGCCGCGGCCAGAAAGGTCATCGCCCGCTTCGCCGGCGAGGATGTGGCTTCGTCGCTCGCGCTCGAAGTCATCGCCCCCACGAACGGACTGCCCGTCTACGAAATCGCGGACAACGGACGCACGATCCGCGGCTCCTCGGCCGTCGCCATTTGCCGCGGCTTCTACGCCAACGCCTTCTCGAAAGGGGCCGGCATCTGCAGCTGGTCCGGACGGCGGTTTGACGCGAAGGGCGCGTTCGCGCCGTCCGCTCCCGTGCGGTGCGTGTCGCCGTACGCCCATTGCGAATACTTCAACGTCGTGACCCACGGCTACTCGACGCCGTTCTGGGACGAGGCGCGCTGGATGGAGGAGATCGACTGGATGGCGCTGCACGGCGTCGACATGCCGCTCGTCGAAATCGCCGCGGAGGCCATTGCGGAGCGCGTCTGGCGCGAGATCGGGCTGACGGACGCCGAGATCGACGACTATCTCGCGGGGCCGGCCTACATGCCGTGGTTCCGCATGGGCAACCTCTCGCGCTTCCCGGACAAGCAGCCCAAGGCCTGGCGGGAGCGGGCCGTCCGCCTCCAGCACCGCGTCCTTGCGCGGATGCGCGAACTGGGCATGACGCCGATCGCGCCCGCTTTCGCGGGCTTCCTGCCGCCGGCCGTTCGCCGCTGCCGTCCCGACATTCCGCTCATGGACATGCACTGGTGGTGCGAGGACTCGAAGTGGGAGAACACCATGCTCTCGCCGAGCCATCCCGCCTTCCGGGAAATCGGCCGCCGGTACGTCGAGGAGTGGGAGAAGGAGTTCGGTGCTTTCGACTACTATCTCTCGGACAGCTTCAACGAAATGAAGAACCCGTGGAAGACCGAAGAGGAGACGCTCGCGGGACTCGCCGCCTGCGGCGCGAACGTCTACGGCGCGATTCGCGACGCCTCGCCGAATGCCTCGTGGGTCCTGCAGGGCTGGATGTTCTACTCCGACCGCAAGTTCTGGAGCGCGAAGACGCTGGCGGCGCTGCTTGCGCACGTGCCGGACGAGAAGATGCTCGTCCTGGACCTTTCCGTCGACTACGTGGCCTTTCACTCGGGCGAGAACCCCGTCATGAACTGGGACCTGTACAAGGGGTTCATGGGCAAGCGCTGGGCCTGGTCGACCATTCCGAACATGGGCGGCAACGTCAATCTCACCGGCAAGCTGGACTGGTACGCGAACGCGCATCTCGAAGCCCTGGCTTCGCCGAACCGCGGCAAACTTTCCGTCTACGGCATGGCCCCCGAGGGCATCGAGAACAACGAGGTGATTTACGAACTCGAGACCGACGCGGCCTGGCGGGATCGTCCGGTCGACGTGCGGAAGTGGCTGGAGACCTATTCGGCCGCGCGCTGGGGGCGGCGGCTTCCCGGAGCGGTCGCCTACTGGGAGGCGATGCTGCGCGGACCGTATGCGTCCTTCGCGGGACACCCCCTGCAGGACTGGCAGCTCGTGCCGGGACGCGAGAGCCATTCCGCCTCCTGCCCGAGCCGTCCGGTCGAGGCGGAGCGACAGGGGTGGCGTGATGCCGCGGCTGCGCTCAAGGGGTTGGAGCCGGAGCTGAAGGGGTCGCCGCTTTTCCGCGCCGATCTGGCGGAGTTCCGTGCGCTGGCCGCAGGCCAGGAGGCGTCCGATCTCCTTGTGCGCGAACGCGAAGCCGCGGCGAAAGGCGAGCGTGAGGAGGTCGCAAAGCTGCGCGCTGCGGTTCGCGAGAAGCTGAGGGAGATCGATGCCGCGCTGGCTGACCATCCCCTGTACCGCCTGGACCGCTGGCTGGACTTCGCCGGCCGGGCGGGAGAAGGGGACGAGGCCCTTGCGCGGGCGTACCGGAAAGACGCCGCGCGGCTGATCACCTGCTGGGGTCCGCCGCTGGAAGATTATTCGGCGCGCGTCTGGCACGGGCTGGTGGGGAACTTTTATCTGCCGCGTCTGGAGACGGTGTGGAAGGCGCAGGACGAGGGACGCGATCCCAAGGCTGCCGTCGCGGCGTTTGAAAGCGAGTGGCTCGACCGAGCCGCTGGGCGCGACCCCGCCAAGTGACGCCGATTCATTTGATTTAGTGCGATATGGCCGCAGACGATCAGATTGCGGTCGCGGCGGCGGTGAAGGACCAGCCGGCGCGGAAACGGTTGGATCATCGGGGGCCGTTGTCGATTGATGTTTCGGGCGCATGGTATTTCATCACGATTTGCGCGGACGGGCATCGACCATGGACGGTGGGGGGCGCACCCCGTGCGCCCCGCGACGCGACATGCCGGGTGGTGTCGTTGGCGGATGCGGCGAAAATGGTTTTGACCGAGGCGCGTGAATATCATATGCGCGGATGTTGGCGGTTGGCGTTGATGTTGGTCATGCCGGATCATTTGCATTTCATTGTCCATGTGCCAGACGGCGGGGCGCACGGGGTGCGCCCCCTACCACGGGTGGTTGGCGATTTCAAACGGCTGCTGACGGGACGCTATGGACTGCGGTTTCAACGTGATTTCTGGGATACGCGGTTGCGCGATGAGGCGCATTATGCCGAGAAGTTCCGCTACATCTGCAACAATCCCGTTCGGAAGGGGCTTTGCGCCACGGCGCGCGATTGGCCGTATGTGATCGCCTTTGATCGCGAGACTGGAGATGAGCGTCAACACCGTTAGGTAGGGGGCGCACCCCGTGCGCCCCGCATTGGGTATTCACCATATGAATTTGAAAGGAATTTAAAATGCCCCTCGGGCTCAGCGCTCTTTCTCTATCTGCGCCATTTCGTCCAGCACGCCGGCTGCCTTGATCATGCAGTTCAGCCAGTCGGAACGCGGATCGGCGATCGACTCGTCCGTCCAGAACGTCGGGATGCGTCCGTTCTCCTGCTGCATGTTCACGATCGCGTCGGCCATCGCGCGCGCCTTGGCGAGATCGCTCGGACTGCCGTATGCCTTGCCGAGCGCGTTCCACATCATGATCAGCTTGGTCGCCGACGCGTCGATCGGCACATAGCATTCGTACTGCTCGAGCACGCCGGGGCAGTGCCATCCGCGATAATTCGTGTCCCAGCCCTCTCGCTTCCGCGGCCCCTCGCCATTCGCGTCGCAAGGCGTCTGCCAGCAGACGAACTGGTCCTCGGAGAAATCCGCCGCCTGACGGGCGAAGCTCCTGGTTTCGGGATTCTGAGGGTCCTTCTTCAGCAGGTAGATCGCCATGTTGCAGACGAAATGTTTCGTGAGATTGCGGTATTTAGCCGACGGCTCGACGTCCTCGAACTGGCCTTCCCAATTCCAGTCCTTCATCGGTCCCTGACGGACGAACTCGATGCCGCGGCGAACGGCCGCGGCGTAACGCGCATCGCTGACGACGGACGAAAGCGAGTCCAGGAACTCGCAGATCTCCAACGGGAACGCGCGGTTCACGTTGACGGGCTCGCCGGTCTTCTCGTCGACCTTGAGCGGACAGGTTCCGTCCTCGCCCTGCAGTTCGAGGTACTTGCGTCCGATGAGTTCGGCCGCATCGCGGTACTTCGCCTCGTTCGTCGCCCGATAGAGCGCCAGGTAGGCTTTGCCGACCGCCGCCGGATAAAGCAGCATGTTCTTGCCCTGGCTCGCCGGACCCACGCCGCCCAGACCCGGTCCGAACTTCGGGTTGTCATAGGTCGGCGGGATGCCCGCGAGCGGCGTCCCTGTCGGCTGCGATACGGAAATGAGGTAGTCTGCCGCAGTGCGGGCAAGCTTCATGGCGTCGTCCTTCCGGTCCGGACGGATTCGCGCGTAGTGCAACATCGCCTGCACGAGCGCCGCGTGCATTTTCGACGGATAGGCGTTGAGCCCGTAGGCCGGATCCGGCTTGCCGTGCTTCAGGAAGTATTGCGTCGAAGGCAGTTCGAAAATGTAGTCGTAGGCCTTGCGCGCGGCTTCTCCGTAGCTGCGTTTCGCCTTCGGATACGCGCCCTCGTGGAACGTCGCCATCCGCCAGAACGAACGGCTTCCGGCGACGGACAGGACGCTGCCCTGCGCATCCAGCGCCTCGACCTTCAGCGAAACCCGTCCGTTCTCCGAGATGTCGTTCCAGATCGGCGTCAGCGCCGCCGTCGGCAGCGCGTTCGTGAAGACGTGCTGGACGCCTTTCGCGTCCGTCGCCTCGAACCGGTACGCGGTTGCCCCGTTGACGGACGGAAAGCCGAATGCCGGCGCGAAGACGAACTGCACCGAATTCCCGTTCCAAAACTCCTGTCCGCCGACGCCACCGGGACGTACTGGCTGCTCATACCCCGCCCAGGTCGCAAGCGCCGGCAAAAGCGCCAAGGCCAGGGTGACGATTCCGGTTCCTGTTTGCATACGCATACCTCCTTGTTGAAAAACGCGCGTTGATGTGATTGGTTACATTATACCATATTCGCCGCCGCATTTAGGTCGATATTCAGGGGCGCGCAATGCGGGCGGGAATTTTGGTATAATAGTGGGTATGAAACTCATTGAAGAACTCAAGGCCCGCGGGTTGGTCGAAGCGTTGACCGATCCGGGCATCGAGGCGGCGCTTGACCGCCCCATGACCGTCTATTGCGGATTTGACCCCTCGGCGCGGTCGCTGCAGGCCGGCAATCTCGTCTCCATCATCGTCCTCCGCCGCTTCCAGCAGGCCGGGCACAAGGTCATCGCCCTCGTCGGCGGCGCGACCGGCCTCATCGGCGACCCTTCCGGCAAGTCCGCCGAGCGCAACATGCTGACCGTGAGCCAGGTCGAGGAGAACAAGCGCGGCATTCGCGAAAACCTTTCGCGCATCCTCGACTTCGAAGGCCCCAACGCCGCGGTGATGGTCGACAACTACGACTGGTACAAGGGCACGAGCGCAATCGAATTCCTGCGCGACATCGCCATCAACTTCCGCGTGCCGCAGATGCTGGCGAAGGAGTCCGTGAAGAAGCGTCTGGAGGCGAGCGAGGGCGCGCTGACGTTCACCGAGTTCTCCTATCAGATCCTTCAGGGCAACGACTTCCTCCACCTCTACGACACCTACGGCTGCCAGATGGAGGTCGGCGGCGCGGACCAGTGGGGCAACATCACCGCGGGGACGGACCTCGTCCACCGCATGCGCGGCAAGACGGCGTACGGCCTCACCTTCCCGCTGCTCCTCGATTCGACGGGCAAGAAGTTCGGCAAGTCCGAAGGCAACGCCCTCTTCCTGAACGGCGAGATGACGCCGGTCTTCGACTGGTACCAGTACTTCTTGCGGACTCCGGACGCGGACGTCATCCGCTATCTCAAGGTCTTCTCGATGCGCTCGCTCGACGAGATCGCCGCGCTCGAAGCCGAGATGAAGTCCCGTCCCGAGGCGCGCATTCCGCAGAAGGCCCTGGCCGAAGAGCTTACCCGCCTCGTCCACGGCGAGGAGGGGCTCCGCAAGGCCGTCGAGGCGACCGAGGCGCTGTATGCGAAGAAGTCTTCCGCCGACGTGGCGAAGGCCGCGGACGTGCCGAGCGCCGAGGTCGCGCTGGCCGACGCCGTCGGCAAGCCGGTCTTCGCGGTCGCGGCCGCGGCGGGGATGTTCAAGTCGAACGGCGAGGCGCGTCGCATGGCGCAGCAGGGCGGCCTGTCGCTCAACGACGCGAAGATCGACGAGAAGCGCGTCTTCGCCGCGACCGACGTCGTTGACGGCGTGGCCGTGCTGCGCAGCGGCAAGAAAAACTACTTCGTGCTGAAATTCCGGTGAAAACCCTCGAGCGATACGTCTTCGGATCCTTCCTCTCGAGCTTTCTGCTCGCGTTCGTCGTGCTGACGTTCGTGCTGACGATCGGCCTGATGGTGCAGATCGTCGGCTTCGTGCTGGACGGCGTGCCCGTGTCGCTGGTCGGCGAATTCGCCGCGGTCAGTTTCCCCGAGACGCTCCAGTGGACGATGCCGCTGGCGCTGCTCGTGTCGAGCGTGCTCGTTTTCTCGCGCCTGTCGGCGGACAGCGAAATCGCCGCGATGCGCGCCTGCGGCGTGAACCTGCTGTCGGTCATGAAGTGGCCGGTCCTGTTCGCGCTCGTCTGCACGCTGGTGGGAGTCTTCGTCAACAACGAGATCGTCCCGCGCGGCCACACCGTCCGCCGCACCTTGAAGAACAAGGTCTCGGTCGGCACCGGCCTGGAGGTTCTTGAGCCGGGACGCATCATCTCGGACTTCCCGAAGGTGAAGATATACTTCGGCGGCAAGGAGGGCAACTGGCTCTACGACCTCATCGTGATGGACTACTCGAACGAGAAGGTCGACCGCATGATCACCGCGTCGAAGGCGCTTGTCACGAGCAAGGGCCGCGACATTTCGCTCGACCTCTACAACATGACGGTCGATCCGCTGGACGCCGACCATCCGACGATGGCCCGCGCGACGCGCTTCCAGTATCTGGTGAAGGACGCGCTGAAGGACACGCACTATTCCAAGCGCGACAAGGACTTCCGCACCCGCGAGATTTTCGGACAGATCCGAGAGCTCGAGAATAGCCTCCAACGCGTCGAGGCCGGAACCCTCGGCGAGCCGGCCTATCGCGAAAAGATGATCGAGCGCCTGCGCTGCGACATCTCCAATCTCAAAGTCGAGTTCGCCAAGCGCATCGTCTTCGCGCTGGCCTCCCTCTGCTTCGTCCTCGTGGGCATCCCGCTCGGCATCAAGGCGCAGCGCAAGGAGTCCACGATCGGCATGGCGATCTCGCTGGTGATTTCCCTCGGCTACTACATGGTCGTGATGCTCATGATCAGCCTCGACGAACACTACGCGCTTCACCCCGAGTGGCTGATGGCGCTGCCGGTCGTCGTGTGTCTGGCCTTGTCCGCACGGCTGATTCCACGGAACATGTGAGGCGTACGGGCTTTGGTTCGGACGCCGGACGAAAGGTATAAAATTAAAATGAAGATTCATCCTACTGCCATAGTCGAAGACGGGGCGCAGCTCGGCGCGGACGTCGAGGTCGGTCCCTATGCGCACATCGGCGCGAACGTCCGCATCGGCGCCGGCACGGTCGTCCGGCAGGGGGCGATCATCGACGGACATACGACGATCGGCGAGCAGTGCCAGATTTTCCCCTATGCGCTCATCGGCATGAAGACGCAGGACCTCAAGTATGTCGAGGGGTCCGTCAGTTACGTCGAGATCGGCGACCGCTCGGTGATCCGCGAGTTCGCGACCGTCCACCTCGGCACGGCCGACGGCGAGAAGACGGTTATCGGCAGCGACTGCCTGTTCATGGCCTACTGCCACGCGGCGCACGGCGTCATACTTGGCGATCATGTCATCTGCTCGAACGGCGTTCAGTTCGCCGGCGACGTGCATGTCGAGGACTGGGCGATCGTCGGCGGCATGTCGGCCGTGCACCAGTTCTGCACGATCGGCCGGCACGCGATGGTTGGCGGGTGCTCCCGCGTGACGAAGGACATTCCGCCCTACATGCTCTGCGGACCGTCGGACGGCGAAATGCGCGTGGCGGGGCCGAACGCGGTCGGACTCACCCGGCGGGGATTCGCGAAGGAGGCGATTTCCGCGCTCCGCGAGGCCGCGAAGATCCTCTACCACGAGGGGCTGAACCGCAGCCAGGCGCTGGAGCGGCTGGAGGCGTCCGGCGATCTGACCGAGGAGGTCAAGTACCTCGTGTCCTTCTACCGCAATTCCCAGCGCGGCGTGATCTGACGCAATGGCTACGCGATTTAACGGCGCGACGATTGACAGTCGGCTGGTCCGTCCGGGCATGGCGTTCGTCGCCTTGAAGGGCGAGAAGTCCGACGGCCGCGATTTCATTCCGCAGGCCCTCGCCGCGGGGGCGGTCGAGATCATCGACGGACTCGAAGAACTGCAGCGGCGCGCGCATGAATATCGCCGCACGCTGAAGGCGAAGGTGATCGGCGTCACCGGCTCGGCCGGCAAGACCACCGCCAAGGAGCTTCTGCGGGCGTTCCTTTCCACCGTCGGCAAGACGCATGCGACCGAAGGGAACTTCAACAACCACATCGGGCTGCCGCTGACGATCCTCAACTGTCCCGCGGACGCAGACTTTCTCGTCGTCGAAATGGGGACGAACCACCCGGGCGAGATCGCGGCCCTGTGCGCGATCGCCGAGCCGGACGCGGGCCTCATCACCAACGTCGGCACGGCGCATCTCGAGTTCTTCAAGACCCAGGACGGCATCGCCGCGGAAAAGGGCGAACTCGCGGCCGCGGCGCGGGACTTTTTCGTGATCGGCGACGACAACGTGCGGCTTGAGGCCCTGAAGGCGAGATGCCGCGGCGAAGCGGTCGTCGCCGGGACCGCGCAGGACTGGATGGGCGCGGCGCTCGCCCCCGTGCTGCCCGGCGCGCACAATGTCGCGAACGCCTGCATCGCGTATGCGCTCGCCGCACGTTTCGGCGTGACGCGCGAGCAGGCCGTCGCGGCGCTGCGGACTTTCTCGCTGCCCGGTTCGCGCTGGCGCCGCGTCTCGTTTGACGGCGTCGACTACATCGACGACAGCTACAACGCCAACCCCGATTCGATGATCGCCGCGCTGGACGCCTTTGTGAAAGAGCCGTGCGCCGGCAAGCGCGTGGCGGTCCTTGGCGACATGTTCGAACTGGGCGAACAGTCGGGCGAACTCCACCGCCGGGTCTTCGAACACGCGATGGCGCTCGGCATACCCCTCGTGATCGGAGTGGGCGAGCAGTCCGCGCAGTGCCTCTGCCATCTGGCCTACAAGACGCTCGCTCCGCTGAAGAAGAAGTTCCGGCTGGACGTTTCGTCCGGCGACCTCGTGCTGCTCAAGGGCTCGCACGGAATGCACCTCTCGGAATTGCTGCCCGGATGTTCCCGGTAGAGGCGAAGCTCGGCGAAATCGCCGCGGCTCTCGCGGCGAACCGCGACGTCGTGCTGACGGCGCCGCCCGGCAGCGGCAAGACGACTTGCGTGCCGCCAGCGCTGCTGGACGCGCCCTGGCTGAACGGACGCAAGATCGTCCTGCTCGAACCCCGGCGGCTGGCGGCGCGGAACTGCGCGGCGTTCATCGCCCGCAAGCGCGGCGAAGAGGTCGGGGAGACGGTCGGCTATCAGGTCCGTCTCGAACGGCGGATCTCCGCGCGGACGCGGCTGGAGGTCGTCACCGAAGGCCTGCTCGCCCAGCGGCTGCTGTCCGATCCCGAACTGGCGGATGTCGGACTTGTCATCTTTGACGAGTTTCACGAACGGGCGCTTCCCTGCGACCTTGCCTTCGCCCTGGCGCTCGAGGTGCGACGCGCGCTGCGTCCCGACCTGCGGCTGCTGGTGATGTCCGCGACGCTGGACGCGGACGAAGTCGCCGCGCATCTCGGGGACGCGACGGTCGTGCGGGCCGAAGGACGGATGTTTCCGGTCGAGACGCGCTATCTCGGCGAGGTCTCTGTCGCGGCCGCCGTGGGACGGGCCTTGCGCGAGACCGACGGAGACGTCCTCTGCTTCCTGCCCGGCGAGGGGGAGATCCGCCGCGCCATCGAGTCGTGCGCGGATCTGGGGGGCGGGGCAGAACTCCTGCCGCTTTACGGGGCGCTGCCGAAAGAGGAGCAGGACCGCGTCTTCAGCCGCAGTTCCCGCCGCAAGGTGATTTTCTCGACCTCCGTCGCCGAGACCTCCGTCACTGTCGAGGGCGTGACCGCTGTCGTCGATTCGGGGCTGATGCGGGTGCCGCGGTTCTCGCCCGGCTCGGGGATGTCGGGCCTCGTCACGCTGCCGTTGACGCAGGACCGCGCCGGACAGCGGCGAGGCCGCGCCGGACGTGTCCGCGCCGGGACATGCTACCGCCTCTGGCCGGAGGCCGACCAGGCGTCCCGTCCGCGGCGGATGCTCCCCGAGATGCTGGACGCCGACCTCGCCTCCCTCGTGCTGACGAGCGCGGTCTGGGGGGCGGTTCGTCGGACGGATCTCCCCTGGCTGACCCCGCCGCCGGCGAGCGCGTGGGATCAGGCCGTCGGACTGCTGAAGCAGCTGGGGGCGCTTGATAAGGACGGCGCGCTGACCGCGCACGGCGAGGCGATGGCACGACTGCCGATGCATCCGCGGCTGGCGAACATGTGCCTCGGTCTGTCTCACGGCGGCCGCGACGCGGAGACGGCCGCGCTCCTGGCGGCCATTCTGGAAGAAGGGGGAAAAAGTCGCGAAACCGATGTCCGGCGGATCCTCGACGAAGTGCAGGAGACTCCGAACCGTCCGTTTTCGCGGCGCATCCTTCAGCTGGCCCGACGTTTTCTCCGCACGCCGTCCCGCGTGGGGACAGGCCCCGCGTCCGTGGGGACAGACCCCGGCGCGGTCAGCGAGGGGGCGCTGCTGGCGCGGGCGTATCCGGACCGCGTCGCCAGGAATCGCGGCAACGGGACATTCCGGATGGTGAACGGCCGCGGCGCTTTTCTGCCGGAGGACGACCTTCTGGCCCGCGAGCCGTTCCTCGTGTGCTGTGCGCTGGACGACCGTGCCGGCGATGCGCGGATCTTCCTCGCCTGTCCGATTGCCGCGGCGGAAATCGAGGCGGCGTTTTCGGACCGGATTGTCGAAGAGCCGCTTTGCGAATGGGATCGCCGCGCAGACCGGGTGCGGAGCGTCGTGCGGCGGCGGATTGGCGAACTGACGCTCGGAGAGCGTCCGGACGACGGTGATGGCGGCGAACGGACCGCGGCAGTGCTGGATGGCGTGCGGGCGCACGGTGTCGCGAATCTGCCCTGCTGGACGGACGAGTCGCGGCGGCTGCGCGACAGAATGGCCTTCGTCGCCCGCGTCCTCGGAACGGACGGCGGCTGGACGGAGCCGACCGACGAGCGGATTCTGTCCGCGCTCGGCGGGTTCGTCGGCGGCTTCTCCAAATGGCGGGATCTCGACCGGCTCGACCTTTTTCAAGTGCTGGACGTTCTGCTGGCGGAAGACGGACACGACCGTCGCGAACTCGACCGGCTCGCGCCGCCGCGCATCGAGGTGCCGTCGGGATCGCATGTGCGGGTGGACTACGCGGGAGACGAGCCGACGGCCGAGGTTCGACTCCAGGAGTGCTTCGGCATGATGGAGACGCCGAAGGCCGTGGGCGGACGCGTTCCGATCGTGATGACGCTGCTCTCGCCGGCGCAGCGTCCCGTGCAGGTGACGAAGGATCTGGCCGGCTTCTGGCGCGGGGCCTATCAGCTGGTGCGCAAGGATCTGCGCGGCCGCTATCCGAAGCACTACTGGCCGGAGGATCCGTTCACGGCCGTGGCGACGCGCCGCACCCGTCCCCCGCGGTGATGGCGGATGGAATTTCCGTGCAACTCACCTCGGCCAAATATGGTATAATAATCCGTATGGCAGAGAGAAAGAAAAGTTCGGCCGTAAGGCCTCGGCGGCAGCCTGTCCACGATCCCCGTCCCAGCTGGGACGAGTATTTCATGCGGCTGGCCGAAGTCGTGGCGTCGCGTTCCAACTGTTCGCGGCGTCATGTCGGGGCGGTCATCGTCCGTAACCGCCACATTCTCTCGACCGGCTACAACGGCACGCCGCACGGCGTGCGCAACTGCTTCGCTGGCGGCTGTCCGCGCTGCGCCCGCACGACGCACAGCGGCGACCACCTCGAAGAGTGCCTTTGCGTCCACGCCGAGCAGAACGCGATCTGCCAGGCGGCTCTGCACGGTCACGCGATCGACGGGGCGACCGTCTACGTGACGATTTCGCCGTGCCTGACCTGCGCGAAGCTGATCATCAATTCGGGCATCCGCGAGGTCGTGTACGGCGGCGACTACGCGTTCGTCGACACGGTGAAGGACGTGTTTAAGCAGGCGGGCGTCAAACATCGGAAGCTCAAGAGAGACGGTTCGATTTCAGGTAATTCAACCACTAAGGAGAAAGCAAAATGAGCAGGAAGAAAATAATCGCAGGCAACTGGAAGATGAACATCAAGCCGTCGGAGACCGCGGCGCTGGTGAAGGGCGTCGCCGAGGCGACGGCGCAGTTCGGCGACAAGGTCGAGATCGTGTGCTGCACGCCCGCTATCGACGTTCCCGCCGCCGTCGCGGCCGCTGCCGGCACGCAGGTTGGCGTCGGTACCGAGAACTGCCACTGGGAGGACCATGGCGCGTTCACGGGCGAGATTTCGACGGGCATGATCGTCGACGCGGGCGCGAAGTACGTCATCACCGGCCACAGCGAGCGCCGCCAGTATTTCGGCGAGACGGACGAGACGGTCAACAAGCGCACGCGCGCCGCGATCGCCGCGGGCCTCACCTGCATGATGTGCGTCGGCGAGACGCTCGCCGAGCGCGAGGCGGACCTTGTCAACGAGGTCATCGGCCGCCAGCTCAAGGTCGGTCTCAAGGACGTGACGGCGGCGGACTGCGCGAAGCTCGTCATCGCCTACGAGCCGGTGTGGGCGATCGGCACCGGCAAGACCGCGACGCCCGACCAGGCGCAGGAGGTCCATGCGTTCATCCGCGCGACCCTCGCGAAGCTCTTCGGCGCCGAGACGGCCGAGACGATCCGCATCCAGTACGGCGGCTCCATGAAGCCGGGCAACGCGGCGGAGCTTCTCGCCAAGAAGGACATCGACGGCGGACTCATCGGCGGCGCGGCTCTCAAGGCTGCCGATTTCGCCGGCATCATCAGCGCTGCGGCCAATGCGTAAGGTGGCCTTTCCGCTGCTCGTCGCGCTGTGCGCGGCGGGCTGCTTTAACGAGCCGGAGCCGGCCGAACGGTCGGTTCCGGCGGGTGCGCGCGTCTATCTGAAGGACCGCGGGCTCGGCGACCTCCATGCGCAGACTTTCGACGCGGCTGTCGTCGATTACCTCAACCTCGACTACAACGCGCTGACCAACGTCGACGAAGTCGCCGCGCTGACCGGGTTGAAGTGGCTGCGGCTGAACGACAACAAGCTCGCGGCGCTGCCGGACCTCTCGGCCCTGAAGTCGCTGCGCCGCATCTATCTGCGCCGCAACGGCCTGACGGCCGTCCCCGAAACGCTCAAGGACCTGCCGGCGCTGACCGACATCGACCTCTCGGGCAATCCGATTACGGAAGTTCCCGACTGGCTGGCGAAGCGCGAAGGGCTGGAGAACCTGTCGTTCACGGGCACGCGCCTGAAGAAGCTGCCTGACGACCTGTCGGCCTGGCGGTCGCTGAAATCGCTTCAGCTGGGCGAACTGGACCTCCCCAAGGAGGAAATGCAGCGCATCCGCGCCGCGTTCGATCCGAAGGGGAATCCGCTGGGAACGGCGGTCATCTTCTGACGCATGGCGCGCGACGTCTCCGCACTTCGGAAAAACCTTGAGGAGCTTGCCGCGGGATCTCCCGGCCGGCTCCTCTTGCGCTATTCCTGGCCGGCGCTCGTCGCGATGACGCTGAATGCGCTCTACTCGATCGTCGACCGCGTGTTCATCGGCCAGGGCTGCGGCGTCGACGCGATTGCCGGCCTCCAGCTGACGATGCCGATCATGATGCTCTTCGGGGCCTTCGGCGTCTTCGTCGGCGCGGGGCACGCGGCCATCCTGTCGATCAAGCTCGGCGAAGGGGACATGGACGCCTGCGAGCGGCTGGTGGGGCAGCTCCTCGCCTTCAAGCTGGCGTTTTTCTTCACGCTCACGCCGCTCGTCTTCTTCAATCTGGACGCGGTGCTCAGCCTCTGCGGGGCGGACCGCGTGACGCCTGGGGCGTTCGCCTGCGCCCGCACGTATCTGCGGATCGTCCTGTTCTCCCATCTCTTTTCGCATATCGCCTTCGGACTTTCCGCGCTCCAGCGCGCCGAGGGCGGGGCGATCCGCTCGATGATGTGCATGGTCGTCGGCTTCGGGATGAACCTCGTCCTCGACCCGATCTTCATCTTCGGACTGAAGCTCGGCGTGGCCGGCGCGGCCTGGGCGACGGACATCGCCATGGTCGCCAGCTGCTTCTGGGCTCTCGGGTCCTATCTGCGCGGACGGACGGCCGTCCGGCTGCGGCTGTCGCGGATCGGCTTCTACCGCGATCTCGCGGCACGGTCGGCGGCCATCGGGCTGGCGCCGTTTCTGCAGCAGCTGATGAGTTCGCTGATCATGGTCTCGTTCCAGATGGCGTTTGCGAGGTGGCTGCCCGATCCGGCGGCATCGACGGCGCAGATCGCCTCGCTGGGCGTTTTCAGCGGCGCGCTGATCCTCGTGTTCATGCCGATGCTCGGCGCACAGCAGGGGCTGCAGCCGATCTTCGGCTACAACTGGGGGGCGCGGCGTTACGACCGCGTGCTGGAGACGCTGAAGACCGGACTCTGGGTGACGACGGCGCTGACTCTGTTCGCGTTCGTCGTCCAGGTCGTGCCGCCGTTCCCGCGGTGGATCGCCGCGATGTTCATTTCCGCCGACAAGCCCGAGCTGATCGACCTCGCCGCGCACGACCTTGCGCTTTCGAACTGCATGATCTGGTGCATTTCGATCAACGTCGTGGCGACGACGTTCTTCCAGTCCATCGGCCGGCCGGCGATTTCGATCGGACTGTCGATGCTGCGGCAGGGGGTCGTGCTGCTGCCGATCGTCTGGATCCTGCCGCATTTCCTCGAAGACAAGGCGTTCGCGATCTGGCTGGCGATGCCGGTGTCGGACGTCCTGTGCAATCTGGCGACGATTCCGCCGCTCTATTTCTACGCCCGCTTCCTCCGCAAGGCGGGAATGGCGGAAAGGCGTAAGAATGGAAACAAGCCGTTGTTTTTGATATAATAATGAGTATGAAAATTGTAAAAGTCGATAAGGGCGTCGCGTTCGGCGGCAGCGGGCTGACATTCATCGCCGGTCCGTGCGTCATCGAGTCGCGCGCGATGGCGCTCGATCTGGCCAGACGGTTGACGGCGCTGGCGAAAAAGCTCGGCGTCGGCTTCGTCTTCAAGGCCAGTTTCGACAAGGCCAACCGCACCAGCATCGACTCGTTCCGCGGCCCCGGCATCGACAAGGGCCTGGAGATCCTTTCCGAAATCCGCGCGAAGTTCGACGTCCCCGTGCTGACCGACGTGCACGAGCCGTGGCAGTGCCGTCCCGTCGCCGAGGTCTGCGACGTCCTGCAGGTGCCGGCCTTCCTCGCCCGCCAGACCGACCTCGTCGTCGCGGCCGGCGAGACCGGCGCCGTCGTCAACGTGAAGAAGGGTCAGTTTATGGCCCCCGAGGACATGGCGCAGGTCGTGCGCAAGTTGGAGTCCACCGGTAACTGCCGCATCGTCCTGTGCGAGCGCGGCGCCTCCTTCGGCTACCACAACCTCGTCGCCGACATGCGCTCGCTCCTGATCATGCGCGAGCTCGGCTATCCCGTGGTGATGGACGCGACGCACTCCGTCCAGCATCCCGGCGGGCTGGGGTCGGGTTCCGGCGGCGACGGCAAGTACGCGCCGGCAATCGCGCGCGCGGCCGTCGCGACGGGCGTGGACGGCGTCTTCATGGAGACGCACGTCAATCCGAAGGTCGCCCTGAGCGACGCGGCGAACGCGATCCGATTTTCCGAAGTCGAGCGTCTTTGGAAGACGCTGTTGAAAATTCACGAGGTGGTCCGTTCATGAAGAGTCAGCAGGAAGATCCGGTTTTGAGCGCGATGTCCGCGCTGGCCCGCGAGAAGGCGACGGCCGGCGGGTCCGCGCCCGACCTGGTGGCGACCGGCCTCGTCAAGGTCTACGGCGAGCGCAAGGTCGTCAACGGCATGTCGATGCAGGTCCGCTGCGGCGAGATCGTGGGGCTGCTCGGTCCGAACGGCGCGGGCAAGACGACGACCTTCTACATGATCGTCGGCCTCGTGCGGCCGGACGGCGGCAAGGTCGAGTTCCGCGGCAAGGATCTTACGCGTCTGCCGGTCTATCTGCGCGCCCGCAACGGGCTCGGGTATCTCGCCCAGGAGCCGTCGGTCTTCCGCAAGCTTTCGGTCTGGGACAACGTGATGGCGATTCTGGAGACGCTGCCGCTTTCGCGCCGCGAGCGCCGCGAGCGCGCCGAGGAGCTGCTTGCGCCCTTCGACCTGATGAAGGTCGCCCGTCAGCCGGCCTACACGCTTTCGGGCGGCGAGCGGCGCAAGCTCGAAATCGCCCGTTCGCTCGTGCGCAAGCCGGCGATCCTGATGCTCGACGAGCCGTTCGCCGGGGTCGACCCGCTTTCGGTGAACGAGATCCAGGACATCTGCCGGTCGCTGGCGAAGGAGAAGGGGCTGGGGATCATCATCACGGACCACAACGTGCGCGAGACGCTTTCGGTCGTGGACCGCGCCTACATGGTCTACAACGGCCAGCTGCTCAAGAGCGGGACGGCCGCCGAACTGGTCGACGACGCCGAGGTGCGCGCGCGCTATCTCGGCGACGGCTTCCGGATGTAAGGGTTTTCAACATCATCAACGAACTGATTAGCGAAAGGAGACAATACGATGAGCATTGAAGTTACGATGAGGCACAGCGACGTGAAGATCGACGCCCTCAAGGACTACGCCGAGGCCCGCATGGCCAAGCTGGCGGAGCGTTTCCCGAAGGTGACCAAGGTCGCGATCGTCATCGACGTCGACGTCAAGAAGCACATGTACATGGCCGAAGTCGTGGCCAACCGCCTCGGCGAGACCGCGGTGGGCGCGAAGGAGTTCTCCGAGAGCGCCAAGAGCGTCATCGACGCGGCGGCGGCGCGCGCGGAGCGCCAGCTCCTGCGGATGCGCGTCAAGGCCCGCAAGGGGACGGTGCGCAAGCAGCGCGCGGCTTCGGCGAAGAACTGAGCCATGCGCAACCTTCCGACCAGCGCCGACGCGCGAGGCAGGACCTTCACGCTCGCCGACTTCCTCGAAGCCGGGCAGAAGGATCTCCAGCTGGAGGTCCTTTCGGACGGGCGCGGCCTGTCGCACGCCGTCCTCGATCCGGCGACGAATCGGCCGGGGCTGGCGCTGACCGGGTTCTTCGAGAGCTTCGGCTACGAGCGGCTGCAGGTCTTCGGCTATCCCGAGGTCGCCTACCTCCGCTCGCTGTCCGTCGCGGAGCGGCGGGTGCGGGTGTCGGCCATGCTCGACCACGGCGCCTACTGCTTCATCTTCACGAACGGCGAGCGGCTGGACGACGAGATCGCGTCGTTCGTCGGGCGGTCCGGCGCGGTCGTGCTGGCGACGCCGCTCAAGACGCGCGAGTTCACGCATCGGGCGACGTACGTCCTCGAACGCCTCGCCGCGCCGCGGACGACGATCTACGGCACGATGGTGGAGGTCGGCGGCATCGGGGTCCTCTTCGAGGGCGACCCCGGGCTCGGCAAGAGCGAGACGGCTCTCGGACTGATCAAGCGCGGCGCGGCGCTCGTGGCGGACGACCTGACGTGCATCCGCAAGGCGTTCGGCTGCGAAGTGCTGTACGGGTCCGCCGCGGACTCGACGGCCGGCTTCATGGAAATCCGCGGCATCGGCATCATCCACATTCCGAGCATGTTCGGCGTCAACGCCGTCCGCGGCGAAAAGCGGCTGCAGCTCGTCATCTCGTTCCGCCTGCTCAACCAGGTGAAGGACGAGATCGACCGCATCGGGCAGACGCGCCGCTACCGCGACATCCTCGGCGTGAAGGTGCCGAACGTGATCATCCCGGTTTCCGAGGGCCGGGACCTGGTCAACCTGGTCGAGACCGCGGCCCAGCGGCAGAAGCTGCTGATGACGGGCTACGATCCGGTCGAATGTCTTTCAGAACGTCTGCGCGTGCGCGTCGACGGCAATAACGGTGGGGGAGGGAGCAATGGCAGAGAAAATCACTAAGGAGCTTACGCTGCTTAACAAGTACGGCATGCACGTGCGGCCGGCTGGTCTTTTCGCGAAGACGGCCAACCGCTTCGACGCCGAAGTCATGGTCGAGAAGGACGGCAACGTCGTCTCCGGCAAGTCCATCATGGCGCTCATGACGCTCGAGGCCGTCAACGGGACCGTCCTCAAGGTGACGGCCGAAGGCCCCCAGGCGCATGAGGTCCTGGACGAACTCGAGGCGCTCGTGGCGCGGAAGTTCGACATTCCCGATGAGCAGTAAGCCGTCAATGCAGACGGTTGCGGGCCTGCCGACGGCCCGCGGACTCGTGGCCGGGCCCGTCTTCCTCTATCGTGGCGACGGGGATATCCCCGTGCCCGAATACCGGATCGGGCCGGAGCGGGTCAAGGACGAGCTCATGCGGCTCCGCCACGCGCAGGTCGAGACCGGCCGCGAACTCCAGTCCCTGACCAAGGCGCTGAACGAGCGGATGGGCCGTGACGACGTCAACGTTTTCGACTGCCACCTCATGATCCTGCGGGATCCGCAGTTCGAGAAGGACATGATGGACTGCATCCAGAACGGCCTCGTCAACGCCGAATCGGCCGTGAAGCGCACGGTGTCCCGCGTCCGCGCGAAGTTCGAGGTGATGAACGACCCCTACTTCCGCGAGCGCGTGCGCGACCTCGACGACATCGAACGGCGGCTTCAGAAGGCGCTCATCGGCTTTTCCGGCAGCCCCCACCTCGAACTCCGCGCCCCGGCGATCGTGGTGGCGGACGACCTGACGCCGTCCGAAACGGTGCAGCTGCCGCGCGAATTCGTGCTCGGCTTCGCCACCAACGGCGGCTCGGCGACGAGCCATGTCGCGCTGCTCGCGCGGGCGCTCGGCATCCCGGCCGTCACCGGGCTAGGGGACATCACCTCGCGCGTCAAGCCCGGCATGCAGGTGCTGCTCGACGGCACCAGCGGCACGGTGACCGTCAACCCCGACGCGGCCACGGTCGAAAGCTTCAACGGACTCGTGGCGCGGCAGCGCCGCGCGGACGAGGCCGCCGCCGCCGATGGCGTTCCGATGGGGACGCTGAAGGACGGCTCGCTCGTCCGGCTCTACGCCAACCTCCATCCCGGCGTTTCGACGGACGGAATCCGCGAGCTCGGCGCGAGCGGCGTCGGACTTTACCGCAGCGAATACCTGTGGCTCAACCGCGAAGGCGAGCCGACCGAGGAGGAGCAGTTCGCGGCCTATTGCGAGGTGGCCGATTTCGTGCGCACGCTCGCGCCGGACGCGACGGTGACGATCCGGACGCTCGACATCGGCGGCGACAAGCTCGTCCGCGGCGTCTCGTCGCACGAGGCCAACCCGTTCCTCGGCAACCGGTCGATCCGCTATCTGCTGTCGCACCGCGAGGTCTTCCGCACGCAGCTGCGCGCGATCCTCCGCGCCTCCGCGCGCGGCAACGTCCGGATGATGTACCCGATGGTGAGCTGCGTGGAGGAGCTGCGCGAAGCCGCGACGGAACTCGCGTCGGTCCGGCGCGAACTCGACTCCGCCGGCGTCGCCTACGACCGCTCGATGCCCGTCGGCATCATGATCGAAGTGCCTTCGGCCGCGCTGAACGCGGAGGGGCTGGCGCGGCAGGTCGACTTCTTCTCGATCGGCACCAACGACCTCGTGCAGTACACGATGGCGGCGGACCGCGGCAACGAATCGGTCGCCTACCTCTACCAGCCGCTCAATCCCGCCGTCCTGCACCTTATCCGCCTGACGATCGCCGGCGCCCGCAAGGCGGGCATCTCCGTCAGCGTCTGCGGCGAAAGCGCGGCGGACCCGCTTCTCGGAGTCCTGTGGGCGGCGATGGGCATCGACCAGCTGTCGATGTCCGCGACCTACATCCCGGTGATCGCCAAGGTCCTCCGCCGTCTGACGCGGGCGGACCTCGACGAATACGCCGCGCTGGCGAACGGGATGGATTCGGCCACCACGGCCGACGAGCGGCTTCTGGCGTGCCGGGACTGGCTGCTGGCGAAGATTCCCGATCTTGACGACCTTTTGATCTGACGTTATGGCCGAACAGCAGCTTTTCGCGGATGAGTACAAGGTGACGCTCGATGTCTTCGAGGGTCCGCTGGACCTGCTGCTCTACCTCATCCGCCGCGAAGAGCTCGACATCTACGACATCCCGATCGAACACGTCACGGGCGAGTACATGAAGTTCATCCGCGAGGCGCGCGAACTGAACCTCGACATCGCCGGCGAGTTCATCGTGATGGCCGCGACGCTGATGGTCATCAAGTCGCGCATGCTCCTGCCGGTGAGCCGCCGCGTCGCCGAGGAGGGCGCGGGCGACGAGGAGTGGGTCGATCCGCGCCTCGACCTCGTCCGGCAGCTCGTCGAGTACAAGAAGTTCAAGGACGCGGCGATCCGGCTCGAGACCATGGAGGCGATGCGCGCCAACCGCTTCGACTACGGCGGCGGACGCCCCAAGTTCGAGAAGACCGCGGCAGACGCGCACAACGCCATCGCGAACCTCGACCTCTACGACCTGCTGACCGCCTTCCAGGAGGTGCTGGCGCGGGCGAACGAGATCCCGCACGAAGAGCTCAAGGGCGCGAGGTTCTCCGTCCCCGAGAAGATGGACGTCGTCCTTTCTCGGGCGCGTGCCGACGGCCAGGTGGCCTTTTCGACGCTGTTCGATGCCGGAGCGCCCCGCGGCGAAATCATCGTCACCTTCCTTGCGCTCCTGGAGCTGCTGCGGCAGCATCGCATCATCGTCTATCAAAACGCCGCGTTTCACGAGATTACGATCCTCCCGTCGAAGGAAGAGCCGGAGGACAAGCCCTTGGAAATTCCAGATGACTATGAGTGATGACGTCAAGATTCCGCTGCCGCGGTCCCTTCAGGACATCGTCGGCTCGCTGCTGTTCGCCAGCCCCGATCCGCTGACCGCCGCCGACCTGCGCAACGCCGTCCGCGCCGTGACGGCCGAGGAGGGCGAGAACAAGGAGGTGATGGAGGTCTACCAGACCTGCACGAGCCGCGAGATCGACCAGGCGCTGAAGGGCGTCGCGAAGGCGCTCGAAGTCGCCGGCTGCGGCTTCGAGCTCGTCTGCACGGGCGGAACCTACCGCCTTCAGACGGTGTCGAGCTGCGGCCGCTACGTGCGGGCGCATTTGAAGATGGACCGTCCGAGCCGGCTCGGACGCGCCTCGCTGGAAACGCTCGCGATCATCGCCTACCGGCAGCCGCTGACAAAAAGCGAAATCGAGGAGATCCGCGGCGTCGACGTCTCGGCGAACCTCAAGACCTTGGTCGACCTCCAGCTCGTCCGCCTCGTCGGCAAGTCGGAACTTCCCGGCCATCCGTTCCTCTACGGCACGACGCCGTTCTTCCTCGAACATTTCGGTCTCTCCAACCTCCAGCAGCTCAACGAGCTGGATCCGACCCTGCAGCGGTCGAACCCGCGCCTCAAGGCCGAGTCCTACCGCAAGCCGGTCAAGACGGAACTCGAGCAGGCGGCGGAGGCGGCCGCGGAAGCGCAGGAGGCCGCCGAGCGCAAGGCCGCCGCAGACGCCGAAAAGGAGAATCCCGACGACGAGGAGGCGACGGACGAGGAGAACGGGCCGCAGCAGGGCGAACTGGAGCTCGGCGACGACTCCGGCGAGGAAAAGCCGCAGCAGGACGACGACGACATCTTCATCGACGACACGCCCGACGAGTTCGACGACGAAGATGAAGAAGACGACGACGAATTTGACGACGACGAGGACGAAGAGGACGACGAAGAGGACGACGAAGAGGACGAAGGTGATGAAGACGAAGAAGAGGAGGACGAAGATGAAGAGGCTTAGTCTTTTGACGCTGGCGACGCTGGCGGTGCTGGCGGGCTGTGACGGCGCGCGGCGGGACTCGGGCTCCGAGCGGGCGGACGGACTTTACCGTTCGGCGATGGCGGACTATTCGGCGGGACGGCTGGACAAGGCCGTGGAAGGTCTGCAGAAGGTCCTTAAGGCCAGCCCCGGCAACACGTCCGCGCGCTTCCAGCTCGCCTGCCTTCTGCAGGACGTGCGCAAGGACTACCTCGGCGCCATCTGCAATTACCGCGAGTTCCTGCTGTTGGCCGACGAAGCCGACAAGGCCAAGCTGGCGCGAAGCCGCCTGGAGCGGTGCGAGGCGCTTTACGCGCCCGAGCTGGCCAAGCGCATGAAGATTTCGGACGGGACGGCGCTGTCGGAGGAGAACGAGCGCTATCGCGCCGAACGCGAGTCGATGACCAAGCAGCTGAACGACCTGAAGGCGCGGCTGGAGCGCGCCGAGTCGCGGTGCGAGACCTATGCGAAGGAGAACGAGCGGTTGCGCAAGATGATGGGCGGCGCGGGGTCGCCGGAGGCGCCGTCGCAGCCTCAGAAAATTTCCGAGCAGTCCCTCCTCGACGAGGACGAGGAAGTCGACCGCGTCAAGTTTTCCGCCGACGTCAAGAACCTGCTGATCGAGGGCGAGAGCGAATCGCGCGCGACCCCGTTCCAGACCGCGCCCGCGCCGGCTCCCGCCCAGGTTGCGCCGGCAGCTCCGCAGGAGCCGCCGCACGAGGAGCGTCCCGCGACCTATGTCGTGGCCGAGGGCGACACCCTGCACCGCCTGGCGATCCGCTTCTACGGACGCCGCTCGGCGTGGAAGCTCATTCGGGACGCGAACCGCACCCAGATCTCCACCGACGGACGCATCCGCGCCGGCATGACGATTAAGCTTCCCTGATGAGCGGCATCCACACATCGCTGGCGCGGACTGCCTACTCGTACACGCATTCCCCCGAGCCGTGGCGGCTGGAGGACGAGAGCGACGAGGTCAGCGAGGAGACGCGCCGGCGTCCGCGCTTCGGCTGGCGGTTTTTCCACTACCTCTCCGGCGGCGGCATGCGTTCGCTCGGCCGCAGCGTCGTCCAGGACGAACGCGATCGCCGTCAGAACCGTTTTCTGCTGGTCATGGGGGGACTGGCCCTCTGCTGGCTCGTGTTGCTTTTGGTCTGATCAAGAAAGGAGTCGTGTCATGATGATGAAATCGGTGGTTTTGACGATGGCCGCGGCGGCGGGATTCGCCGCCTTCGCCCAGTCCGCCTCGCGCGAGAACTTTGTCCAGCGCCAGGCGCTCGAAGAGGTTCAGCGCGTGGCGGGGCAGGTCGACGTCCTGCAGAGCAACCTCGACGACCTTTCCGGACGCATCGACAAACTGGAGCGGAAGGGCGACGGCGGCGACCTGCGTCAGGAGCTGGCGGACATGCGCGCGCAGATCGAGGCGCTCCGCCGCGAAATGCAGACGCAGCGCGAGACGATCGTGCGCGACCTCCTGAAGCGCATCGACAGCGCCCGTCCGGCCTCCGCGCCGAAGACGCCGTCGATGCCGAAGTCGGTCAAGGTCTACAAGGTCCAGTCCGGCGACACGCTCTCCGTCATCGCCGACGCTTTCGGAACGACGGTCGCGAAGCTCAAGGAGATGAACGGACTGAAGTCCGACATTTTGCGCATCGGCCAGGAACTGCGCGTTCCGGCCGGAAAATAATCAGCAGAGGAGATTGAAAATGAAGATTCTGGTTGTGGGTTCGGGTGGACGCGAGCACGCCATCGTCTGGCGTCTGGCGCAGGACGAGGAGCGTCACGAGATTTTCTGCGCGCCGGGGAACGCGGGCATCGCGGGTCTCGCCCGGTGCGTCGCCCTGAAGGCGGACGACGTGGAAGGGCTCCGCGCCTGGGCGAAGGCGGAGCGTCCAGACCTCGTCGTCGTCGGTCCCGAGGCCCCGCTCGTGGCGGGCCTCGTCGACGCGCTTGAGGCGGAGGGCTTCCCGTGCTTCGGACCCTGCGCGGCGGGTGCGCGGATGGAGGGCTCGAAGCGCTTCGCCAAGGAGGTCATGCAGGCCGCGGGCGTGCCGACCGGCAAGGCCGAGGTGTTTACGGACGTCGCCGCCGCGAAGGCCGCGCTGCCGTCGTTCGGACTTCCCGTCGTCATCAAGGCGGACGGCCTGGCGGCGGGCAAGGGCGTAGTCGTGGCCGAGACCGCCGCGCAGGCCGAGGCGGCGCTGGACGACATGCTCGTCGCGAACAAGTTCGGCTCGGCCGGGGCCGAGGTGCTGGTCGAAGAGTTCCTTCACGGCGAGGAGTGCTCGATTCTGGCGATGGTGGACGGCAACGACGCCGTCCTGCTGCCGTCTTCGCAGGACCACAAGCGCATCTTCGACGGCGACAAGGGGCCGAACACCGGCGGCATGGGGGCCTATTCCCCCGCGCCCGTCATCACGGCGGACCGCCTGCCGATGATCCGCGAGCGCATCATCCTGCCTGTCGTCAACGAACTCCGCCGCCGGGGCGTCGTCTATCGCGGCATCCTCTACGCCGGACTGATGGTCAACGACGCGCAGTCGAATCCGCACGGGCCTCTCGCCAAGAGCGGCTCGGAGATCAACGTCGTCGAATTCAACGCCCGCTTCGGCGATCCTGAGACCGAAGCGGTGCTGCCGCGCCTCGGGGGCAGTTTCGCGACCGCGCTGCTGCATGCGGCGACGGGCTGCCTGAAGCCGTCCGACATCGTCGTGCGCGACGAGGTCGCGGCGACCGTCATCGTCTCCAGCGCCGGCTACCCCGGCAGCTACGAGAAGGGGAAGGTCATCTCGGGCCTCGCCGACGGGCGCAAGGACACGATCGTCTTCCACTGCGGCACGGCGGCGACCGCCGACGGAAAAGTCGTGACGGCTGGCGGACGGGTCCTTTCGGTCACCGGTCTCGGCGGCACGCTTCGCGAGGCGGTCGATAACGCCTACGCGCGAATCGGCGCGCTCGCGTTCGACGGCATGTTCTACCGCCGCGACATCGCCCACCGCGCTTTCGAGCGGAACTGACGTTTGGCGTGGAGAGGCGATGCAGGTCACGTCATTGGCCAGCGGCTCGCAGGGCAACGCCTATCTGGTGCAGACGGCTGACGCCGCGCTCCTGATCGACTGCGGCTTGAGCTGGCGCGCCCTCTCTTCGCGGCTGTGCGCGGCGGGCTTCGGCAAGGACCTCGCGTTCGCCGGCGTGCTGCTGACCCATTCGCACCTCGACCACGTCAAGGGCCTGTCCGCCTTTCTCAAACGCCACCCCGACGTCCCCGTATTCGCCAATGCGATGACCGCCGAATGCGTCGTCCACGAGCAGAAGCTCGCCGCGGAGTCGTTCATGTGCTTCGAGAACGGCCAGGGCTTCGAGGTCGGCGGATTCTCCGTCTCGCCGTTCTCAGTCCCTCACGACGCGCCCGATCCCGTCGGTTACCTCGTCGCCGCGGACGATTCTGCCGCGGGACGGACCACCTATTTCCACGGCACCGACATCGGCACGCCCCTGACGTCCGTCGGACTCAAGCTGGCCCAAGCCGACATCGCGACCTTGGAGTCCAATCACGACTCCGAGCTCCTTTGCCGCAGCGGCAGGCCCGTTTCCGTCATTCAGCGGATTTCGGGTCCGCGCGGACATCTTTCCAACGACCAGTCGGCCGAACTCGTCCGGAAGTACGCTTCGCCGCGCCTGCGGAAGCTGGCGCTCGCGCATCTCTCCGGCGCGTGCAACGCGCCGCATCTGGCCGAACGGACGATGCGCGCGGCGCTGGACGAGATCGGCCGCGGCGACATCGTGCTCGACATTTTCGAACAAGACAAAACCCTGACCTTATGAAAAAACATTCGACGACCTCCCTTGCCATCCTCGTTGCGCTTGCCGCCCTCGCCGGCCGTGGTGCGTTTGCCGCGCTGGAATTCGACGGCGGCGCTGATCTGCGCATCCGCCAGGAGCTGCTGGACAACGTGCCCTGTCTGCCGAACGGCATCCTTTCGCGCACGGCCCGCGGCAGTTTCACCCAGCACATGCGTTTCCGTCCCCGCCTGTGGGGCGAGGTCCGCTGGGAGACCGAGACGATGGGCAAGTGGCGCGTCTACACGCGGCTGACGGACGAGTTCCGCTGGTGTCCCGAACCGTACAAGAATCAGGCGACCTTTCCCGACGAGCTGATTATCGACAACCTCTTCGTCGAGGGCAAGGGGCTGTTCGACGGATTCCTCGACCTCCGCGTCGGGCGGCAGGACCTTTACGGCTACCTCGGTCTGGACCGCGTTTTCGTCGACGGCACGCCGGGCGACGGTTCGCGCACGACCTACGGCGACCTGGCGTCCTTCACCCTGCACGTCACCGAGGAGTCGCAGCTCGACCTCTTCGCGCTCTACAATTTCGACGAGAGCGACGTGCGCTGGGGGACTGACCGCTCCAAGCACCGCTCCCTCTCCGGCTTCGGGGCTCCGGGGTATGAGCCCGACATGGACGACTGGGGTTTCGGAGCCGTCTGGTCGTCGCGGCTGGCGGAGTATCTGCCCTACAAGCTGTTCGTCATGCAGAAGAACACGCACGAGTTCTATGACGGCGCCGGACGGAAGCACCCCTGGACGCAGCGCGAACTGCTGGGATTCAACCTTCGTCCCCGGCTGAACGAGGAGTGGTCGCTGGAACTCGAGGCGATGGCCCAGGTGGGATGCAACGGCGAAGGGGCGACCTTGTGCGGCTGGAGCGCCTTTTCGGCCGTCGACTGGAAAAGCGCGCGCGAGGGGGTGCGACCGCTCGCCCGCCTCAGCTACCATTTCATGAGCGGCGACGACGATGCGGCGAGCGAGGACGGAGGGCATTGCGCGTGGGACCCGATGTGGGCGCGCGGGGTGAACGATTCCGAAATGTTCCTCTACGGCACGCATTACGGCGCGGCCTGGTGGAGCAACATGCATTTCCTCAAGTTGACCGCCGGACTGGACTTCGGCCGCCGGCATTCGCTTGTGGGGTCTACGGGGCCGATGTTCGCGGCCGCGCAGGACGGACTTGGCGGAGGCGACGGTTTCTTCAAGGGCCTGCTCAGCCAGGTCAAGTACAGTTTTCCGATCTGGCTGGCCGACCGTTCTAAGTGCGAGCGTTTCGAGGTTTTCGGGCATGTCCTGGCGGAGTTTTTCAATCCCGGGGATTATTTCGAGACCGAGAAGCCGGCGTGGTTTTTCCGCTGGCAGGTCGAATTCTCCTTTTAACGCATGAGGATTCCGCATTTTTTAGGTTTAAGGCCGGGCTCGGCCGATGGACTAAGTGGAAACGGAGAACTGGAATGGCACTCTTGCGCGTCGCTGGTGTCGGAAGCGCATCGGAAAAAGTTGCAGTGTTGCAGTTGCGCGGAAGCACATGATTTTGGTATAATATCTCCTGTTTTAGCCGCGGAGGGTAGCGTCGGGTGACGCGAGAGTATGCGGAAAATTACCAGAAAAGGCAGATAATGGATCAGATTCGGATCAAGGCGGAGGCTCGTACCGAACAGGGTACGGGAGCTGTCCGTCGTTTGCGCCGCACGGGGATGATCCCCGGGTCGGTGATGAAGATGAAGAAGGGCGGTACGGAGCTCATCAAGCTTCCGGCGCACGACTTCATGATGGCGATGCGCGGCCATGCCAGCAAGCAGCTGCTGGTCACGCTGGACATGAACGGTACCGAGGTTCCCGCGCTGATGCGCGAAATGCAGAACGACGTTCTCAAGGGCACCCCGATCCATGTGGATTTCAGCGAGGTGTCGCTGACCGAGAAGGTCCGCGTCACGGTTCCGCTGTATCTCGTCGGCGAGTCCGTCGGCGTGAAGCTCGGCGGCGGCGTCCTCGAACAGACGCTGCGAACGGTCGACGTCGAGTGCCTGCCGACCGACATCGCGGAGAAGTTCGAGGTCGACGTCTCGAAGCTCGGCCTCGACCAGACGCTCTTCGTGCGCGACCTCAACCTCGGCGAGAAGCAGACGGTCGTCACGCGCGGCGAGGTGCCGGTGGCGGTCGTGAAGGCTCCTGACGATGTTCCTGCGGCCGGTGCGGCTGCGGCTGCGGCCGAGGGCGCCGAAAAGTCGCCTGAGGTCATCAAGAAGGGCAAGGAGGACGAGGCGGCCAAGGCCGACGCGGCGAAGAAGGAGGAGAAGAAGTGATGAAGAAGTATGATGCGCTCTACATTTTCGTCGGCAACGCCAGGGAGGAGGTCGTTGAGGCCAACCTTGAGAAGGCTCTTGCCGAGGTCGCCCGTCTGGGCGGAACGGTCCTGGAGAAGGTCATCATGGGCGCGCCGAAGGGCGGTTTTGCCCGTCCGATGAAGAAGCACTCGACCGGCGTCTACGTGAAGGTGCGTTTCGAGCTCGACCCCGCGAAGGTCGCCGAGCTGGTGAACCGCTACCACCTCGTCGAGGAGGTCTTCCGTGTGCAGTTCCTCGCCGTTGACGAGCGCCGCGAGGCGAAGATCGCCGCTGAGCGCACCGCGCGTGCGGAACGTCAGGCCCGCAAGGAGGCAGCTCAGGCCGCCGCTGCGGCTCAGCATGATGCTGAGGCCCCGGCTGCCGAAGAGGCCTGAACCTAACGGAAAGCGAGGTGCAGCATGGCATCTTTCAACAAAGTTATCCTGATGGGCAACCTCACCCGCGATCCCGAGGTGCTGGCGACAGGCGCGACCGGAATGAAGGTCGCTCGCCTTCGCCTTGCCGTGAGCGAACGCAGGAAGGACCGCAACGGCCAGATACAGGAGTTCCCCGTGTTCGTCGACGTCGACGCCTGGGACAAGCTTGCGGAGCTGTGCGGACAGTACCTGTCGAAGGGGCGTTCGATCCTCGTCGACGGTCGGCTGCAGATGGACAGCTGGGAGAAGGACGGCGTGAAGCACCAGAAGCTGAAGGTCCGCGCATCGACCATCAAGTTCCTCCCTCAGGGAGACCGCCTCAGCAACGGCGCGGCGACAGGTTCGCCGCGGCCGGTCGAGGCCGTTCCCGCGGCAGGTGCGATGGAAACCGAGGAAACGGACGTTCCGTTCTAATTCGTAAATAACTTAAGGAAGGAAACCACGAAATGGCTTTCAAGAAATCCAACAGTTCGGCCGGCGAAGAGTTTGCCGCTCGCAAGCGTCCGCCGCTGGGCAAGAACGACCAGATCGACGTCAATGACATCGAGACATTGAAGTACTACATCACCGACTACGGCAAGATTCTGCCCGCTCGCATCACCGGCATCACGTCGGCCCAGCAGCGCCAGATCCGTCAGGGCGTCAAGCGCGCCCGCAACATGGGGCTCATGGCCTGATCGAAGGGAGAAGTACCATGCAAATCGAAGTGATGCTCATGGACAACGTGAAGAAGCTCGGCAAGTCCGGCGAGATCGTCAAGGTCGCGCCCGGCTACGCCCGCAACTTCCTGTTCCCGCAGGGTCTGGCGGCTGTCGCCACCGAGGCGGCCAAGCGCCGTCTGAAGAAGCTCGAGGCCGAGCGCGCCGCTCGCGCCGCCGAGGAGAAGAAGGCCGCGCTCGCCGTGGCCGACAAGCTCAAGGACCTCTCGCTGACCGTCAACGCGCAGACGACGGACGGCAAGAAGCTCTACGGCTCGGTCAGCGTGACGCAGCTCCTCGAGGTCATTGAGGCGAACCGCGGCATCAAGCTCGAGCGTTCGCAGATCAGCCTCGACGACGCGCTCCGCGAAGTCGGCGAGTACGAGCCGACGATCGACCTCGGGCACGACGTGACCGTCAAGTTCAAGATCACGATCCTTGACGAGAATGCTGTCGCGGCGGCCGAATAAGGCTGGCGCGATCTGCACGAAAAGGGGACGCGGTTTAGGCCGCGTCCCCTTTTTCGGCTCTTCCAAACCGTTTGCAGAGTGGCGAGGGCATTCGGCATAGTTGAATTGTGCAAGGCGGTCTCTTCCCCCAACCGCTTCGCGGTGCCTGAACTGGCGTTTCCGTGCTTTCCGTGGTGAAGAAGACCCGGCTGCATGAGGCGCGGGGGCGGGAGCCGACTGCTCGCCCGATCCGCAGACTGGTGGAGGCGCGGGGGCGCGAGCCGCCTGCTCGCCCGATCCGCAGACAGTGGAGGCGCGGGGGTGGTCCCGACTGCTCGCCCGATCCGCAGATGACGGGCCCCACGACATGATTTCGACGCGCGTGCTGGGGCACGCGCCTGTACGCCGGCGGTCGAAATCACGTCGCACCCGTCATCATGCTCTCGTGCGCCAGTCGGCTCCCACCCCACGCGCAGAGGGGAGGGTTTTAATGCGGCTGTTGCAACTCTTTGGTGTTGAGGCAACCTCGCGTTTCGCTGGTAGGGTCCGCACACCACTCTAGCGACCGCTCCGCGGCGGCTTCGCCGGTGGATAACCGTGCGGGCCCCTGAGACGCGGGGCGGGAGGTTCCACGGCGCGGTGGACGAAATGTACAAGCGCGGCGGCGCGGTCGGCGAGGGCGCGAAGATCGAGAACTCGCAGGGCTACCGCGACTGGCTGAAGGCGAACGGCAAGAACGACAACGCCTCCATGCGCCGCGCCTACGCGAACGAGGTCGTGCGCAAGCTGACCGACCTGTTCGGCAAGGCGTTCCGTTCGATGGGCTTCGGCGGTAAGGACGGGGGGAAGCGGCAGGGGCTGAATTTTTCGTTCGTGGACAAGATCGAGGACACGAAAAGCGGCGGCGACACGCGGACAATGGCCATTCTGAACCTTGGCGATAAGAAGGTTGCCATTGCAGATGGCTATACGGGCGGAACAGACCCAAAGTCTGTCGCGGACTACATCAAGTCCAACAAGGGTCTCGTAGCCACGATTATGGAAACGGGCCTTCCTGTCGAGATCGGCGGCGACTTGCCGAAGGAGTACGCAAATTCAAAGTATTCCCAACGTTTGCGCAGTCACGAAGCAGGTAAATGGGAGGATAAGGCACGATTCACGCCTTCGCTTGGTGAAATGATCGAGATTGCAGAGAACAGAAGATGGGAAAGGGAATCCAATAAGCATAAACACCCGTCCCATTTCAAGTATGGATTCTATCGCTACGATTCGACTGTTGCTGTTCCCGATGGAAATGGCGGCTTCCGCGCATACGATGTTGAACTCGTCATCAATAATCACGTTAACAAGAAACACTATCTTTATGACGTGGTGAACATAAAGGAAAATGCAAGGCTTTCAGGCTTGACTGCGGCTGAAATTCAGTCCAGAAGCGAGGCGAAAGCCCTGCATTCACCTAATAGTATCGCAAATTCCGCCGCGAATGTCAATGGCGAATCCGAGGTTGCAAAGATTCCAAAAGGATGGGGCCTGGGGCATCTGCGCCGCCCCAGACCCCATCCTTTTGGTGTTTTGCTTGCACCCAAGCAGTTTAAGACAAGACGTCCCCGATCCGAAGGGTGCTTCGGATTCTAAAATGACGGGCG